>SLDY01000014.1 GCA_007125005.1 Natronohydrobacter sp.
AGAAACAGCGCGAAAGTAAGGTGCATAGGCCGGGTCTGGTCGGAACCGATGACCCTTGCGAAGGGGATATGCTGTGCCCACTGGAATTGAAGATCTGCAATCCAGATCTGAAAGGCGGACCAAAGGAAAGCGGTTGTCGCAATCAGCAGGGCTACATAGCGGTTGTCTGGATTGCGTGCACCGGAATCGGAGCTGGCAACCAGATCCTGAAGTTCATCATCGGAAAACTGACGCCCTTCGGGCTTTTGCGCAGACGCCATGCGACTATCCCCTATCGATACGAATTCTCGACTTTTTGCCGCGCTCATACGCGGAAGATATGATGCGGCGCAGAGAAAATCCGCGCCACATCAATGCTCTTCGGCCTTAGTCGATCAGGCCAGCTTCGCGGAAATACCGCTCAGCGCCGGGATGCAGTGGGGCGGAGAGGCCGTCACTTGCCATTTCAGCCGGGTCGAGATTGGCGAGCGCCGGATGCAGCGCAGTGAACTGGTCGAGGTTCTCGAAGATTGCGCGAACGACCTGATAGCCCACTTCCTCGCTTACTGCATCAGAACTGACGAAGGTCGCGCCCACACCGAATGTGGTTACATCTTCCGCAGTCCCGCGATACATGCCGCCTGGAATTGTAGCCATACGGTAATAAGGCCGCTCTTCCACAAGCGCGCGGATCGCGTCATTATCGACATTCACCAACACTGTATCACACGCTGTAGTTGCTTCCTGAATCGCACCTGAGGGATGGCCAACAGTATAAACGATAGCATCGACATTGTTATCGCACAGTGCCAACGACTGCTCGGCAGGGGGCAGCTCGGTCGCCTGCGCGAATGTATCGAGCGTCCAGCCCATCGCTTCCATCACGACATCCATGGTGCCGCGCTGACCGGAACCGGGGTTGCCGATATTGACACGCTTGCCCGCCAGATCTTCGAAACTGGCGATCCCGGCATCAGCGCGGGCAACTACTGTGAAGGGCTCAGGATGGAGCGAGAAGACTGCGCGCAGACCTTCGAAAGCCCCTGTTTCCTCAAATTGGGATGTGCCGTTGAAGGCATGATACTGCCAGTCGGACTGTGCAACACCGAATTCCAGCTCGCCCGAGCGGATGGCGTTGATGTTGAAGATCGATCCGCCTGTGGATTCCACGCCACACCGGATCCCATGCTCGGCACGGTCGCGGTTGACCAAACGACAGATGGCACCTCCTGCCGGGTAATATACTCCGGTTACGCCACCTGTGCCGATCGAGATGAAAGTATCCTGAGCCATTGCGGTTGTGCCGAGCATCATGCCGGCGGCCACAAGACCTGCGCTGAGGGGTTTGTTCATGATTTCCTCCTTGTCTGAACGCTGCTCGTTACTGGCAGCTCTCGGGTATGCGTAATCATCCGCGTGGGTTGACATAGCGTCCCATAGGGCGAGTGGACTGCGACTTCCCGAGCAAGTCAACCCCGAATACTCGGTTTTCTGGCATGCAGGATGAACTTTCTGATATTCCAGCAGAAAAGGTATCGTGATCGCTCATGGCAAAGCTGTTTCAAACAATTTCAGCGCACTATCCCGTACGCGACATTGCTCTGCTGCCGGTAGTCGCGCTCACAACGGCAAGCGCGCCTCTGCCATGCCGACATACCAGCTGCACCCATAAGGAATGATCTCGTCGTTGAAATCATATTCGGGATGATGAAGCCCCGCACCATCGCCCGCGCCAAGCACGATATAAGCGCCGGGGCGCTCCTCAAGCATATAGGCGAAATCCTCCCCGCCCATGTTGAACCCCGCTTCGAGACATTGGCCCGAGACATCCTGAGCGACTTTGCGCGCGTATTGCGTATGTGCGCTATGGTTCACCATCACCGGATAACCTTCCACAAACTCCAGCTCGGCCGTTGCGCCGAAAGCTGCTGGAAATGATGCACAAAGCGCTCGAAGGCGAGTTTCTGCCATCCGGCGTAGGTCTTGCGCGTGGGTTCGGATGGTTCCACGCATTTCTACCCGCTGCGGGATGACATTGTGTGCCTCGGTGTCGCTGCGCACGCCGCAAACAGACATCACGATATTCTCGGTAGGATCAGCGTTTCGACTAGCAATGCTCTGGAGCGCAAGAATCAGCTGACTTGCAATAAAAACCGGATCACACGTGACATGAGGCTTTGCGGCGTGCCCACCCTTTCCCTCTATTATGATGCGGAACTCGTCACAGGCAGCATAAAATGCACCTTCTCTGATATTGAATTCCCCGAGTGGATGCCCGGGTCGGTTGTGCATTCCGTAAACCTCTTGGATGCCAAACCGGTCCATGAGGCCAGATTCACACATGACCTTGGCCCCTGCCCCACCTTCTTCTGCAGGCTGGAAAATCACCGCGACCGTGCCGTCAAAATTGCGGGTCTCACACAGATATTGCGCCGCACCCAACAGCATTGCAGTGTGCCCATCATGGCCGCACGCATGCATCTTGCCATGATGGGTAGATGCATATGGCAACCCGGTCGCCTCTAAAATCGGCAGAGCGTCCATATCCGCGCGAAGTCCGATCACGCGACCGGAATTGCGCTTGCGGCCATGGATCAGACCGACCAGACCAGTGACACCAATCCCCTCAACCACCTCGTCGCAGCCAAAGCTGCGCAGCTTGTCCGCCACAATTTTGGCGGTGCGATGACACTCGAAACGCAACTCCGGATGTGAATGAAAATCACGCCGCCAGGATGTGATTTCTGGCAACATTTCAGCAAAACGGTTTCGGATCGGCATCGCTGTCCCTGTGTTCAGGAGTCTCGTCGGCCTGAAAGCTAGACGTGGTCAGGACCAAGAACAAGTGCTTCCTTCAACACACTGCCGGCCAAGCTCAATCCTCAAACAATTCGCTCTGTCCATGTGCAGCCTCGCCATCATCTTCGGGTTCGTGTAACTGCCCTGGCGGAGGTCGACTATCTAGCAGTCCAGCCTCCCGCAACTCCTTCAAACCGGGCAAGTCTCGTGCGCTTTCAAGTCCGAAGTGATCCAGAAACTCTTCGGTCACGACAAATGTAACCGGGCGCCCCGGCGTCATTCGTCTGCGCCCAAGGCGAATCCAGTCAAGTTCCAGAAGCTGGTCGATGGTTCCGCGGGAGACTGCCACTCCGCGGATTTCCTCGATCTCGGCGCGGGTTACAGGCTGATGATAGGCGATTATCGCCAGAGTCTCGATTGCCGCACGGGAAAGCTTGCGCATTTCAACCCGCTCACTCTGCATGAGCCACCCCAGGTCCGGGGCCGTGCGCAGCGCATAGTGATCGCCGACACGCAACAGATTGACCCCCCGTCCAGAATAACGCGAGCGCAGATGCACCAATGCTTCGGCTGCGTCGCACCCCTGAGGCAGTCTGGCGCTGATCTGTGCGAGGCTCAAGGGTTCGGCGCAAGCAAACAGGATTGCCTCGATCATGCGTTCCTGCTCCGCCATTGGCGGTGCCGAGAATAAACCCGGTCCATCAGCAACATGATATTCTGAGGGAGTTGGTTTTGTCATGACGCAATCACTGTCCCAATCTGCGCCTTAGATGCAAGGGGCCGAAGGTATCAGACTGGCGCAATTCGATCTGCCCTTGCTTGGCCAACTCAAGCGTTGCGGCAAAAGTCGAGGCTATTGCAGACCGTTTTCGCGCGGGAGCACCGCGCCAACCTTCCGGAAGGTAGGTTTGCAGGCTTGTCCAGTCTGCAGCGCCCGGCACCAGCGCCATCAACCGCTCCAGAGCGGCCTCATAAGGAAAAATATCTGAGCGGTCAAAGGCATAGGGGCGGAATTCATCGCGGGTGCGCAGCCTCGCATAGGCCCGCATCAGATCAAGCAGGCTCGCTTCAAACCGTGTTTTTCGGAGCTCCGCAATCCCTTCGGGTGCACCACGTTCAAAGAAGTCGCGTCCTTTTTGATCGCGCCCCATCAGGCGCGCAGCCGCTTCGCGCATGGCCTGTAATCGCTCAAGTTGAAAGGCCAGATGAGCAGCAAGTTCGGCCCCAGTCGGGCCCTCTTCACTTGGGTCGGGCGGCAAGAGCAAGCGGGATTTCAGATAAGCCAGCCATGCCGCCATCACCAGGTAGTCAGCTGCCAACTCGATCCGGAGCGCGCGCGCCTGTTCTATGAAGCCAAGATACTGCTCTGCCAAATCGAGCACCGAAATACGACGCAAATCAACTTTCTGGGTACGTGATAGGGTCAGCAGTAAGTCCAGAGGCCCCTCAAAGCCAGCAACATCCACGATCAACGCCTCAGCGGCGCGTCTTTCGGACAGATTATGGTCATCATCCCAAGTTTCGGACATGGCACCCGCTCGCACAGGTCGGAAGATTAGCGCGATTGCTCGTTCGGTGTCCATGCTGAACGACCGCGAGGCAAATGCGGATATGCTCTAACGCCGCTCCCATTCCCGCAAACGCGCAACATAACGCGCCAATGTGTCGACTTCGATGTTGATCCTGTCACCTAATGCGACATCACCCCAGTTCGTCACCTGTTTGGTATGCGGTATAAGATTAACCCCAAACTCCGCACCCTCAACTTCATTGACTGTCAGAGATGTGCCATTCAGCGCGACCGAGCCTTTCGGTGCGATGAAACCTGCCAGCGTATCGGATACGCGAAACCGAATTCGGGTGCTGTCACCCTCATCCGTCAGCGCAACAACTTCGGCAACGCCATCAACATGGCCAGAAACGATATGTCCGCCAAGTTCATCACCCAACCTCAAAGCGCGCTCAAGATTGACACGTCTGCCCTCGGCCCAATCGCCAAGATTGGTCTTGGAAACCGTCTCTGCCGAGACCTGCACCTCATACCAATCGCTTCCCTTGGCGACGACTGTCAGGCAAACCCCGTCCGATGCGATAGATGCACCGAGATCAACGCTTTGCATATCGTAGCGCGCCCCGATCCGTGCGCGCAGATCGCCCTCTTGATGAAGACTGCGCACGATACCAATGTCAGTTATGATCCCGGTGAACATGAACGTCCTTGCTGGCCAGCGGAAGTCACAAAGAGCTACTCCGCAATCCGCCCTTTTTCAAGCTGATCACAAAACAAACGTATTTTTTCCTTATCTGCATACCGTTTTGTGGCTACTGCTATCAGTTAAGTAAGAAAAACAGGCTAAGCAGATTGAAAGAAAAAACAGGTTCATTTCATGCATCAATACGATGAGGGAAAGCGTTTTCTGTTGCTTCAGGGGCCACATGGTTGGTTCTTCAATCGGCTGGGCAAAGGTTTGCGCGCGGCAGGCGCGACGGTGTGGCGTGTAGGTTTCAATCAGGGCGATGCGATGTTCTGGCGCAACAAGTCGCATTATATCGCATTCACCGAACATCTGGATCAATGGCCCGCCACGTTTCGAAAAATCGTAGCCGAACATGAGATAACGGATATCGTGCTTTATGGCGATGTACGCCCGGTACACGCGCAAGCCATCGCAATCGCGCGAGACATGGGCCTGTGCATTCATGTTTTCGAAGAAGGCTATCTACGCCCCTACTGGATCACCTACGAGCGCGATGGGTCCAATGGCAACTCGCGCTTAATGGATATCGGGATCTCCGAGATGCGCAAAGCACTGGAAAAATATGATCTCGAACTACCCGATCCACCTGCGCATTGGGGTGATATGCGCCAACACATCTTTTATGGCGCTCTCTACCATTTCTTTGTTATGATCCTGAACCAGAAATATCGCAATTTCAGACCGCATCGTGACCTTTCCGTCGCGCAGGAATTCAAGCTTTATCTTAAGCGGCTCTGGCTTATGCCGCTTCACTCGATAGAACGCCAGATTGAGAGTTGGCGTGTACGAAACGGAGGCTTTCCCTATCATCTCGTTCTGCTCCAGTTGGAACACGACTCCAGTTTTCGCGCACACAGTCCCTTTACTTCCCAGATTGTGTTTTTGGAAAAAGTCTTCAGAGCTTTTGCCAAAGGCGCCCCGCGGCATCATCATCTGGTGATAAAGGCCCATCCGCTTGAGGATGGCCGCGCGCCAATTCGCCGTGCAGTGCGTGAGCTGACACTTCAGCATGACCTCAAGGGGAGAGTTCATTTTTTGCGCGGTGGGAAGCTGGCGCAATTGCTCAATCATGCGCGCTCGGCTGTCACTGTAAACTCTACCGCTGCGCAACAGGTACTTTGGCGAGGGATGCCTTTGCGCATCTTTGGTCGCGCAGTCTATGACAAACCGGAGTTTGTGTCTCAACAACCCTTACGTCATTTTTTTGCGCGGCCTGAACGGCCGGATGCTCGTGCTTACCGGGATTATCGCCATTTCTTGCTTGAAACGTCACAAATTCCCGGCGGGTACTATTCTTTGGGTGGGCGGCGGCAATTGATGCGTCATGTTGTTGATCTCATGCTAGCCAAGGAAGATCCCTACAACGCTCTCATCAGCGGAGACGCGACCCCAAGGCAACAACTGCGTATGGTGCGATAAGGCACGGACCATTTCTTGCCTTGGCGTTTTCGGGCAAAACCTGTATTGTGACAGAAAATCAGAGGCCTTTCCTTCAACAGGAGCCCGAGCAGTGTTTACGTTTTCGATGCCATGGGGCCGTCAATTGCCCCTTATGATCGCCATTGTGGCTCTCGCTTCTTGTGCTGTGTCACGAGACGGCCCGACCAGACGCGAGATTTTCGAAGGCTCCGTCATGCGCTCCGGCGATGCGCATATCATCATGGTCAATAAACGTGTTGCACATGCTGCAAACAGACCCGAAGCTCTGGGCTTCAGTCACGCGCTGAGGGCGGGAGCTCTCATGGGGGGCGACACCATACGCCCAGGTGATGTCATACGTCTGAATGTTTACGAGAACGTTCCAGAAGGTCTGCTTGCGCCCGGCGAAACCAATAATGCGATCATAGATGAGATTCAGGTGGATGACGCGGGGTTTGTCTTTGTTCCCTATGCCGGACGTATCCGCGCTGCTGGTCAGACCCCAGATGCCTTGCGCCGCGCGCTCACGCAAACTCTGGATGAACAGACACCAGATCCACAAGTCGTCGTTTCTCGCCTGCAAGGCGATGGTGCCACTGTCTCTGTTACGGGTGATGTCAATGGTCAGGGTGTGTATCCTATCACACGTGCAAGCAATCGACTGAGTTCCATGATCGCCACTGCAGGGGGTATTGCCGTGCCACTGGAAACAGCGCAGGTGCTGGTAACGCGGGGCAACAGACAAGACAGCGCGTGGCTGCAGGACATTTATTCAGACACATCACTCGACATCGCGGTGCGCGGTGGTGACAGAATTCTGATACGCTCTGATCAACGTGCTTTCTCGGTACTTGGTGCTACGGGGTCGGTTGATCGGATGACGTTCGACACGCGTGAAATCTCGGCGATAGATGCCTTGGCCATGGTCGGCGGGCTTGATCCGCTGCGCGCAGATCCCAAAGGTGTTTTCATTTTTAGAGATGAGGTGCCGGAAGTCGCGACCGAAATACTGGGAATTGGTCAGTTTGTTACAGATGTAAGGTTTGTCTATGTCTTGGACCTTACTGCCCCTACCGGCATGTTCAACGCACGGGATTTCAAAATCCGTGACGGAGACACCATCTTTGTGACCGAAGCTGCCTCTGTGCTTTGGGCGCGACAGATCTCGGCGCTTACAGGAACCCTGACTGCAGCAGGCGCAGTGCGTAGAGCCGCAAACTGATCAGCAGCATGGGCAGCCAGAAAACCGGGTCTGTCTTTGCCTTTACCGGCGGCTTTCTTGGACCGGACCAGCGGGCACGGCGTATTCGGCGTATTTTGAAGCTCGCGGGTTACTCAGTGCGGCCGGGAGTGCCCAGTTCAGCAGACAAAGTGGCGGTCTGGGGTCACGCAGGGCATTCGAAACGTGGAGAGTGGATTGCAGCCCAGACAGGTGCGGGTTTGCTTCGCGTTGAAGATGCCTTCCTGCGTTCCCTGTTTCCCGGTCGCATGGGCGAGCCCACTCTTGGATTAGTTACCGACACGCAGGGTATCTATTATGATCCTGCAAAACCGTCAGACCTTGAAAGTCTTCTCTTAACGCATCCGCTTGACGATCACGCAATGCTCGAACGCTCGCGGCTCGGCATGGCCCGAATGAAATCGCTCCAACTCTCAAAATATTCCGCGTTCGATTCCGAACTTCAGCCACCTGATCCAGGCTATGTTCTGATCATCGATCAGGTGCGCGGCGACGCTTCGCTGCAACATGGAGCGCTGGACGGCCCGGTCCCAGACTATGTTTTTCGAGACTTGCTGGTGCAGGCGCAAATCGATTTTCCGGGTAGCCGCATTATCATTCGCACTCACCCCGAAACGCGACATGGCCACCGAAGCGGGTATTTTTCGCATCAGGATGAACGCAAGGGTCAGATCACACTTCTGACAGAGCCCATGTCGCCCTGGGAGCTTCTGGATGGTGCGATTGCGGTCTATACGGTCTCTTCACAACTTGGGTTTGAAGCCATTTTTGCTGGCCATCGACCACGAGTCTTCGGGCTGCCCTTCTACGCAGGATGGGGGCTGACCGATGACCAGATTCCCCATCCACGCCGCGGGCGTTCATTGACACGCGCTCAGCTTTTCGCAGCCACCATGCTGCTTTACCCGCATTGGTATGATCCCTGCCGCAACAGGCTTTGCCGATTTGAGGATGTGCTCGATCATCTTGAAGCCCTGACCAGGGCATGGCGGGAAGATCGCAAAGGCTATGTTGCTTTAAACATGCGGCTCTGGAAACGGCCGCATCTTCAGGCGTTTTTTGGTCGCTGGAAACGCGTATCCTTTGCCCGCAGCAACCCGCGCACGAAGGATCAACCATTGCTGGTTTGGGGTTCACGGTCCCTTCCGGAGGATGCAATCCACGTAGAGGATGGCTTCTTGCGCTCCCGCGGGCTTGGCGCAGAACTGACTCCACCATTATCACTCATTCGCGACGATATCGGAATCTATTTCGATCCCACCCGCCCCTCTCGTCTTGAGGCTCTTATGTCTGCACCCCTACCCCCCGGTGGGGAACAGCGCGCGCAGGTGCTGATTGATACAATTCGAGCGCGCGGACTGAGCAAGTACAACATGCCCGGACATCCGCAGGAACTGCCCAAAGGCCATCGGATTCTTGTACCTGGTCAGGTTGAAGACGATGCTTCGATCCGCCTCGGCGCCGGTCAAATTGCTACCAACCTGGCGCTTCTGAAAGAAACGCGGGCGAAAAACCCGGATGCCATTATTCTCTACAAGCCGCACCCCGATGTCGAGGCTGGCCTTCGTCCCGGCGCTGTGGGGTTAGACGAAGCTTTGCAATTCGCTGATTGTGTTGTTCCCCGATGTGATCCTGCCAGCCTGCTTCTTGAAATACAGGAGGTCTGGACAATAACATCAACACTTGGCTTTGAAGCCCTGTTGAGAGGCATTCCTGTCACGACTTTGGGTGCACCTTTCTATGCAGGTTGGGGGCTCACGCGTGATCTGGGCATTACGCCCGCAAGGCGCACAGCGCGCCCCACTTTAGCCGCTTTTGTGCATGGAACACTCAT
>SLDY01000033.1 GCA_007125005.1 Natronohydrobacter sp.
GGATCACGCTGTTCGCCGAAGATTACCGGGTCGAGAACTTCCGCGACATGAACCGGGTCTTTCCCTCCCGCCCGGTGGCGCGGTCGGGCCCGGTCTGGGAGTTCGACCGCGACCCGCGACCTCTGCCCGACACCTATGCCTTTGCGGGCGGCGCGCACGACCTCGGCGCCTTCCTCGACCGCACGGTGACCACGGGTCTGCTTGTGGTCCACCAGGGCGCGATCACACACGAGGACTACCGGCTGGGCGCAGATGCGACTTCGCGCTTCACCTCGTGGTCAATGGCGAAATCAATGATCTCGGCTCTTATCGGCGTCGCGCTGGAGGAAGGGCACATCGCCAGCATCCGCGATCCGATCGGCGCCTATGTCCCGGCACTCGACGGGGCCGCCTATGGCGCGGTGCCGATCGAGGATGCGCTGACCATGTCCTCGGGCATCTCCTTCGACGAGGATTACGCGCGGGCGATGTCCGACATCAACATGCTCTTCATCCGCGCCATGGCGATGGGCCAGCCGCAGGTCGACATGCTGGCCGGGCTGGAACGCGTCCGCGATCCCGGCACGTTCAACGACTATGTCAGTTCCGACACGATGGCGCTGGGGCTGGTGCTGGAGGGGGCGACGGGGATGGCGGTGGCCGAATATCTGGAAAGCCGGCTCTGGGGTCCGCTTGGGGCCGAGCGTGACGCCTTCTGGAGCACCGACCGCCAGGGCCGGGAATTCGCGCTTTGTTGCCTGAACGCCACCTTGCGCGACTATGCCCGCTTCGGCCGGCTCTACCTGGAGGGCGGCGCGCGCGACGGTGTCCGGATCGTTCCCGCGGACTGGGTCGAAGCCTCGGTCACGCCGGAGGCCGCGCATCTGCAACCGGGCGACAACCCGGCCTCCAGCTGGACCTTCGGCTACGGCTACAAATGGTGGATCCCCGAAGACCCGCAGGGCGACTTCACCGCCATCGGTGTCTGGGGACAATATGTCTATGTCGATCCTGTTCGCGAGGTCGTGATTGTTAAGACAAGCGCCGATCCTGACTTCGATAACAACGATCACGAGAGCGTCGCGGCCTTCCGCGCCATCGCGCGGGGAGTCGCAACGGATTGAGCGGGGTGGTTTTTCCGGCCCCATGCCTTGCGTGTTCGTAAACGGGCAGCATGATCCTGCGCCACCTCGCCCTTTTCCTTCTGAGTGCCTCGCTTGTTGTGGGTGGGATTGCCCTCGGTGGTGTTGATTACCCCTGA
This sequence comes from Natronohydrobacter sp., assembly GCA_007125005.1. GTDB lineage: Bacteria > Pseudomonadota > Alphaproteobacteria > Rhodobacterales > Rhodobacteraceae > Roseinatronobacter. Next base: position 1,241 of record SLDY01000033.1, read on the forward strand.
CATTTGACCCGGCATTGTGACCGAGATCTGACCCGCTCAGGTAATATGTTCAGGGTTTCCTGGCTGCTTCGATCACGGCTTTGCACGTCAGTTCACGCAACTTCTGCTGTCCATCATGAGTGAAAAGTGTCTTGTTAAAGCTGATGCCAAAACTGAAGCGATTTGAAACATTGAAGAAACTTGCAGCACTGATCAGCCAGTGCAACTCATGCGGTGACACATCAGAGCGAATACTCCCATCCTTCTGACCGCGTGCGCAGATATCCTCGATCCGTTCGATGGCGCTGGGATTAACGCGCGCAATCAACGGTGACTCGGCCAGGTGTTTTCCCTTATGGACATTTTCTATCATCACAAGCCGGATGAAGTTTTCATTCGCGCGGTGATGGTCGAATGTGAATTCAACCAGTTTGCGCAGCGCATCAAGCGGCGGCAGCGATGTCAGATCAAGCGCGGCTTCTTCCGAGCGCACCTTTCGATAGGCTTCTTCAAGCACTTGGCGGTAGAGCGATTCTTTGTCGCCGAAATAGTAGTAAATCATGCGCTTGGATGTGCGCGTGCGGGCGGCGATTTCATCCACCCGTGCACCCGTCAACCCATGCTCTGCAAACTCCTCGGCAGCCGCCGCAAGGATGTTTGCCTGCACAGCTTCCGGGTCTTGCTTCCACTTTTTCCGGGTCGGGGTCTCAGTCATGCGTTGGGTGCCTGTTGGGAGGCTGAAGGCTTCCCATATCCATTAATGTACCATTCAGTTAAAATCAATTGACACAATTAACCAGGTGGTTCATTGCGGCTGTCAGGAGATTTGGGGATCGATTCGCGATATGTATCGTCTGCATGACACCATTGACTCGGTGCTGATCGGCCTGATCGGGTTGGGGATCGCTGCATCGCGCACCCCTGCCATGCATGAAGGTGCTGCGCGGGCCCTGGGGTTGGCGACCGGGCAGGGCGCGCGGCCCTGATTGCCGAGGGAGGGTATATCTGCTCGCCCGAAGAAAAGGCGCTGCTGGCGAAGGCGCTCCGGCAAGACTGACCTGATGGCCCCGCAACTGGTGCGCTATCTCGAAGCGCGCGGTGTGCGCCATATTTTCGGGCTCTGCGGCCACACCAATATCGCCGTGCTCTCGGCGCTGGCCAATTCCAGCCTGCGTTTCATCAATGTCCGCCATGAACAGATCAGTGCCCATGCCGCCGATGGCTATGCGCGCGTCACGGGGCGGGCCTCGGTGCTGTTGTCGCATCTCTCGCCCGGTCTGATCAATGCGGCGACAGGCGTGGCCAATGCGGCGCTCGATTGCATTCCCATGGTGGTGATCGTGGGCGATGTGCCGAGCTACTATTACGGCAAACACCCGAATCAGGAGGTGAACCTGCATGCCGATGCCAGCCAGTATGAGATTTACCGCCCCTTCGTGAAACACGCCTGGCGCGTGGATACGCCTGACCTGCTGCCGGAGATTCTGGAAAAAGCCTTTGTGCTGGCCGAATCCGGTCAAGCCGGCCCGGTTCTGGTCAATGTGCCGATGGATTTCTTCTCGGCGCAGATCGACACCGCACTTTGGGACCGTGTCAGCGGCGGCCCGCGCGCGCTGGCCAAACCGTCGCTCGATGACGAGACCGCGCGCCAGATCGTGGCGCATCTGGCTCATGCGACAGCGCCGGTCATTCATGTGGGCGGGGCATTGCACTGGCCCAAGCCTATGACGAGCTGCGCGATTTCGTCGATCACATGCAAATCCCTGTCAGTCATTCGCTGATGGGCAAGGGCGTGCTGGCCGATGATCACCCGCTGGTCTTAGGCATGACAGGCTTCTGGGGGATGAAATTCACCAATGAAACCACGCTGGCTGCCGACTGGATCCTGGCGCTGGGGACGCGGTTCAAGGAAGCGGATTGTTCCAGCTGGTATCCGGGCTATACGTTCAATATCGGCGGCGATGGGTCAAAACTGATCCATATCGACATCGAGCCGCAGGAAATCGGGCGCAACTACCCTGCTGAAATCGGCGCCGTGGCCGATCTGAAAGCCGCGCTTCGCGTGCTGACCCGTGTCGCGCGCGAGATGTTGCCGCAGGGCCGCAAGTCGCCGGGTCTGGCCGAGAAGATCGCCGCCGCGCGCGCCGAGTTTGCAGCGCAGAATACCGCGATGCAACACTCTGACGCCTTCCCGATGATGCCCGAGCGCATCCTTGCGGATTTGCGCGCTGCGATGCCCAAAGACGCGATCCTGACCTCAGATGTGGGCTGGAACAAGAACGGCGTGGCGCAGCAATTCGACATTCTGACGCCCGGCTCGATCCTGATCCCCGGCGGCTTTGCCACGATGGGCTTCGGCCCGCCTGCGGCTGTGGGCGCAAAGATCGCAGCACCCGAGCGCGTTGTGATCAGCTTGGTGGGTGATGGTGGCTTCGGGCAGAACCCGGCGGTTCTGGCCACAGCGGTTGCGGAAAATGCGCCGGTGATCTGGGTCATCATGAATAACAATGCCTATGGCACCATCGCCGGGCTGCAAAAGGCGAATTACGGCCTGACCCATGGCACAACCTTTCCCCGCGCAGCCGAGGGCGAAAACCAGACGCCGGATTACGCCGCCATCGCGCGGGCCTATGGCTGCGAGGGCATCCGCATCCGCTCGGCTGCAGAGTTCCGTCCTGCGCTGGAGGCCGCAATCGCGAGTGGCAGGCCGACCGTGATCGACGTTGCGATGATCAACAACCCGACACCCACTTCGGGGCATTGGAACATCCTCGATATCTATTCGCCCGATGGTACGGGCGGGCACGCAACAACGGACTGATTTTTGGAGTGCACGGCATGAAAACCTCGATCTCGTCACTTTCGGTCTCGGATACGCTGGAAGACAAACTCGCCGCTTTTGCAGCGGCGGGTTTTGACGGGATCGAGATTTCTGAGCAGGATTTCACAGTTCAGGGCAGCACCCCGACCGAAATCGGCCAGCTTGTGCGCCGCCACGGGCTTGAGGTCACTCTGCTTCAGATTGCGCTCGCACTGCCCGGCATGCCCGACCTTGACCAACGCTTCACCCAGTTGGAGCGGCGCTTTGACATCATGGCCGGGCTTGATTGCAGCTTGTTGCTGCTGAAGGCACCCTCGGACCCGCAAAACCAGGGCGGGATTGATCGGATGGCCGCAGATTTGCGACAAGCCGCCGAACGTGCCACTGCGCGTGGCTTGCGCATCGGGTTCGAGGCGCGCGCAGGCCACCCACATTCAGGACTACCGCGACGCCTGGGAAATCATCCGCCGCGCGGATCACCCGGCGCTGGGGCTTGTGCTCGACAGCTTCCATGTGCTGGCGCGGGGCGTGTCACCGGAGAGCATTCGCGCTATCCCGGCAGAGCGTATCTTTCACGTCCAGCTTGCCGATGCCCCGGCGACGCAGATGGATTTCGACTTCAAATCGCGGGGCTTTCGCATGTTGCCGGGCGAGGGCGATCTGCCGCTTCTGACCTTCTTGCGCGCCGTTCTGGCAACAGGCTACCGCGGCAGTTTCGGGCTGGATCTGTCGCAGGATCGGTCGCGCGCCAGCACCCGCAATCTGGCACTCGACGGCCACCGTGCGCTGATCGGGCTGGCCGATGCAGCACGGCGCTGTGAGCCGGGTCTGAAACTGGCCCTCGCCGAATTCCCCGCGCCCTCGCCTGTCGAAGACGTGGCGTTTGTCGAATTCGCAGCCAGCCCGGAGCAGGCGCAAACCCTTGGCAAGATGCTGTCCTGTCTGGGCTTTGCGCAAGTGGCACGCCACAAATCCCGCGCTGTGACACTCTGGCAGCAAAACGACATCCGGATCGTGGTGAATTCGGAACCCATTGGCTATGCTCATTCCGCCCAAGTGATGCATGGCACCAGTGTGTGCGATATCGGGCTTATGGTTCCCGATGCTGCCTCAGCCGCAGCGCGCGCGGTCGCCCTTGGCGCAAGGCGGTTCCATCAGACACGGCATCCCGATGAAATGAATATCCCCGCCGTGCGCGGCGTTGGCGGGTCGGTCCTGCATTTCCTTGATCGCAAGAGCGATCTGAGCGATGTCTGGGAGCAGGAATTCATTCCGCTGCCCCAAGAGGGCAGGATCACTCAGGCAGGCTTGCGCCGGATCGACCATCTGGCGCAGGTCATGAAACTGAACGAATTGCCGGGCTGGGCACAATTCTACGCCGTCTTGTTCGATATCGACAAGGCATCCGAAACCCGCATCGCTGATGCCGGCGGCCCTGTACGTTCGGTCGCGTTGCAAACCAGTGATGGTGCGTTCCGACTGACCCTGAACGGCGTGGAGACGCATCGCACTTTCGCGGGGCGCTTCCTGTCGGACAGCTATGGCGCGTCGGTTCAGCATATCGCCTTCCAGACCGACGATATTTTTGGAACGGCACAAGCCCTGACAGCGACAGGCTTTGACGCGCTTCCGATCCCAAGCTCTTATTATGATGATCTGCGCAGCACCTTCGACCTGCCCGTTGATTTCGTCGCGCAACTCAAAACTGCAAGCCTGCTCTATGACCGCGACACAGGTGGTGGCGAATTCTTCCAACTCTACTCGATCCCGCACGGTGACGGGTTCTTTTTCGAGATTGTCGAACGTCGCAAGGGCTATGCAGGTTATGGCGCACGAAATGCGCCTTACAGGACAGCAGCCTTGAAGCGATTGGCCGCAGGATAAACCGTTGCCCTGGGACTATTTCACATAAGGGCGCCAGAGGCCGATAACTGGTCCTGATCTTTGGAGGCATGAGGAGAGTATGGCAGCGTTATCTGTGGGCTGCGGATGCAGTTTTATGATCTTACCCTTTGTTGAGTGCAGTCCATGCCGCTCACCCAACACTGCCCGGATGACAAGCCGGACCGGGCCTTCGTCGCCGATATACCGAACCAGCTATATGCGCTGATCACTGCGCCGGGACTAAGATCATGCTAGAAAACCTTCCGCAATGCCCACCAGCCCGCGCCATTAGCTGGAACATAACGCTATGCCGACCACAACACAGCCTGCCCCCGCCATGCGGCGCAGATCTACGATCTCGCCCAGCAAGGCGCTCGCGATAAGGATCATGATCGTCTCGACCCCTATGATCGTGACATAGACTACAGTCAGATCACCGCGCTTGAGCAAAAACACCTCGGCGATCGTTGCCAGAATGAACCCGGTTACAATCAGGATGGTGGCGACGGGAAGGCTGCCAAGGGCTGCGTATTTCATACCGACAGTCGCAACAGTGTAACCCAAAGCGGCAATTATGATGATGACGATCCAGCGCAAAATATGCGGGTTCGCGGCAATGTCAGTGACAACTGACTCGGCTTGCATGTGAATATCTCTCTTGTCTGATGTCATGTGGGAAAGTGCGGATCGCACGAAACGGAGTCTGGCGATGGAGGGGGTGGATTTGGTCATCGCCCTATGCTCCACCCCGTGTCAGGGCCATCCAGACGTCCTGAATGGCCCTGTCCACCCAGCGCAGCGCGCAACACCACGGGAGAGGTTTGCAGGTTCGCTGGGGCTAGGGATTGCGCATCTGTGCCGGCCAGCCCTTTATGATGCGCAATTTCTTGAACGAGCGGTTCCGGGCATGGTTTTGTGAGGCGTTCCAGCCGCGTGTTTAACCGACCTGTAATCCGATACCAGATCCCGTAAAGCGCGATCAGGATGAATGATACCTGAACTATGACCGCCGCCAGATTGAAGGCGGTGGTCAGGCTGATGAGCACACAGTTTGCAGCGAAAAGCTGCATGCAGGGATACAAGACGCGATTGGTGCAGATGCGCCCTGACTGAATGAGAAAGAAAGAACAGATATAGATAAGGCTGCCAATCACCCCGATGCTCTGAAATGCGACATGGAGCGGGAGGGTAGCAAAATCTAGGATTAGCCAGTCGATTGCGCCGGTCATGTTGAAGCCCTGTGATTGCGATGTGAGGATCAGGATTATGGAATTTTCTGTGTCCCCACTGTCGCCATCATCTGTCATGGCTGCGCGATGCCATCGTCAATGTAGCGTCAATGCGACGGAAGGCTGACAGCGTGGTGCTTCTCGCGTAGAGTTGTTTAGCGAATCCCAAGTCATATGGATCAACAGGTTGAGTGAAGGCCGTGTCACACTGAAAGTTCTGAGTGGCGCGTGGATTGACCATCCCTCGGATGGGTTGCGGATGACCGCGCGCAAGAAGGTGGCACTGCTGGCCTATCTGGCACTCGACCGACACAGCGCGCCACGGGATTTGCTGGCAGGGTTGATCTGGGCTGATGTGCCCGATGCCAAGGCGCGTTCATCCTTGCGTCAGGCCCTGTCGGAACTGCGCAGCCAGCACCCCGCGCTGAACAAGGCATTGCTGATTGACCGCACCATGGTCACGCTCGATCCTGCGCATCTGATCGTTGAAACCGATGTGATCCTGGAGGAAGTCAGGCAAGGTCGTCTGCCCGCTGCCCTGCGCGGGGGCGGCGAAACCATAAACGATATTCTCTACGGTTTCGAAAGTATCGGGGCGCGCTATGCCGATTGGGTGCATGACATCCGCAAGACGTATAGCGACCGCATTCTGACAGCACTCAGCGATGCGGCCAGTCGCAAGGATCTGCCCGCATCACTGCGCATTGAATTTGCCGAGGCGGCCTTATCGCTTGATCCGCTGGGCGAAATTCAGTGCCGCTACGCCATGCGTCTGGCGACAGAACTTGGCGATATGGGCAAGGCACTTCAGATCTACGCGGCCTTCTACGCCAAGATGGAGTCCGAGCTGGACATGGAGCCGTCTTTGGAGACGCAAGACCTCGCTGCGGAAATCAAGCTGAACAGCACACAGACACAAATGCGGCCGCAGCCACAAGCTCAGGCGCTCGTTGCGCCCTCTGCGGCCCTGCCACGCAATCATGGACGCCCAATTCTGGCAGTATTGCCGATGCAGCCGCGCGGCCCTGAGCCAATTGCCGAGTTTCTCGCCGAAATGTTGGTGGATAACATTGTCATGCGTGTCACGCGTATTCGCGATATCGCTGTGATCTCGCGTGTCTCCATCCGGCATCTGTCAGAACGCCCCGATGTCGCTCAGGTGCTGCAACGGGACTTGGGTGCGCGCTATGTCATCAGCGGGACCATGCGCCGTGAGGACGATACCTATTTTCTGAACGTCGAATTGTCGAAAATCGATGAAGGACTGATCTTGTGGGTCGAGCAATATGAAACAGCCGCCGCCGATCTGACACGCGCGCAAAGCCGTATCGCGGATGAGGTCGTCAACCGTATTCTACCCAACCTGCATCTGGCAGAGTTGCGTGATGCACAATTGATCGAGTTGGAACATCTTAGCGCCTATCAGCATGTGTTACGGGCGCAAGAGCTTGTCTACACGCTGCGGCGCCCGCAATTCGAAACTGCGGGAACGCAACTTCAGGAAACAGTGCAAAACTGGCCTGATTTCGCGCCTGCACAGGTTGTGATGGCCGATTGGTTCAGCTTGCGTGTTGGGCAAGGGTGGTCGCCTGACACTGCTGGCGATATTGCGCAGATCAATAAATATCTGGAAAATGCCCTTCAGAATGAACGTCGCAATGGCCGTGCTCTGGCAATGCTCGGCCATAACAAGGCGATTTATGCGCGCCGCCATCTAGAGGCGAACTTGCTGTTTGAAGAAGCCTTGTCTGCCGCGCCAGGGGATGCAGAGACCCTGATGTGGACAGGCCCGAACCTTGCCTTTTCAGGCCAGCAGCAAGAGGCCATCGCGAGGCTTGAACATGCGCGCGCCCTGAACCGCAATGATCCGCTGGGTTTTCGCGCTGATCATTTTCTGGCGATTGCCTATTTTGCGGCGGGTCAGATGGAAAAAGCCGCGCAATCGGGGCTGGCCTCGGCCATGCGCAACGGGCTTTACACATCAAATCTGCGTCTGACCGCTGCTGCCTGCGCGGCCATTGAACAACATGAAACCGCGCAGGATATGGCAGCGCGGGTCATGGCGCTCGAGCCAGGGTTCCGTGTGTCCAGATTGGTTGCCAGCCATCCCTTCCGCGACCCGGCGAAACGCGCGCTATATGGCGAGTTGCTGACAGCAGCAGGTTTGCCCAATTAGAAACATAACTATCTCTTTTTATTTGTATTTATGAAGTCAAACCCATCGCTGCTACTGCATTGACGATAGCTTGACGATAAATATGGAACATCCCCATTCACAAGGTCTGCGAAGGGGACGTGTATGTTTGGTTTTATGAACGGCGGCATGAACGGCGGCATGAACGGCGGCATGAACGGCGGCATGAACGGCGGCATGAA
>SLDY01000029.1 GCA_007125005.1 Natronohydrobacter sp.
CCTTGTGGCAACCGTCCGGGAGGTACGCGCTTGCCTCCGGTCATTGCTGCGCCTGTGCGTCAGCACGGGGCGGCGCCCTCGGGGCGCGCGGGGTGGGTGGGCGCGGCCCGAGGGCGCTTTTCACCAGACCGCAGTTGCCTTCAGCGAAAGCCCACCCTCGCGCTCCAGAAATGCCACGATCTCTGGCACGCCCACGCCTTCGCGCAGTCGCGCCAGCACATAGGGCCGTGCCGCGCGCGCACGCTGGGTATCGGCCTCAAGCTGGATCAGATCGACGCCCACATAAGGCGCAAGGTCGGTCTTGTTGACCACAAGCAGATCCGATTTCGCAAGTCCCGGCCCACGCTTGCGTGGGATGTCCTGACCTGCGGCTGTGTCGATCACATAGATGGTCAGATCCGCAAGCTCGGGCGAGAAAGTGGCCGCAAGATTGTCGCCCCCCGATTCGATCAGGATCAGATCGAGATCGGGGATCTGGCGGGTCAGATCGGCGATGGCTGCGAGATTGATGCTGGCATCCTCGCGGATCGCCGTATGCGGACAGCCGCCGGTCTCGACACCGCGAATGCGCTCAAGCGGCAGAACCTGCGCGCGCATCAGCGCCTCGGCATCCTCGCGCGTGTAGATGTCATTGGTGATCACCGCCATGGAACACTGCGGCGCGAGCGCACGGGCAAGCTGTTCGGTCAGCGTGGTCTTGCCAGCACCAACCGGGCCGCCTATGCCCACGCGCAAAGGTCCATGCTTGCTCATGTTCGAAACAGCCTCACTTCTTTCGTTTCATGTTCCATCGCGGCCATATCAGCCCCAAGGCAGGAATTGCCCAGATCCTCACTCTGCGCCGCAGCAGCCGCCTTGGCAAGCTCCGGCAAGCCCATAAGCAAACGCGCGAGCACAGCATGCCCCTCCCCCTGCCCGAGCGGCATATGGCGGATGGCGATAGTCACGAGATTGGTTAAAAACGCCTGCAGATAAGCCGCAACGACAAACGCGCGCGGCAGGCCAAGGGGCGCTGCCGCTTCAGCCAAGGCAAGCGGCAGGCAGCGTGACGGCAATCTTCGCCCAGTTGTCTGGCCAACAACACGGGCGAAAGCTGCACCTTGCTCCTGCGTTTCCTGCAAGCGTTCCGCAGAAGGCTGCAGCGCTTTGGTTAAAGCCTCAAGCACATCAAGATCGGCTCCATCACGCAGGCCAAGCGAGAGCAAGATTGCATCCTGCCATCCGCTGCCGTAGCGGAGCACTTCGCTCAGCCAGACCTCCAGCCCCGCGCTATCCGCAATATCACCACGCGCGATTACCTGTTCAAGGCCATGGCTATAGGCAAAGGCCCCGGTCGGAAATGCCGGGGAGAGCCAGTGCTGCAGAGTCAGCGCCTCGGGCGAGAGCATCGGTCAATGCGCATGATGATGGTGGTGACTATGACCATGATCATGCCCCATGGTGCGACCATGCCCATAAGCGCCACCCTCTGGCGTGAAGGGGCCCGTGATAGGGCGCAGCCGCGCGCCAAGCTGTGCAAGCATCGCCTCGATCACATGATCTTGGCGGATCAGAAGCCGGCCGGCCTCGATCTGGCAGGGCGTGTGGCGGTTGCCGATATGCCAGGCAAGACGCGGAAGATCGCCTGTGACCTCGATCAGCGCTTCATCGGCGGGCACGATTTCAAGGCAGGTGCCGTCTTCAAGTTCGAAGCCCCACCATTCATCAAGATTGGTTACTTCTGGAAGATCGACAAGAAAGCCGCGCCCTTCAGCGGTCACGAGCCGTTTGCGACGCACCATTCGGCCGTCATAATCGAGGATCACGGCCCCGTCACAGCGTTCGGGGCGTGACTTCAGCAATCGGCGAAGCGGCGGGAGATCGGTCATGAGACACCTTTAGGGAAAAGATCGCGGTAAACATGCGCGGCAAGCCCACGACGCGAGAGGCCCATCGAATGCAGCGCGCAATCGGGCAATGCATCAAGGCGGGCAAACTCGGCCTCGCGCGCGGCGCGGCTGTTGGCTGGGTTGCAACCCAGCCCGGTGCTGGCAAGGAACCAGTCAAGTTCCCGAGACTGGCCCGGGCTTAGCGGAGAGTTGGCGGGACGAAGCGGCATAGGCGTCTCCATCTGGCAGAACATTCCTCCCTTATCGCAGGCTAGCATGAATAAGCCGTTTCAGAACCGTACGGCATATTCACAATTTGCTGCGGTGCAGAAAAGCCACATCCGGGTCACTCAATACAGGAAATAGCGTTGCGCCAGCGGCAATTCCGGCGCGGGCTCGCAAGTCAGCAATTCTCCATCCGCGCGCACTTCATAGGTTTCCGGGTCCACCTCGATCTGCGGGGTGGCGTCATTGAGCCGCATGTCGGATTTCTGAACGCCGCGACAACCAGCGACAGCGAATGTGTCCTTGGCAAGCCCGAGGCTCTCGCGGATCCCGGCTTCCTGCGCGGCCTGACTGACAAACGTGACCGCAGCGCGCTCGACCGCACGCCCGTAGGCCCCGAACATAGGGCGCGAATGCATCGGCTGCGGGGTCGGGATCGAGGCATTGGGATCGCCCATCTGTGCAACCACAATCGAGCCGCCGATCAGCACCATTTCAGGCTTTGCACCGAAAAATGCAGGCGACCAGAGCACCAGATCGGCGCGTTTGCCTTCCTCAATCGAGCCGATATGGCGCGAGAGACCATGCACGATGGCCGGATTGATCGTGTATTTCGCAACGTATCGGCGGACGCGGAAATTATCGTTGTCGCCTTGCTCTTCCGCAAGCCGCCCGCGTTGTTGCTTCATCTTGTGCGCGGTCTGCCATGTGCGGGTGATGACCTCGCCCACGCGCCCCATCGCCTGACTGTCAGAGGCCATGACCGACATCGCGCCCATATCATGCAGGATATCCTCGGCAGCAATCGTCTCGCGCCGGATACGGGATTCGGCGAAGGCCACATCCTCGGGCACCTTGCGGTCGAGATGGTGGCACACCATCAGCATGTCGAGATGTTCCTCGATGGTGTTGAGCGTGTAGGGCATGGTCGGATTGGTGGAGCTTGGCAGGATATTCTGGCTGCTCACGACCTTGATGATATCGGGCGCATGCCCGCCGCCTGCGCCTTCAGTGTGGAAAGCGTGGATCGTGCGGCCCGCGATGGCCTTGAGCGTGTTTTCCACGAAGCCCGATTCATTGAGCGTATCCGTGTGGATCATCACCTGAATATCGGTCTCTTCCGCGACAGTCAGGCAACAGTCGATCGCGGCGGGGGTGGTCCCCCAATCCTCGTGCAGTTTCAGCGCGCAGGCCCCGGCGCGGACCTGTTCATGCAGCGCATCGGGCAGTGAGGCATTGCCCTTTCCCGCGAAGGCGAGGTTCATCGCGAAGGCATCCGCCGCCTGCAGCATCCGCCCGATATGCCATGGCCCCGGCGTGCAGGTGGTCGCGAGCGTCCCATGCGCAGGCCCTGTGCCACCCCCCAGCATGGTGGTCAGCCCCGAATGCAACGCATCGTCGATCTGTTGCGGGCAGATATAATGGATATGCGCGTCAAACCCGCCTGCGGTGAGGATCCTGCCCTCACCCGCGATGATCTCCGTGCCCGGGCCGATGATGACATCAACGCCGGGCTGTGTATCGGGGTTGCCCGCCTTGCCGATTTTGGCAATCCGCCCGTCGCGCAGGCCGACATCAGCCTTGTAGATGCCAGTGTGATCCACGATCAGCGCATTGGTGATGACCGTGTCCATCGCGCCTTGCGCCCGCGTGACCTGACTCTGGCCCATCCCGTCGCGGATGACCTTGCCGCCGCCAAACTTGACCTCCTCACCATAGCCGCCGCGCTCTGCGATCAGGTCGCGCTCGACCTCGATGATCAGATCCGTGTCGCCCAAGCGCACCTTGTCGCCGACTGTTGGACCGAACATATCGGCATAGGCCGCGCGGGAAATCCGGTAAGACATCAGAGCGCCCCCATAACCTTGGCATTGAACCCATAGACCACCTGACCGCCGCGATAGGGCACAAGCCGCACCTCGCGTGTCTGGCCGGGCTCGAAGCGCACAGCCGTGCCTGCGGGGATATCCAGCCGCAACCCGCACGCGGCTTCACGGTCAAAGGCAAGGCCGATATTGGCCTCGGCGAAATGGTAGTGACTGCCGACCTGCACAGGCCGGTCGCCAGTGTTGGAGACTTCGAGCGTCGTGACAGGCAGATCCGCGTTCAGCTCCAGTTCTGCATCAGGCGTTAGGATTTCACCCGGAATCATCGTCGCCCCCTTATCCGAAGGCCAGTGCGATGCCTGCGAGCGAGATCACCGCCCCCGAGCTGCGCATGACAAGCCTTGAGCGCGCCGCGACCCAGCCGCCCAGCGCATAGCCTGCGCCATGCAGTGCCGCTGTCGCCAGCATGAAGCCCAGCAGATAGCCCAGTTCACCCGAACCTTCAGAGCCATGCGCGTAGCCATGCGCTGCCCCGAATAGCGCCGCAAACGCCGCGAGCATCGCGAGTGGCAGGCGCATCACGAGCGCGATGGCAACCCCCAACAGGATGATCGACGCAATAATGATATGCTCGGCCAGAGCGCTCTCGGCCCCACCAACACCGATAAGCCCGAAAACCAGCATCCCGGCCAGAAAGCCCCCCGGGACCGCCAAACGCGCATGCCCGCCGAGCAGCGCGGCCAGCACGCCGACAGCGATCATCGCGATCAGGTGATCGAGCCCCAGAAGCGGATGGGCCAGCCCCGAGGCGAAACCATCGGCGCCATCATGGCCCGGATGCGCCATGGCCAGACCGGGCAGAAGCAGGAAAACGGGAAGAAGAAAGCGCATGGTCAGAACCTCTCAGCGGATGGGATGGTGAACAGTGACAAGTTTGGTACCGTCAGGAAACGTGGCCTCGACTTGCACGGAATGGATCATCTCGGGCACGCCGGCCATGCATTGATCGGCCGTGATGACATGCGCGCCCGCCTGCATCAGATCGGCAACCGGACGGCCATCACGCGCGCCCTCGACCACGAAATCCGTGATCAGCGCGATTGCTTCGGGGTGGTTGAGCTTCACGCCGCGCGCGAGCCGGTTGCGCGCGACCATGGCGGCGAGCGAGACCAGAAGCTTGTCCTTTTCGCGGGGGGTCAGGTTCATGGAGCCTCCGTCAGATTTGCCAGACGCGCGGCAAGGGCGCGCGGCGCAGAAGGGTGAGGATTTGCGCAAGCTTGCGCCGCAGCGGCCAGCCATCACGCGCCATAAGGCGGATCACGAGGCGGCCATCAAGCGCCGAGGCCGCAGCGCGGATTTCAGAGCCGAGAGCTGCGCGCACTGATTCAAGAACATCTGAAGCGCCGGGTGCTATCAGCACGATTGTCGCGATAGCGCGGGCACCATCTAGCCCGGCTGCGCCTGCCATAAGACGCTCTGCATCAAGCCTCAGCGCTTCAAGATGCACTGGCTCCGCCCCGCGCCGGATCATACGCCAATCATGGAAATCAAGCGTGGAGACCATCTCTCCCATTGCTGCACGGCCAAGCACAATGGTTTCGGCCATCAGGCAGGTCGCGCCTTCGCCGAGTATGATTTCGGTGCGCCGTCGGGCCTGCGCGCGCTCGAAAACAATCGTTTCCTGCGGTATCCAATCAAGATGCGCGCCCTTTCCGACCGAGAACTTCACCGAGATCTGCGCCGCGCCTGTCGTGCTGCGGTAGATCCGCTCGGCAGTCTGCGTGGTGGCGGTGATTTCTGCCTCTGGCGCTAGCGTCAGACGATATTCCAGCATGTCGCCACCTGTCAGCCCGCCCGACGTATTCAGAAACACCACTTCGCGCTGGTCCAGAACGATGGCCTTGGCGGAGCCCTGCTGGCGCAGGTCCATCAGCTTCGGGCAACCGTTACGCACCCCGAATGAGGCGCTGGCGAAACCGGCGCTGCGCTGGTGAAGTTGGATCGGTGAATAAGCTGTCATGCGTCCCTACCTGCCCTGTGATTGCCGTCGCATTGGGCAGGTGCAATTCGGTCCAGCGTGGCTCATCCCTCCACTCGCGAGCCCGAGCGGAATTTTGCACAAATCATATGCAGCTTGCCCAATTTATATACTCAGTCAAAACGCATTGCGTGGCACGGACGCAGCTTGATGCAAATGTGTGCAAAGAAGACCGGGCCTTGCCGTGGGCCACGCAGAGTGGCAGTGTCGGCCCGCGCAATGCACGGGACGCAGGATCATGAAAATCGCGAGCTTTAACATCAACGGCATCAAGGCGCGCGGCCCCGCGCTCGAACGCTGGCTCGACAGCGCCAGCCCGGATCTGGCTGTGTTGCAGGAAATCAAGTCAACAGATGAGAACTTTCCGCGCGCGCTGATCGAGGACAAGGGCTATACGCTTGAAACCCACGGGCAAAAGGGTTTCAACGGCGTGGCGATCGTCTCCAAACTGCCGCTCGAGGATGTCATTCGCGGCCTCCCCGGCGATGAGAGTGACACGCAGGCACGCTGGATAGAGGCAACTGTCAGCACGCAAAAGGGCGCGCTGCGCATTGTGGGACTCTATCTTCCAAATGGTAACCCTGTGGAGCTGGAGAGTGATGGACAGCCAGTGGCGGGTGGCAAATATGCCTACAAGCTGGCGTGGATGGCACGCATGGAGAGGCGCTTGCAGGAACTGCTTGCTCTGGAAATGCCGCTTGCAGTGATGGGCGATTACAACATCATCCCACAAGCCGAGGATGCCGCGCGGCCCGATGCCTGGCGCGAGGATGCGTTGTTTCGTCTGCCCTCACGCAAGGCCTTCCGGCGAATCATGGCCCTTGGTTTTACCGATGCGCTTCGTGCCTGCCGTCAGGGGCCGGGCCATTACACCTTCTGGGATTATCAGGCGGGCGCATTCGAGCGCAATGACGGCATCCGCATTGACCATGTCTTGCTCAATGCATACGCCGCTGATCTGCTGCAGGATTGCCAGATCGACAGCGAAACACGCGCCGGCGAAAAGCCCTCGTACCATGTTCCAATCTGGGCCGAACTGGCGCTGTGAGGCCACTCAGAAATTGCGCGTCGCACCAAGAGAGAGGCGCAGATTATCGAAAGATTGGCGCGGAACATTGCTCGACTGCGTCTCATAACCGACCACAATCACAGGCGCGAAGCCGCGCAAGGTATAGTCGCGATGCATCAGCCTTGCTGTGATCCCGAGACGGTTGCTGCGCTCTGGCCCATATTGCACCTGCAAGGGATTTGCCTCGGCCACACGAATATGAGTGTATTGCGCCTCAAGACCCGCAATCAATCCACCACGCAGGGCATATTCGCCGCCCATTGAAAGGCTTGCCGTGCTGCGCCGATGAAAATCGGCTTCGGTCTGATGATGTACTAGCTGGGCCCCTCCATGCAGGCGCAATTGTGGCGATATGATGCGCGACAGTTCCACGGCTGTGCTGATGCGCGGCCCGTCCAGTTGCGGCAGCCCGCGATAGCTGAGCTGATCGACAGAGATGCGCATGGCCAGCCGCGTGCGGTCGCCGAAGCGCTGTTGGAAATTCGCGTAGATACCCACGCCATGCATGATCCGGCCACCGGAACCATAGGCCGCCTGCAAACTCACACCCCCGCCAATCTGGCGGCCGTAATCACCAAGTGCCAGCAAGCCGAGTTCGCCGCGTAAATGCCCGCGATTGAGATCACGATCCTCGAAAATCTGGCCTGTGGCCATCACATGCACACGCGCATGCAGATCCGTCGCCAGTCTTGGCAGATGAGTTGCTCCCAGCCCGATTTCAACGCCAGAAGCGCTTTCAACCTGCGGTACCGGCAATAAAAGCTTGCCGCCGATATCAATGAAATCATCGCCAGAGCGATACCATGGATTGCTTTGGCGCACGACTGCCACGCGCGCATGCCCCTGCCAAGGTTTGCGCCGCTCCATCGCATGAAGATATTCATGCACTGTGGCAATTTCCGAGAGGCTCAATTCACCCCCAAGCGCAAACTGAAAATGGTGATAAGCGCGCTCGTTATCCTCAATCAGATAAAGCGCGCGTGCGAGCTCCAGTCGGAAGCGCGCAGTCTCCGGCGCGAGGGAAACCAGGCGCTCAAGATGCGGAAGCGCAGCTCTTGGCGCATTCTCACGCATATGCGAGAGCGCAAGCAGCCATAGACGCTGGATTTCCTGTTCCGCATCAGCACCAGTCAACCCTTCGGCTGCCTGCCTAGCGGCAGCCGTATCCTCGGCCAGAAACAGCCGCTCTGCCTGCGTCAATGCCGGCTCCTGCGCAAATGCGCCGGAAACCCCGACAAGACACGCAAGCACAAATGCCAGTGCGTTGCGCCTCATACTGCTCGATCCTGCGGTCTTTTGATTGCCGCTTCCTTAACAAGCCAGATGCGCAGTAATACTCGTAAATGTCAAGAAAAACGCAAGTCTGCGAGCGTTGATCCATGCGCCTAGGAAGGCTCGCTGCGATCGACCTGACGCTCCAGATGCGCAAGTTCGCGGCGTAATCCGCGAGTCAGCGCCTCGGCAAAGCGATTGAGCCGGGCAACACGGCGATCATCAAGATGACGGATCAGGTAAAAACTGCGCTTCAAGCTGAATGCCTCGGGCAGGATGCGGCGCAGCCCCGGCGCGGAAGGCAGCGCGAAATCATGCACCACGCCAAGCCCTGCCCCGTGGCGCAGGAAGTTGAACTGCACCGCGACCGAATTGGAGGCCAGCGCCACGCGCTCCAGCCCCAGCTCGGCCAGATAATCCAGCTCACTGTCGAAAATCATGTCGGGGATATAGCCGATGATGCGATGCGCGCGCAGATCCGCAAGCTCAGTGATCGGCGCGGCCTGCGCGAGATATGCCTCCGAGGCCGCAAGATGCAGCCGGTAATCGCTGATCTTCTGCACGCTCAGCCGTCCGGCTTGCGGGGCGGAAACACCAATCGCCATATCCGCCTCGCGCCGCGACAGGTTGAAGACACGCGGCAGCGCGATGACCTGCACGTCAAGGCCGGGGTTTTCGGAGCAGATCCGCGCCACGACCTGCGGCAGCAGGTAATTCGCACATCCATCCGGGGCGCCCACGCGGATCTGCCCGCTCAGGCCCCGGCTTTCCTCGCCCGCGGCCTGCGCCGCAGCGGCCATCGCAGTTTCGGCTGCCTGAGCATGGGGCAAAAGCCGCGCACCCTCATCGGTCAGCGCATAGCCCTGATGCGAGCGCGTGAAAAGCCGCCGCCCGAGCCCTTCTTCGAGCCGCGCAACGCGCCGCCCGACCGTGGCCGGGTCCATCCGCAAAGCAACCCCGGCACGCCCAAGGCTCTCGGCGCGGGCAAGCGCCAGAAAGATACGCATGTCGTCCCAGTCCATTCTGGCCTCCCATTGCATTTCTGCAAGACTTGTTTGAGATATTACCTATTCCCAAGGCGAAATTGCAAACCTATCCTGCGCCGAAGATCAGTCTGAGGAGGATGATATGGAAGAACTTTCCCATTGGATCGACGGCAAGCGCGTTGCAGGCACATCGGGGCGCTTTGCCGATGTGTTCAACCCGGCCACAGGCGAGGTTCAGGCGCGGGTGCCGCTGGCCTCGAAAGACGAGCTGGATCACGCCGTTGCGCGCGCAGCCGATGCGCAGCGCGCCTGGGGCGCGACCAACCCGCAAAAGCGCGCGCGTGTGATGATGGCCGCTGTGGCACTCATCAACCGCGATATGGACAAGCTGGCGGAGAAGCTCTCCTCCGAGCATGGCAAGACTTTTGTGGATGCCAAGGGCGATGTGCAACGCGGGCTGGAAGTGATCGAGTTCTGCATCGGCGCGCCGCATCTCCTGAAAGGCGAGTTCACTGACAGTGCAGGCCCCGGCATCGACATGTATTCGATGCGCCAACCCTTGGGCGTGGTCGCGGGCATCACGCCCTTCAACTTCCCGGCCATGATCCCGCTGTGGAAAATGGGCCCGGCGCTGGCCTGCGGCAATGCGATGATCCTCAAGCCTTCGGAGCGCGACCCGTCCGTGCCGCTGATGCTGGCCGAGATATTCAAGGAAGCGGGCCTGCCTGATGGCGTTCTGCAGGTCATCAATGGCGACAAGGAGTCGGTGGACGCGATCCTCGACAATGAAACCATCCAGGCTGTGGGCTTCGTGGGCTCCACCCCGATCGCGCATTACATCTATTCGCGCGGCTGCGCGGCAGGTAAGCGCGTGCAGTGCTTTGGCGGTGCGAAAAACCACATGATCATCATGCCCGACGCCGATATGGATCAGGCCGCCGACGCGCTGGTCGGGGCAGGTTACGGCGCGGCGGGCGAACGCTGCATGGCGATCTCGGTCGCGGTCCCCGTGGGCGAAGGCACGGCAGAGGCATTGCGCGAGCGGTTGGTGCCAAAGATCGAGGCGCTGAAAGTCGGCCCCTACACGGCGGGCGATGATGTCGATTACGGCCCTGTGGTAACGGCCGCCGCGAAGGAGAATATCCTGCGGCTGGTCGAGTCGGGCATCGAACAAGGCGCGGAACTTGTCGTCGATGGGCGCGATTTCAAGCTGCAAGGCTATGAAAACGGCTTTTTCGTTGGCCCGCATCTCTTTGATCATGTGACGCCGGAGATGGACATCTACCGCAAGGAAATCTTCGGGCCGGTGCTCTCGATGGTGCGCGCAGCAAGCTATGAAGAAGCGCTCGGGCTGGCGATGGACCATGAATATGGCAATGGCACCGCGATCTTTACCCGCGATGGCGATGCCGCGCGCGATTTTGCCAATCGCATCAATATCGGCATGGTGGGCATCAATGTGCCGATCCCGGTGCCGCTGGCCTATCACACGTTCGGCGGCTGGAAGAAATCGGGCTTTGGCGATCTCAACCAGCATGGGCCGGATGCGTTCAAGTTCTATACGCGCACCAAGACCGTGACCTCGCGCTGGCCCTCGGGGATCAAGCAGGGCGCGGCCTTCAACTTCAAGGCCATGGACTGATCCTGGCGCCAAAGGGGCCTGTGCGGCCCCCTCATCAGCCCGTAAGATGGGCTGATTTCACCCCCGCAGGATATTTGGGCAAGGATGAAATATTACTGCAAGAATTTGCAGTTACGCCCCCGACTTGATGAGACAGGGAGGACAGGATGGAGTTTCATCTCAGCGAGGAATCGCAGGCGATTTTCGATATGGCACTGGCTTTCGGCCAAGAGCAGATCGCGCCTCATGCCCGCGACTGGGAAGCGCAGGGCACAATCCCGAAGGAGCTTTGGGCGAAATTCGCAGAGCTCGGCTTTGGCGGTCTTTATGTGCGCGACGAATCAGGAGGCGCGGGGCTTTCGCGGCTGGATGCGACGTTGATTTTCGAAGCACTCTCGCAATCCTGCCCTTCAGTGGCGGCCTTTCTGTCGATCCACAATATGTGCGCGGCGATGATCGACAAATTCGGATCAGACGCGATGCGCGCGGAATTGCTGCCGCGCGTCGTATCGCTTGAATGTTTCATGTCCTATTGCCTCACCGAGCCCGGCTCCGGTTCGGATGCTGCGGCACTCAAGACACGGGCTGCACGCGACAACGAAGGTTATGTGCTCAATGGCACCAAGGCCTTCATCTCGGGGGGCGGCTATTCAGATGGTTATATTGTCATGGCGCGCACAGGCGAGGATGGCCCCAAAGGCATTTCGGCGCTGGTGGTTATGGATGGCGCAGACGGACTGAGCTTCGGCGGGCTTGAGGACAAGATGGGCTGGCGCTCGCAACCCACGCGGCAGGTGCAGTTCGATGATTGCCATGTGCGTGCCGAGGCGCTTCTGGGCGAAGAGGGCCAAGGCTTTCGCTATGCGATGGCCGGGCTCGATGGCGGGCGGCTCAATATCGCCGCCTGTTCGCTTGGGGGCGCGCAGGCGGCACTCGAAGCGACGCTGGCTTATATGGGTGAGCGCCGCGCCTTCGGGCAAACCATCGATCAGTTTCAGGCGCTTCAATTCCGGCTTGCGGATATGGAGATCGAGTTGCAGGCCGCGCGGATATTTCTGCGCCAGGCCGCATGGAAACTCGATCAGGGCGCATCGGATGCCACGAAATACTGCGCCATGGCCAAGAAATTCGTGACCGAGGCGGGCAGCCGGATCGCGGATCAATGCCTGCAACTGCATGGCGGTTATGGCTATCTGGCCGATTACGGGGTCGAGAAACTGGTGCGCGATTTGCGCGTGCATCAGATCCTTGAGGGCACGAATGAGATCATGCGCCTGATCGTGGCACGGCAAATGCTGGGGGCGCGCTGATGGCGGATATCGATATCCGCATCGAGGGGCGCGCGGGGCGCATCACGCTGACCCGGCCAAAGGCACTCAATGCCTTGAGCTACGAGATGTGTCTGGCGATTGATGCGGCACTGAAGGCTTGGGCCGATGACGATGCCGTGGCGCTGGTGCTGATCGACGCCGAGGGCGAGAAAGCCTTTTGCGCGGGCGGTGACATTGCCGAGATGTATGCCACAGGCCGCGCCGGCGATTACAGCTATGGCCGCCGATTCTGGGCCGATGAATACCGCATGAATGCGCGGCTCGCGGAATACACCAAACCCGTGGTGAGCTTCCTGCAAGGCTTCGTGATGGGCGGCGGCGTGGGTGTGGGCTGCCATGCGCGCCACCGGGTCGTGGGCGAAACCAGCCAGATCGCGATGCCCGAATGCGGGATCGGGCTGATCCCGGATGTGGGCGGGAGCCATCTTCTGGCGCGCGCACCGGGCGCTCTCGGGGCCTATCTGGGGCTGACGGGTGCGCGCATGGGGCCGGGCGATGCGATCCATGCGGGGTTCGCGGATCTGTTCCTGCCAGAGGCGGAGTGGGAGGATGCCAAGGCCGCGTTGATCGCCTCGGGTGATGTGGCCACCTTGCAGGGCGCAACCCCGCCGGAGCCTGCACTGACCGGACAGGCCGCGATGATCGACCGGATCTTTGCGCTGCCCGCGCTGGCAGCCATCGAGGAGGCGCTGAGCGATGAAGCGGGGGAGTTCGCCGCGCAAACGCTCAAGACGCTGCGCCGCAATGCGCCCTTGTCCATGGCCTGCACGCTGGCAATGCTGCGCAACCTTGGACGCGACAGCACGATCCGTGCAGCTCTGGCGCAGGAATATCGCTTCACATGGCGTTCGATGGAGCAGGCGGATTTTCTGGAAGGCATCCGCGCGGCCATCATCGACAAGGATCGCAACCCCCACTGGCAGCATGCGGGCCCCGCCGACGTGACGCCAGAAGAGGTGGAAAACATGCTCGCCTCGCTCGGGGCGGATGAATTGAGTTTCGACGATCACGAGGAGAACCAGGGATGAAGATCGGCTTTATCGGGCTTGGGAATATGGGCGGGCCAATGGCGGCCAATCTGGCGAAGGCCGGGCATGAGGTTATCGGCTTTGATCTGGCCGCGCCCTGCCCTGCCGGGGTCACGGCCAGTGACAGCGCCGCAAAAGCCGCCGAAGGCGCTGATGTTGTCATCACGATGCTGCCCAATGGGGCGATTCTGCGCGCGGTCGCGGCCGAGGTGATCCCGGCGATGCAACAAGGCGCGGTGCTGTGCGACTGCTCGACAGTCGATGTCGCCGCAGCGCGCGATGTTGCGGCTGAGGCCGTGGCGACCGGTCTTGGTGCGCTCGATGCGCCTGTTTCGGGCGGGGTTGGCGGGGCAACGGCAGGCACGCTGACCTTCATGGTCGGGGGATCGCAGGACGCCTTCGCCAAGGTGCTGCCGCTGTTCGAGATCATGGGCCAGAAAGCCGTGCATTGCGGCGATGCGGGAGCCGGTCAGGCCGCGAAAATATGCAACAACATGATCCTTGGCGTGACAATGGCTGTGACTTGCGAGGCTTTCGCGCTCGCCGACAAGCTCGGGCTCGACCGGCAGAAGATGTTCGATGTCGTCTCGACCTCCTCGGGGTATAGCTGGAGCATGAATGTCTATTGCCCTGCCCCCGGCATTGGCCCTCAAAGCCCTGCTGATAATGATTACAAGCCCGGCTTCGCGGCTGAACTGATGCTCAAGGATCTGCGTCTGTCACAGCAAGCCGCCGAAGGCGCCGATGCGGAAACCCCAATGGGACAGTTGGCCACGGAGCTTTATACCCGCTTCGTCGAAGAGGAAGATGGGAAAGGGCGCGATTTTTCTGCGCTGCTGCCACGCTTTTCAGCCAAAAGCCGCGGGGCCTGAAACTTCACGACTGCGGCATCTTCGCAAGAAGGCGAATGTCCGATTGCATTTGCGGCACAATGATATATATTCATATCTGAAATTTCTTATGTGTTTCTTGGCTTCGGAGGTCGCAGATGTTGGCAAAGAATGTAGGCGGAATCGATCGAATCGCGCGGATCGTAATTGGTCTGGCACTGCTGCTGGGCTTCTTTCTGAATGCAGAGGCCAGCATGCGCTGGCTCTATCTGATCGGGATCGTGCCACTGGCAACGGGTCTAATGCAGACATGCCCGCTCTATTCGCTGATCGGGGTAAATACCTGCCCTGCCAAAAAAGGATGAAGGCAGAGTTTCTGCCGCACATTTGTTTGAGTGAGCGTAACCTCCCGGCCATCTCGGCCGGGATTTTTCTTGCCTGAAGGGTCACAGGGTCATCAAAGCAGCGCAGCACTGTCTTGGTCCTGTTTGACTCTTGGGCTTTGCGAATTCGCAAGCTGCCGCTTTCCTGCAGATATCTCTGTCAACGCACAGTTATCCCCAGTTTTCTTTCACATCGCGCAGTTTTTTCTTTACAGCTCGATTGTTTCACCACACCATATCTAGTAAGCGCACACAGAAGCGCGCGGAATTATAGCGGTTACACTCTGTGTCTTGGGGCACAAGGCGCAGGCAACGCAAAGAGGCGGGTATGTCAGCAGCAGAGCTTTACCTTTCAACCGAGAGCCTTCACCCGATCGATCTGGTCGAAACCCTCGCAGAACATCACGCCTGGGACTTTGACAGGATGGATGAAGATCAGATCGCTGTTGCCCTTGAGGGGCAATGGCGCACCTATTCCCTCAGCCTCGCACTCGCTCCGTATGATGGAATGCTCCGACTCATCTGCACATTCGAGATGGACCCTCCGAGCACCGCCCTGCCTGCGCTCTATGAGACAATCAGTCGGGCCAATGACATGGTATGGTCAGGATCGTTCAGCTACTGGGAAAGCCAGCGACTTATGGTCTGGCGCTATGGGTTGCTGCTCGGCGAGGATCAGCCTGCAGGAATGGAACAGATCGAGCGCATGATCCATGCCGCGCTCACAGCATGTGAGCGGTTTTATCCAGCTTTTCAACTGGTTGCATGGGCCGACCACAAGCCGGCTGCGGCGCTCGATATTGCATTAGCAGAAGCAGTCGGTCGCGCATAACCCTGCCTGCCTCTTGACCCGCAAGCTGCGGCGGCGCAACAAGAGGAAAACAGGACAGGGAAGGCGCAAATGCAATACGACCAGATCGCACGCTTGGGCATGGTGCTCTTGGGCTGTGGCAAGATGGGCTCTGCCATGCTTGCTGGCTGGCTGAAGGGGGGGCTGCCACCTTCATCTGTGCATGTAATCGAGCCCGCACCCTCCGATTGGCTGCGCTCCAGCGGGGTTCAGTTGAACGGCGCACTGCCTGCTGCACCCGCTGTGGCGATCCTCGCGGTCAAGCCGCAAGTTATGGGGGATGCCCTGCCACGCTTGCAAGAGCTCGGGACTGGCACTACGCTCTTCATCTCAATCGCCGCAGGCACCTCACTTGCGCGGTTGGGTGAGACACTCGGCAAGAACAATCCTATCATCCGCGCAATGCCCAACACACCCGCAGCAGTGGGTTGCGGGATTTCGGCGCTGGTGGGCAATGCGCATGCCACGGAGTCTCATCTTGAATTGGCAGAAGCCTTGCTCGCAGCCGTTGGCGAGACTGTGCGGCTGGAGGATGAGGCGCAGATCGACGCTGTCACGGCTGTTTCCGGCTCGGGACCAGCTTATGTCTTCCACCTGATCGAGGCGATGGCGCAAGCAGGTGAGGCCGAGGGGCTGGCACCTGATCTGGCAATGCGACTCGCGCGAGCAACCGTGATCGGTGCGGGACAGCTCGCCGCCGGGAGCACGGACTCGGCTGCGCAACTGCGCATCAATGTCACCAGCCCAAAAGGCACGACCGAAGCTGCTCTCAAGGTGCTGATGGATGAAGAGGCGGGTCTGCCGCCCTTGATGCGCAAAGCCATCGCTGCGGCCGCCAATCGTGCGCGGGAGTTGGCCCAGTGAGCACGATCAGCTTCGATGATTTCCTGAAGGTTGATATTCGCGCAGGCCGCGTGGTCCGGGCAGAGCCATTCCCCGAGGCGCGCAAGCCTGCGATCAAACTCTGGATCGATTTTGGCCCAAAGATCGGTGAGAAGAAATCCTCAGCGCAAATCACTACGCTCTACAGGCCGGAAGAGCTTGTCGGTCGTCAGGTGATGGCCGTGGTAAATTTCCCGCCGCGCCAGATTGGCCCGTTCATGTCAGAGGTGCTGGTTCTGGGGGCATCCGATCCAGAAGGGCGGATCTCGCTGCTTGCGCCCGATCATGAAGTGCCCTGCGGCGCACGAATGCATTGAAGGAGCAAGAAACACTTGGCCGAATTGTTCATCACCCGCCCTATGCCACAGAAGGTGCTGCGCGCTGCCGAGGCACATTTCAATGTCACTGTCCGCGACCTCAACACGCCGCTCAAGAAAGGTGAGATGCGCGCGGCACTGGTCCTTTATGACGTAGTGATTCCCACCCTCGGTGACATGTTCTCGGCAGAGGTTTTCGACGGTATGGAAGGGGCGCGCTGTCGCTTGCTCGCGAATTTCGGGGTTGGCTACAATCATATCGATCTTGCCGCCGCAAAGGCTGCGGGGATCGCTGTGACAAATACACCCGGGGCCGTGACAGAGGCCACGGCGGATATAGCGCTGATGCTCATGTTGATGAGCGCAAGGCGCGCAGGCGAAGGCGAGCGGCTGGTACGCGCAGGCAAATGGACCGGCTGGCATCCGACGCAGATGCTGGGGTTGCACCTTGGTGGCAAGACCTGCGGCATTGTCGGCATGGGCAGGATCGGACAGGCCATCGCGCGGCGCGCGCATTACGGGCTGGGGATGGAGGTGATCTATCACAACCGCTCGACCAAGGCACTCGACATGCCTGCGCGTCAGGTCGAGACGCTTGACGCACTCATGGCGCAGTCGGATATCGTGGTACTGGCCGTGCCGGGCGGGCACGAAACGCGGCACCTGATCGGCGCGGCCGAACTGGCAGCGATGCAGCCCCATGCGCATCTGATCAATATTGCACGCGGCGATGTGGTGGATGAGGCAGCCCTGGTCGCAGCTCTGGAACAAGGCCGGATCGGAGGCGCAGGGCTCGATGTTTATGAACACGAACCGAAGATACCTGACGAATTACGTCGGCTCGACAGGGTAACGCTGCTACCGCATCTGGGCACTGCGGCGCTGGATGTGCGCGAAGAGATGGGGCTGATGGCCGTCGAAAACGCCTGCGCGTATCTGACGGGCAACCCCTTGCCCAATCTGGTCTGATCCGCACCGGAAAAGGTGGGGGGCTGTCTGCCCCCCATCCGGCCCAAGGGCCGGCCCCCCGAGGATATTTTTGCAAGAGTGAAAGAGCCAGCGGGGTGTCAGGTATCTTGCCTATCCCATCGCCTCCAGTTCTTCGATGAAGCCCTCTATCATCGAAAGCCCCTTGTCCCAGAAAGCAGGGTCGGTCGCATCCAGCCCGAAAGGTGCCAGCAATTCGCTGTGATGCCGGGAGCCCCCCGCCGCGAGCATGGCGAAATACTTATCCTGAAAGCCCTCGGGCGCCGCCTCGAAAGCCGCGTATAGCGCATTCACCAGTCCGTCGCCAAAGGCATAGGCATAGACATAGAAGGGCGAATGCACGAAATGCGGGATATAGGCCCAGAAACTCTCATAGCCCTCCATATACTCGAAAACCGGCCCGAGGCTCTCGGCCTGTACGCTCATCCACAGCGCGTTGATATCTTCGGGCGTCAATTCCCCTTCGTGCCGTGCGGCATGCAGCTTGCTCTCGAAATCGTAAAACGCAATCTGGCGCACAACGGTGTTGATCATGTCCTCGACCTTGCCGGCCAGAAGCACCTTGCGCTCTTCCTGAGTGCTCGCCTTGGCGAGCATCCGGCGAAATGTGAGCATTTCGCCAAAGACCGAAGCAGTCTCGGCGAGCGTCAACGGGGTTGAGGCGAGAAGCTCCCCCTGCCCGGCCGCAAGCCGCTGATGCACGCCATGGCCAAGCTCATGCGCGAGCGTCATCACATCGCGCGGCTTGCCGAGATAGTTCAGCATCACGAAAGGATGTGCGTCGGTCACAGTTGGATGTGCGAAAGCGCCGGGTGCCTTGCCGGGCTTCACTGCGGCATCGATCCAGCCTTCGGTGAAAAAGGGTGCAGCCAGATCAGCGAGTTTGGGCGAGAAGCCGCTATAGGCTTCCATCACGGTCTCGCGCGCCTCATCCCACGAGATCTTGCGCGGCGCGTCCATCGGCAGCGGCGCATTCCGATCCCAGATTTGCAGCTTCTCCAGCCCCATCCATTTGGCTTTGAGCGCATAATAGCGATGGCTCAGGCGCGGATAGGCCGCGACGACCGCGTTGCGCAAAGCCTCCACAACTTCTGGCTCGACATGATTGGCCAGATGCCGCCGATGTTGCGGGCTTGGCATCTTGCGCCAGCGATCCTCGATTTCCTTGTCTTTGGCGAGTGTGTTGTGAACCCGTGCGAAAAGTTTGATGTTGCGTGTGAAAACATCCGCCAGAGCCAGTGCGCCGGCTTCGCGGCGCGCGCGATCAGGGTCCGTCAGCAGATTGAGCGTAGCTTCCAGCCCAAGCGGCTCTTCCTCGCCCTCAACCTCGAATTCGAGCCCTGCCATGGTTTCATCAAACAGCCGGTTCCACGCCGCCGCGCCCACTGTGGACTGGTCATGCAGGAATTTCTCCAACTCATCGGAAAGCTGGTGTGGGCGCATCGCGCGCATACGCTCGAATACCGTCCGGTAACGTGCCAGATCGGCATTGGCATCAAGCAACGCCTCGAACGCAGCATCTTCGATCCGGTTCATCTCGAGGGTGAAAAACACAAGCGGCGTGGTGGCAACCGTCACGCGATCCTGCGCATCAGACATGAATTTGGCGCGGCTGGGATCTACTGTGTTCTGATAATAGCGCAATCCGGCATAGGACATCAGCCGCCCTGCCACCACATCGATCTTCTCGTAGCGGCGCACACAATCGAGCATCGCATCCGCATCAAGCCCGGCGAGTTTGCCCTCGTAGCTCTCTGCAAAGGCCGCGCATTCCTGCTCCAGCCATTCAAAATCGCGCTTGATCTCGGGGGCATCCGGCGCAGTGTAGAGCGCGCTCAGATCCCAGTCGGGCAGGTCGCCGAATTCCGTCTTGGTGCTGCTTTGCTGGTCAAGGGCCATGAGTTTACTCCGTGAGGGATTACCCGCACAGACTTAGGCCGCATCCCACGCCCCCGCAAGGCGTCAGTCCATTTCCTTGAAGGGCCAGGGCTTGGCATCACTCGCAACCGACATGTAGCGCGCGGCCTTCGCCACCCAGGCGCCAACCATGCAGCCGAAATCGGCAAGGCGTTCATTGGGCTGGCGCTGGTCGATCAGGAGCACAATAAACTGGATCACTGCGATCAGGAACAGAATCGATTGTGCGATGGAGATCATAGCGGCGATGATCAGCATGTAGATCAGTCGCTGCCAGAGTGGTTCTCCGGGCTTTTCCAGAGGTGCGGTCGGGCGATCATTGTCAACATCTTGCATGCTATTGCTCCGGGCAGAAAAGGTGTCAGGACGTGCTGATCTGCCCACCCCCGACCGAGGCCGCAACCCCGGTCGTGGACGGACAGGAGGTCGGGAGGCCACGCGCCACCCGCATGGCGAGATAGGCGAAAGCCTGCGCCTCGATCATGTCGCCGTCAAGCCCCGCCGAGTCCACTGGCGCAACCGGGCAGGAAAGATGCGCGCAAAGCCGCGCCATCAGATCATGATTGTGCCGCCCGCCGCCGCAGACAAGCACCCGCTCGGGAGCAGTGGGCAGATGATCGAATCCGACCCCGACCGAGGCGGCGACACATTCGGCCAATGTTGCCAGCGCATCCGAATCGTTCAGATGCGAAACACGCGCGCCCAGACCCGGGAAATCGCGGTCAAGCGATTTGGGCGGTATGCGAAAGAAAAACGCATCCTGCAGAAAATCCCGAACAATCTGCATATCAGGCCGGCCCTTTGCCGACAGCGCGCCGCCCTCATCGCGGGCCTTGCCCAGCCGGAGATGGCACAGATCATCGAGTGGGGCATTGGCGGGCCCTGTGTCGAAGGCGAGCAAGGCACCGGGCTCCTCGGGCGCAGATTTGCGCGGATCAACCCATGTCAGATTGCCCACACCGCCAAGGTTGAGAAAGACCAGCGGCGCTTCCGCCTTGATATAGCGCGCAAGAGCGAAATGATAGAAGGGGGCCAGCGGTGCGCCCTGCCCGCCCAGCTTCACATCGGCGCTGCGAAAATCCCAGACCACCGGATAGCCCGCCAGATGCGCGAGCACAGCACCATCGCCAGCCTGATGCGTGCCCCGACCGCGCGGCTCATGCGCAAGGCTTTGGCCATGAAACCCGGCCAGTTCCACCCCCTCAAAACGCAGCATAAGCTCGTAATGCACTGTCTCGATCAGCTCTGCGGCCTCTGCCACCCCAGCTTCGCCCGGCCAACGCCCCAGCGCTGCACGCAGCACGGCGCGCTCGGCTTCGCTATAGGGGCGGTAGCGCGTTGACCCGAATCCCGCAATCACCTCGCCATCCGTGCGCAGGATCGCCGCATCCACACCATCAAGCGAGGTGCCCGACATCATCCCCAGCACAGTGCGGATCTCACCTTTCAACATGGGCTTTCCCTTGCGCATCGGCACCGCTATAGAACGCCTCAAACAGCGAGCCGGGACAAGCGAAAATGACCTACAGACCGAAATCAGAGTTTCTGAGCACCATGCAGGAGCGCGGCTTTCTGGCTGATTGCACCGATCTGCAAGGGCTGGATGAGGCACTGCTCAAGGGCGTCGTCCCCGCCTATATCGGTTATGACGCAACTGCGAAATCGCTCCATGTGGGGCATCTGCTGAACATCATGGTGCTGCGCTGGTTCCAGAAATCGGGTCACAAGCCGATCACGCTGATGGGCGGCGGCACGACCAAAGTGGGCGATCCCTCCTTTCGCTCCGAGGAGCGCCCGCTGCTCGATGCTGCTGCGATTGACAACAATATCGCGGGCATGAAGCAGGTTTTCGCCAAATACC
The DNA here is from genome assembly GCA_007125005.1 of Natronohydrobacter sp. GTDB lineage: Bacteria > Pseudomonadota > Alphaproteobacteria > Rhodobacterales > Rhodobacteraceae > Roseinatronobacter. Next base: position 21,292 of record SLDY01000029.1, read on the forward strand.
TGCGGTATGATGATAGTGCAGATGGCGCGATCATGCTCAACAATGCCGAGTGGCTCGACGGGCTCAACTATCTTGATTTCCTGCGTGATGTGGGGCGGCATTTCTCGGTCAACCGGATGCTGAGCTTCGAGAGTGTCAAGTCGCGGCTCGACCGTGAGCAATCGCTGAGCTTTCTCGAATTCAATTATATGATCCTGCAAGCCTATGATTTTGTAGAAATCTATCGCCGTCATGGCTGCCTCTTGCAGATGGGCGGATCGGATCAATGGGGCAATATCGTGGGTGGGATCGATCTGGCCCGCCGGATTGCCGATGCCGAGATTTATGGCCTGACCACGCCGCTCCTGACCACCTCGGACGGGCGCAAGATGGGCAAATCGCAGGGGGGCGCGGTCTGGCTGAATGCCGACATGCTCTCGCCTTACGAATTCTGGCAGTTCTGGCGCAACACAACCGATGCCGATGTCGGCCGCTTCCTCAAGCTGTATACGGAGTTGCCCGTGGATGAATGCGAGCGCCTCGGAACGCTGGAGGGCTCGGAGATAAACGCAGCCAAGATCATCCTCGCCAATGAGGTCACGACGCTTTGCCACGGCGCTGAGGCCGCTGCCGCAGCCGAAGCAACTGCACGAGAGGTCTTCGAGAAGGGCGGTCTGGGCGAAGAGTTGCCCACATTTGTGCTTGGTGCCGCAGAGCTTGGCGAGGGCGTCTCTATCGCACAACTATTCGTGCGTGCAGGGCTCGCGAAATCGGGCAAGGACGCAAAACGCCTGATCGCTGAGGGCGGCGCACGCGCCAATGATACGCTTGTCACCGATGCCGGACAGATGATTCTTGCAACCGATCTGGCCGCGCCACTGAAGCTGACGGCAGGCAAGAAACGACACGCGCTGGTCACTCTTGAGGCAATGTGATGCTGGCAGGGAAGTTTTGCCGATCTGCAACACTGACCGGCCGCGCACGCGCTCGTTACTGGTTTTTTCAAATCAAATAAGACATATCATCCTCGGAATATGTAGTTACTGGAGCCTGATACGATGACCAAGGATTTTCTCTCGCGGCGCGCCCTTCTGACATCGGGTGCTGTTGCTCTTGGGGGACTGGCCATGCCATCGGTCCTGCGTGCACAATCCCTCCCGGATTATGAGCCCGAGAACAATACGCGCGGCACCGCAAGACGCAATGTAATGGGCTTCCGCAACCATCACTGGCGCGATCATTTCTCGAATCTGCGCCGCGGCGCGATTCTGTGCGACACCTATTCGCGCGCGCTGCATTACTGGTCGGAAGACGAGAGCATTTATCTCGTACATCCCTGCTCAGTTCCGATGACAGAGGATTTCACGCGCCGTGGCCTGACCGAGATCACGCTCAAGCGCAATATGCCAACATGGATTCCTACCCCCAACATGCGCCAGCGCGACCCGTCTCTGCCCGAGCGGGTGGAAGGCGGCGATCCAAAAAATCCGCTGGGGACGCGTGCTCTCAACCTGAGTTGGCAGTATTACCGCATTCATGGGATCGACAACCCCGCAAAGATCGGCCGGCGCGCATCGAATGGTTGTTTCGGCCTGATGAACCCACATGTGGAGCGGCTCTACGAGCTTGTTCAGATCGGCACACAGGTTCGCGTGATCTGACCTTGACGGAGTGTCGAGCAGGCAAGGCCCCGGATATTCCGGGGCTTTTTTCATGACGGTTCAGTCAGATGCGCCTACGGATTATCCGCAACAGCCGCGTCCAGATCATCGCAAGCAGCCCCGAAAACGCTGCGGCCAGAGCCGCCAGCGCCTCCCATAAAGGCTGAGAAAGCCGCAAACCTGTGCGCAGGAAACGCGATTTCCCAAGCATTTCCAGCGCGCCCACACTGCGCGGCCCCAGCACGCGCGTTGCCCGCGCCATCTGCTGCGCCTGCGCCACATCATCTATATACGCCACAAGGTGCAAGCCCCCGCGCAACCCCGTCTGAGCGCCGATCGTACCAAAGGCCTCGGTCGCATCCAGTGCCGGGCGCAAGGCTTCCATACGCCGCGCGCGCATTAAATCATCCATATTGCGCGCCGCGCGCAGTTGCGCCCAATCCACCCCATTGCGCGCGGCATTACGGTAGATCCGCTGCATTTGCGGCGTGATCCGCCCCATGCGATGCGCGGTCTTCATCATCCCCGCACCCAGTTTCAAACTATAAGACGCACCACCCGTTGCCACCGCAAGCCCCGTCGCCCCGATCCCGATGAAGGAGAGCGTGACATCTAGCTGGTCCACGGCCTCGCCCCGCGCGAAGGCCGCTGATTCGCGACTGAGTGAAAGCACATCGCCAAAGACTGTCAGATTCACCGAGAGTCCGCAGGCCAGATCCGCTCCCATAGTGCAGGCACGCAGATCATAGGCACATGCTGCACAACTTGCTGCCCGCGCCCCAAGACTGTGATCCTGTGCATAGGCGATGGAATATCGCGTTGTTAACTCGTCTGGCAAGGTAACGCCCTGCGCCTGTGCGAGCTCCATGAGCCCTTCCAGCGCCACCCAGTTGCGTGACGGGTCTTCCAACCGCTCTGAAATCCGTTCGGCCAACGCCTTCGGCCCAGCACGACGCATCAAAGCGCGCTCATAGGCCGCGCCAAGATCTCCCTCCGCGCGCTCGATCAGCAGCCCACCCAATGGGCTGTTCACCACACGCCAGAGTGACCAGCCCGACCAGGCCAAAGACAAAAGTATCAGCCCCGCCAGCACGCCGCGCCAGAAGGGCCGCCCCATCGGCTCAACCTGTACGCGACCGGATCAGCCCCACGATCTCGCGCGTCTGCGCGAGAATGGGCTCAGCAATCGCCTGCGCGCGCTCTGCCCCTTGCCCGAGAAGGCGATCTATCTCGGCCTGATCTTCCATCAACCGACGCATCTCTGCATTGATGGGAGCAAGTTTCTCTACCGCAAGCTCCGCAAGCGCAGGCTTGAACGCCCCAAATCCCTGCCCGCCGAACTCGCCAATCACCGCTTCGGGCAGAATATCGGCCAAGGATGCATAGATATTGACCAGATTGCGTGCCTCGGCCCGGCCCTCAAGCCCCTCCAGGCTCTCTGGCAAAGGTTCGGGATCAGTGCGCGCCTTGCGGATCTTCTGGGCAATTGCATCGGCATCGTCAGTCAGATTGATGCGCGACTGATCAGAGGGATCGGATTTCGACATCTTCTTGGTGCCATCGCGCAAAGACATCACGCGCGTTGCCGCCCCTTCGATTACAGGCTCAACCACCGGGAAGAATTCCACCCCATAATCATGGTTGAACTTGATCGCGATGTCGCGCGTCAACTCCAGATGCTGCTTCTGATCCTCGCCCACCGGCACATGGGTCGCGTGATAGGCCAGAATATCGGCCGCCATCAGGTTGGGATAAGCAAACAACCCGACCGAGGCTTCCTCGGCATGTTTGCCCGCCTTGTCCTTGAACTGTGTCATCCGCCGCAACCAGCCCATACGCGCCACACAATTGAAAATCCAAGCCAATTCGGCATGCGCAGGCACCTGAGACTGATTGAACAGAATCGAGCGCGCCGGATCAATCCCCGCCGCAATGAAACCCGCTGCCAGTTCGCGCGTCGCATGGCGCAGCTTTTGCGGTTCCTGCCAGACCGTGATCGCATGCAGATCCACGATACAATAAACCGTCTCGATCCCGTCTTCCTGCGCTGCGACAAACCGCTTGAGCGCACCCAGATAATTACCCAGCGTCAATCCGCCCGAGGGCTGGATGCCGGAAAAGATACGCTGCGGGAAGACCTTGCGCGGGGCGTCTGACATCGGCGGAAACTCCATGCTGGATATGGCATTCGCGCTGCATTAGCCTCGGGCGAATGCAAGGTCAACCAAGGGTACCGATCCATGAGCGATGACAACTCTGCCATGCTCAACCCCTTGCCCTGGGCCGTGTGGCTTCTGGTACTGGCCATCACCGGGGTAGAGCTGGTGCTCTGGGCGGGCGCTCAGGGCCTTGTCAACTGGGCGGGCAGTGCGGGTTGGCGCACACAGGCTGTCACGGCCTTGGGTGTGACACCGAATGTGCAGAACTGGATGCTCGAGACACGCCAGACCCCGCCTGAACACCTCGCCCGTTACATTGGCTTCGGGCTCGTTCATCTGGGGCCGCTTCAGGCCGGGATCGTGGTGGTGATCACAGCTGCTTTGGGCAAATTCTGCGCCGAGGCGATCGGCTCACTGCGTCTGCTCGTGATCCTGACGCTCGCGCAGGCATCGGGGGCAGTGGTCTTCGGGATGATTGCGCCTCTTGGGGCCTGGCTGATTGGGGGCTACCCGCTGATCTTCGCGCTCGCAGGCTGCTTTGCCGCGCTCACATGGGCCGATGGCGCAGACAAGCGCGCGCAGGTCATGGGCGCTGTCCTTGTGTCCGTGCTCCTTGCTGGCAGGCTTGCGCTTGCACTTATCGTTGGTGGTGGCACAGACTGGATCGCAGATATCGTGGCCTGCGCCACTGGCGCGGCACTTGGGCTTGCACTGCGCCCCGGCCTAATCGCCCGTCTGCGCCGCCCGTGAGCGCCTGAGCGCGGCACGCAACTCGCCCATGCTGAAACCACCCAGCACTTGCGCCGCCGCAAAATAAACTGCTGATCCGCCCAGCACCAGCACCAGAAGCGCCACATAACGCCGACCCGATAGCACCAGCCAATCTGCCAGAACAAGGTTCAGTCCGTAAAGCACCGCACCCATCACCAGCGCCGCCAGAACCAACCGCCACATCCGCCGGCGCATCTGCGCATCAAGCTGGGCCGCTTGTCCCATTCCGCGCGCCCCGCGCCAGAGCTGCCAGACCATCACCCATGCCGCAAGCGTCGTTGCCCATGCCGCCGCGATAAAGCCAATCACCGGCATCAGCCCGATGGCCACAACTGCATTCACCACCATGGAGACGAGCGCATATTTGAATGGCCGCTTCGTGTCATGGCGCGCATAATAGAGGGGCTGCAACACCTTGTGCAGCACAAAGGCAGGCAAGCCAAGCGCATAGACCGCCAGTGCAAGGGCAGTGGCCTGCGTATCTGCCGCTGTCCAGGCCCCGCGCCCGAACAAGACAGATACAATCGGCGTTGCGATCACCACCAGCGCCACCGCTGAGGGCAGCGTCAGAAACAGCGAGAATTCCAGCCCGCGGTTGAAACTGTGCTGCCCCGCTCCCGCATCCCCTGCACGCAACCGCCGCGATAATTCGGGCAGCAGGACAACGCCCACAGCAATCCCGACCACACCCAAGGGCAATTGATAGAGCCGGTCGGCATATGACAGCCACGAGACCGCGTTCTCGGTGAAACTCGCCACCTGCCGCCCCACGATCAGGTTGATCTGCACCACGCCACCGGCGAGCACGGCAGGGGCCGCGATAACAGCAAGCCGCTTCAGTTCCGGTGTCAGCCTTGGGCGCCGGAAACGCATCGCAAAACCTGCGCGCTGCACCGCGATCCAGAGCATCACAAGCTGCGCCACACCCGCAACCGGCACGGCATAGGAAAGTGTGAGCCCCATCGGCCAACCTGCACGCTCGGCAAGGATCATCGCCAGCACGAAGACCATATTCAAAAGCACTGGTGCCGCTGCCGCTGCCGTGAACCGGCCCACCGCATTGAGCATCCCCGACAAAAGCGCCACCAGCGAGATGAAAAAGATATAGGGAAAGGCCACGCGCCCGAAAAGCACAGCCATATCGAAACGCTCATCCTGCGCAAACCCTGCCGCCATCGCCCAGACCAGAAATGGCATGGCAATCACGGCCAGCGTGGAAAACACCAGCAACAGCGCCGCCATCCCCCAGAAGGCATCGCGTGCGAAGCTTTCGGCATCCTCGCCGGCCTCGTGCTTCTTGGCAAAGATGGGAACGAATGCAAAATTGAACGCCCCTTCGGCAAAGAAACGCCGGAACATGTTGGGCAGCGAGAAGGCCACAAAGAAGGCATCCGTCACTGGCCCCGCGCCCAGATAGGCCGCCATCATCACATCACGCACAAATCCAAAGACACGCGACAGCAGCGTCCAGAGCCCAACTGTCAGGAACCCTGCAACCAGACGAATGCGCACCATCAGCGTA
>SLDY01000046.1 GCA_007125005.1 Natronohydrobacter sp.
GCAGATCGGTGCGAATGACCTTCTTCGACGAATGCGACAACACGCTCGCGAAGCTCTACAGGAAGTGGCTTGCCCATCTCAGACCCCCATATCTGCCCTGCAGACAAGGAATCACAGATCAGCCCTAATGGGAATCCTGAATCGGAAAAGCCGCAACACGCTCTAGCCTGTCTGCCGGAAGCACCCTCAATATGATGTAGAATCTACCCAACCTGACGGCGCGGATGACATGAGGAAAAGCCGTTTCACTGAGTGGTAAGAGGCCGTATCCCCAGTGGTGAGGGGCGATCAGAAATGATCTGTGGGATCAATTCAACCCCGATTTCGTAGGCCCCGAACACCAAATCATCGAGATAAGTAAGGAGCCATTTGATAAAGCAGAGGTATGCCGCACGCATGCGCTCTGTTCTGCCTCGTATTTTGAGCAGAAAACCAAGTAATGTGCCTTCGATGGCTCATTTCACGAGCTGCCCTATCTTGCGAGAAGGGCACTGCGGCGGAATGCGCTCCTCCAGACCGACATCGCTGAACAGCGACCCGCTCGTCTCATACGTTCCACGCATCTTAACCCCCGCGGTTACCATGTGCAGGGTGAATCCCGCTCTCGAACCGCTATCGACGCAGGACTATTTCAGCGAACTGATAAACTTGCGCAATATAACAAGCGCGAGGCTCAATAAGATGGTGAGGGTTAGTACCGCACCAGTCATTCCTGCGATCAAGACCGCAAATCCAAGCAGCATTGGTACAGCGATGCCACCAATATTGGTGACAAGCATTGTGTATCCCATCGCGCCCCCAAGCAGGTTTTCAGGCGCTATGGTTGCGGTCAGGGCCACATGCAGCCCTACGGCCGCGCAGGTTGTAAACCCAAGAATAAAACAGGCGATAACAGCAAGCACAGGACTTGCGATCAGGGTGCCCGACGCGAGTATCGCCACGCCAGCCAAACCCAACAGGCAAAGCCACCACAGAGCGTAGGCTGAATTACCCCGCATGAACCTGTCCGTCAGAGCACCCCATACCACACGCCCCACAAAAGTGCCCGAGTGAAGTGCAGCAAGGCTCAAACCCAGTAATGTTGCCCCAGCCTCATAAGACTGCTGCAACAGCGCGGGGATATGCGCCCAGAGCGCGAATTGTATGCCGTTGGTCAGACCTGCTGCAATATTTGCACGGCCGAGACCTGGCAGGGTCAGGACTTCGGCCAACTTGCCTTCATGCGGTGTCGTGCGCTCTGGGGAGTTCCCGTCAGATGGCAGAAACAGCACAAAGAGCATTCCAGCGATGAGTGAAAATGCTGCCGCCAGAATGATACCGACTTGCCAGCCCCAGACAGTACCCAACACTGCGGTCAGGCTGCCGACTGCAGCGCCCGCAGGCACACCTGTCTGCTTCAAGCTCAGAAGCGTGGTGCGCCATTTCTGGGAGAACCAGAAAGTGATCGCAAGGCCAGCAGCGGGGTTTATCAAGCCATAGCCCGCGCCGCATAACGCGATACCTGCAGAAAGCTGTCCCAGACCTTGCGATGTCGCTGAAAGCAATAGGCCGGATGTGATGATCATCGCGGCAAGTATCAGCGATTTACGGATGCCAAGCCGGTCTGTGAGCAGCCCTGTAGGGAGTGACGCTGCGGCAAGTGAAGCCGAATAAACGCTCGCCAATCCGCCTAACTGCAGTGGCGTCAGAGCCAGCGCCACCATTAGTTGAGGTCCGGCAGTCAGAACTGACAGAAGCGACATAGCGCCAAGGGCATGGGCGATGAGGATCAACCCAAACTGCACCTTCGCGCCAGTCGAATTGGTCATGTCACGCCAGGGCTGCTTGGCGCATCATCGTATCTTCAAACGGTGGAGCCGTGCCAAGTGCCACACGCAGTGTTGCAATCGCCGCCGTGGTCCCGTCGATCACCGGGACAGGAACCTGAGCCTGTATCCGCGCGGCCAGACCGGCCAGCGGTCCACCGCCCAAAACGATGCTGCCGACGCGATCCTCGCGCGCCGAGAACTGACAAAGATCCAGCAATTGCGGCGCGAGCGTGACTTGTATTTCGCCGGGATCATCCCAGCTGGACCCCTCCACCATATGCATGGCGACCAAACGGTCACCATGCCCGTAGCCGAGTGCAGTCTTGCGCAGAGCATCCGCCATAGTTGGCGCGAAAGACACTATCGACATGCGTGGCCCCAACACCGAGGCCATGGCATAGGCCGATTGCGCGATCCCAACCACTGGCATATTGGTCTGCGCGCGTACTGCGTCCAGCCCGGTATCGCCGAACGAGGCGAGGATTACGCCGTCCACCGGCTGCGTCCAGGCGGCGATGGTTTGGGTCACGGCCTGTTCTGCCCTTTGCGCATCCGCAACGGTTACGATCAGTTCGGGCGCACCTGTTGCGCGGATTGTTGTGACTTCCTCGCCCGGCTGGCACGCGGCTTGTGCAGCCGCATCTATTCGCGCCGTTACTGTGGCAGAGGAGTTGGGATTGATGATAAGTAGTCGCATTGCCTTACCCGAGAATGATCGATGGCAGCCACAACGAGATGGCCGGGAAGATATTGACCAGCGTCAGAGCCACCAGCATCGCGCCGATGAACATCATCAGCGGTGGAACAATCTTGCCAATAGAGATTTTGGCAATCGAGCAGGTGATCAGCACCACCGAGGCCACGGGCGGTGTCTGTTGCCCAATGCCAAGGTTCAGCGTGATGATCAGCCCGAAATGCACCCGGTCAATGCCCAGTTGATCGGCCAGAGGCAGAAAGATCGGAACCAGCATCAGGATTGCCGGCGTGCCATGTACGATCGTCCCTGCCAGCAGGAAGAACACGTTGATCGCCAGCAGCACCACCCAGTAATTTTCCGAGATCCCCAGGATTGCATTCGCGATATCCTGCGGAATGCGCTGATTGGTCAGATACCACCCCAGAAGCGTCGATGTCGCAACAATGAACATCAACATGGCGCTGCGCTTGCCCGCAATGCGCAATGTGTCGATGAAGCTTTCCCAACTCAACGTGCGGTAAATGACAGCAGCCATTGCAATAGACCAGAGCGCTGCCACGGCACCCGCTTCGGTGGCGGTGAAGATACCACCCAGAATCCCCACCAGGATCAGGATCGGCAACGTTAGCGGTAGGGCCGCATCCTTGCCCGTGTCCAGAACGCGAGCAAAGCTGAACGCACCTTCGGTCGGGAAGCCTTTGTAAACGGCGATGCCGTAGGCCGTCATCAACAGCAGAAAACAGACCAGAAAGCCCGGCAGGATGCCAGCGGCAAACAGTTCAGCGATCGAGGCATTGGCGACATAGGCATACAGGATCAGATTCAGCGATGGCGGCACGATAATTGCCATAGTGGCCGAGGTCGAGGTGACAGCCGCCGCGAAAGCAGCAGAATAGCCGCGCTTTTTCATCTGCGGGATCATCACCGAGCCAATCGCCGCCGCATCCGAGGTTGCCGTGCCCGAAATCTCGGAAAAGAACAGCGATGTCAGAATGTTGACATGCGCCAGTCCGCCGCGGATATGGCCCACCAGTGACGAGGCAAAGGCAATCAGCTTTTCCGCGATCTTGCCCTGATTCATCACCTCGCCCGCGATCATGAACAACAGCGCCGCGACCAGCAGGTAGTTATTGGCCCCGCCAAAGGGGATCAGCCCGATGATCATCGGCACAACAGCCGGGTCCAGGAAGATCATAACGGTGGCGGTAATGCCCAGCACAAAAGCAATCGGTACGCCCATCAGCAACAGGCCGATTAGCAAGATCAGAATGATATATCCGGGATCTAGGAACATCAGCCATCTCCTTCGGGCAAGAGTTCACCGGGGTTGATCCGGCCCATGATCAGCCCCACCAGCCGCACTGTGCAGATCAGCACGATCAGTGCGCCCCCCACTGGCACTGCACCCCGGAACAGGATCATCGGCAGATCGACAGAAATCAGCGTGCGACCCATGAAGCTGAGCGCGGCTTTGCCGCCAAACCAGAACAGCGCCGCGCCGAAACCCGCCATCAGCATCTGATTGATGCAGGCAATCAGGCGCTGCACCCCCAGATTGAGAGTGCGCGCGAAAGAGTCGAAACCCAAATGTTCATTCGTGCGTGTCAGATAGGCCGCCCCGATAAAGGTCAGCATGGCCAGAATATGCGCGGGCAATTCCTCGCCCCAAGAAACCGAAGCATTCAGAACGAAGCGAGAAAAGACTGCGTAATTCAGCAGAACCAACAGGATACCGGCCACAGTAATAGTGAAGATATCAAGCGCACGACACATAAGCCGGTCGAGCCAGAGCACGACTTTCCCGAGACTGTCCATGACATTCTCCTGTTTTCGGGGCGAGAGAGAGGGGCGGCCTTGCGAGATGGCGCAAAGCCGCGATCAACCTTAGTCGAGGCCAAGCACTTCGCGCGTGACAGCGATCATGTCTGCGCCAATCGCATCGACGAAAAGCGGATCATCATAGAGCGGCAGGGCTGCGGCTTGAAACGCCTCGAAATCGACTTCGTTGATGGCGATCTTGTCGGCAAGCTCTTCCAGAACGCGGGCGTCGGTTTCCTCGCCCCAGGCAAAGGTCCAAGACGCGGTCTCGGCTGCGACACGCAGAACAGTCTCACGCACTTCAGGGGTCTGGGCATTCAACCACGGCTCTCCGAACAGCATGAAGGTCGGCAGATAGACATGGTTGGACAGCGACAGGTAGCTCTGGACTTCATAGAAGCGGGCGCTTTCGGCAATCTGCGCGGGGTTTTCCTGCCCGTCGATCACGCCCTGATCAAGGCCGGAATAGACTTCGCCAAAAGACAGCGGCGTGGCATTCGCGCCCAAAGTGTTGAACATTGCGACGCGCTGGCGCGATGTCGGAGTGCGGATTTTCAGCCCGCGCATATCATCAGGGGTGACGATGGGGCGCACCGAATTTGTGATCACACGAAATCCGTTATCCCAAAGCGCCGACAATACGATCCCGCGCCCGGCAAAGCCTTCAGCAAGCATGTCAAAGGCGGGCGAGGCAGCAAATTCCTGCACCTTGTCGCGGTTCTCGAACAGGTAGGGCAAGTCAAACACGGCTGTGCGCGGATTGACCTGAACCACCGCAGAGGCCGAAAGCGATGCGTGATGCGTGCCAAATCCCAGGCCCTGCAGCACATCTTCCTCAGAGCCAAGCGTATTGCCCATGAAGATCTGCACGTCCATGCTTGGTAGTTCTGCTTCAACGCGGTTCTTGAATTCGGTCAGAAAGGCATGCGCGAAGCTGCCATCGGGCAATGAGGAATTGATCTGCAGCACCTGTGCCTGCGCTGCGAAGGGCAGGAAAACGGCGACAGAGGCGGCAAGTGCGGAAAGACGGATCTTCAAGGTCATCTGGATACCTCTCGTGTTGGAGTGTCGGACAGCCTGCATTGGCATATTCACGGTAGTATTTTTTCTTTTAATGATTACATGAAAAATTATTTTCACAACAATTTTTTTGGCTGCGGTCGTGAAATCAGGTGTTTTTTTTGTGCGATTTTGCCGTTCCTGCTCACAGATAGGGCGGTCTGAAGGTGCAGATTCTAGAATTCATCCAGCGAATCATGCAGCGCTTCGATGGCCAGCAGGCGCTTGCGTCCGGCCTGGCCAGAGCGCTCAAGCACGCGGGTGGCCAGAATATGGCACAGGGTCAGAACAGCAGCATGGTTGAACAACGGCCCTGGTGCTGCTGTCTGCACCCGCAACCTCCATTGCGGGGCCAGTGCCGCTTCGAAAAGTGACAGATCAGCCCCGGGCAATGGTGCGACATCGCTGATAAGCGCGGCCCGCCCCGGGGTTTGGCGCAGCTCGTGGCACAATCCCGGTAACTGGCGCACTGTGCGCCGCAGCGCGAACAAGATCGCCACATCCCCGGCGCGGATGCTGCCAAGGCTTTCGGCCAGTGTCTGCCCCGCAATCGGCAAGACCGTCACATTCGGGACGATCTGCCCGATCTGCGCACCCAGATAGAATGCAAAGGCCTGCGCTGTACGAAACCCGATGATCCAGACTCGCCCGGCTTGCAGCACGGCATCGGCCAGCGCATCAATCTCGGCAAGCGAAATTGCGGCAAAGCTGTTTTCAACATTCTGGCGGCCCTGCGCGATCTGCGCCATCAATGCTGCTTCGGGCCCCTGATCGCCGGAAGACGCTCGAAATACCGCTGCCCCTGTCTGCTGGGTTGCGCGCGCCGCTTGCCGCGCCTGATCAAAATTCTCGTAGCCAAGACGACGGACAAACCGAGTAACAGTGGCATTCGATACATTAGCCAATTGCGCTAGTTCAGTCGCCGAGTAGCTGGCAATTTCACCTGGGAAAGAGAGGATCGTGTCTGCCAGACGCCGCTCGCTGGGATGCAGCGAGGGTAACGCGGTCCTGATGCGGACGAAGTAAGATCCTGACATGCTTTGCGTCATACCGCCTTGTTAGCCGAGTTCTCGAAGAATTTGCCAGCGATTTGATGGGCTCATGAGCGCGCCGCCAACTTCTCGGTGGAAGTCCCCAGAGCGCAGCTATGCAAGTAAACCCCGCAAAATATATTTTCTGAACTGTCAAGTTTTGAAAAATGCTCTGAAAATTTCTGACGCAACGCGGCTTTATGAACCTTCCCCATCGTATTGCGCGGGAGTTCCGACACGACGAACAGCGCCTTCGGTTGCATGTGGCCGGTGAACCTCAATCTGGCCGATCTCACCCTTTGGCAATCGCGCCCCGATCTTCTGATGCGTGATATGGCTCTGGATATCGCGGGAAAGGTGGCCAACCGTACCGGGACGACCCACGCCCTCACATGGGTTTGATGTGATCATGGTGGTGGCTTTGTGCGGCACCCTCATCACAGCATCGACAAATATCCAGTCTGAAAAATCATGCTGCCTGATGTCAGCAAAACCGTGTAAAGGGCTACAAATACCCCCTAACCATGAAAGCTAGGGAGCGCGTGCAGGAGATTGCCGAGAGGGTGTAGCATTGGCGAGGAGACTATCTCCGGCTGCTGCCGCGCGCAGATATGGCATTAACAACACCGCTCCCATCTTGAGCGAGATATCAAAGGCCTCGGTGTGATTGCTGCACTATCCTGTGCGGTAATCGGGGCGATTTCTGGCTCAAGTCTGACGGGCATTGCCGCAATCGACCCGTTGTTGATCCCCGTGATGGAAAAGCGCGGCTATCCTCAGGCCCATGCGGCGGCGCTGATCGCCAATTCTTCAATCCTTGCCCTGCTTATCCCGCTGATGGGCGCGATCGGTGTGAACCCAACGGCATCAAGGTGCTGTTCCGCCAATCCGCTGTTTCAGCTTACTGCCTAGACACTGTGCCGGGCTTGGCGGCGTGACGTTGGGGCCGAAATTGGGAGTCAACGCGCCCGAACGCCTGCAGCGCGGGCAAGTGCTGATCACTTAAAAGCTGCCGAAGATGATGAATCGGCCCTTGTGCATCATCCGGCAGGTGGATGCAGGTGCCATTCAGATCGCCGACAGCAACGAAGAAATCGGGCTTGATGACAGCACCAAGCTTAATACCACCGCCTCGATTGCCGCGCCGCTCTATTTGCAAGAAAGCAGCGCCGGGCGAGTACCGAGATGTCATATCGCTAGCGTATCGGCCAGAAAGTTCGTGACGCGCTGCCAGCCAGTCACTGGCTTGTGCCCGACCGCCACAAGCGCTGCGTTGAATGAGAGTGTTACATGACCGTGGTAGGGTAGAAGGACTTTCGGTACAGTTTCATTTTCTGGCCCCAGCGGTTCGCCGTTTGAAGTGCGGATACGTTGAAAGCGTTTCGCAGGAGCATTGACCAACAATCCGAATGTGGTCATTTCCTCAGGGGATGCCATATCGGTCGATTTATCCAGCCAGATCAAGCCCGCGTGCAGGCCTCAACGGCCCAAATCGTCTGAAAACCCTGCCAGCAACGAGAGAGGCAACCTCATCTGCAGCGCGCCATATGTGGCGAATCCCTTTTTGCGCGACCAGATGCCTTTGCGCATATGATGATCGAACTTTGACACGAGACACTGCCATCTTGGCTGCAATCGTGCGTTCGGCCAACAATGCAGTGCCGACAGACAACTCGAGTTGCGTTACCTTTTCTTGCAAGATTGCAACCAGTCATCTGCAGATTGGCGTTGAATCTTCACCCATTATGAGAAATCCATGGCTGAGATTCACGCGGCACTCTTAAAGGCGGCGATGGCTTGGCGCAAGTTCCCGTCTGTTTGTGCAAGGACTGCCTCGGCCTCCTCGGCACTGGCCCCAAGCGCTACCAGAACCGCCGGTTTCACGCGCCAAGACGCTGCCTCCAGCGCCTGTAACGCGACCTCGGGTGGTGCAACGGCAATCCGGCATACCATATCGCGCGCCCTCGACCGCAGCTTGATATTCTGGGGCCGCATATCGACCATCAGACCATCATGCACATGACCCAGCCGCACCATGATCTGCGTCGAGATCATGTTGAGGATGACCTTCTGCGCAGTGCCTGCCTTCATCCGGGTGGAGCCAGCCACAACCTCTGCCCCGGTTTCGGCCAGGATGGGATGTTCCGCCGCGTCCAGAAGTGCCCCGCCCGGATTGCACGAGATCCCGGCCGTCAGCGCGCCCATCGCGCGCGCGGCTTCGATCGCGGCAATCGTGAAAGGTGTGCGCCCGCTGGCAGCCAACCCGATCACCAGATCCTGAACGCCGAGCCCTGCGCCAGCGACCTGAGCGCGCGCGTCATCGGCATTATCCTCAGCGCCCTCGATGCCGCGGCTCAGCGCGGCAGGCCCGCCAGCGATAATGTATTGCGTGCGGTGCTCAGGCCAGTTGAAGGTTGGCCCCAATTCGGTGCCATCCTGTACCGCAATGCGGATCGAGGTGCCCGCTCCGGCATAGACCAACCGCCCACCCGCGCGCAGACGCGGAAGTGCAGCCTCGACCAGATCGGCAAGCGCAGGCAGCGCTGGGCCGATGCTTGCGACAGCAGCGATCTGGCTTTCCCAGATGGTACGCAGCGCAGTCAGGCTGTCCCAGCTATCAAGCGCGCGGTAACGGGGATCACCATGCTCAGTCATGGCGCGAACCTGCGCGCGGAAACTTGCACGGGCGCGCAAACTGCGTTGGAGGCCATGCCTGCACCGGGGGTGCCCGCGTTGAAGCCGAAGTTGAGCGTAGAGCTATATGGCGCAGCCATTGTGGGCTGGAAATAGCTCCTGATGCCGGCAGGGGTGATCTCGAAAGTCGGGACGATCTGGTTCGGCCTGTCATCGATACGCACCGGCAGCTCATGCCCGAAAGAATCGGACACGCATACTGCGATCACAGGTGTCATTGACGATGTCTTAAGGCGGATCATTACACTCCCCTTCTCGCAGCAGGAGCAGCATGCCAGCCCCCAAAGCCGACAAGTGCATCCCTTCAAAGATGACAAAACTAATAACAAACCTCTTGTAAAGACATTTACCGCTGCTGTGACTTTACGCGCCTAAAGTCGATCCGGCAGATCAATTGAGCGCTGAATACACAAATCGCAGAATTTATGACATCATCAGTGGTAATTGCGAATATATCGGGGGCTGGCATTACGCGGGATCTACAGGCAGTTTGAACATTTTGGTAGAGTATTACCCTGTTAATATGAGTGCGCAGGAGAAGCGGATGCAGGTATTCATCGGGCTTGATGGTGGCGGATCAACCTGCCGCGCGCAGGCTGCGCTGTCAGATGGTCGGTGCACGCAGGTGCTCACTGGCGGCGCTGCCAATGTATTCAGCGATTTAGACACCGCTCTGCGTGAAATAGAATCCTTGCTGGACCGTACCTTTACGGCAGCGCAGGAGTTTTCGCCGGCCCCGCTTATCGCTCCGCGGATTACTCTTGGGCTGGCGGGTGTCAACGAGTCTGGCGCAGCGGAACGCCTTCGCGCAGCGCTCCGCTACAGTGATGTATCCATCTTTGGTGATGTTGATATCTCGCTCTGGGGTGCTTTTCGTGAAGCAGATGGAATCGTTCTTGCAGTGGGGACTGGCTCGGTCCTCGCCTGCCAAGAGGGTGGCGAGATACACCGCATGGGCGGTTACGGCTTTATGCTGGGGGATGAGGGAAGCGGGGCATGGATAGGGCGCGAGGCGCTGCGTCGAACATTGCATGCGCATGATGGTCTGGAGCCAAGAACAGAACTTACCACGGAATTGTGGGAGCGCTTCGGCGGCATCATGGGGTTGATCGGCTTTGCGGGCCGCGCCCGCCCTGCAGATTACGCGACACTTGCGCCAATCGTGCTTGCGCATGATCGGGCAGCTTGTCCCATTGCGGGCGCGATTTTGGATCAAGGTTGCGCATGGCTGCTGCGCGGGCTTCAGCATCTTTTGAACAGGGCACCTGACATCCCCGTCGCACCGCTCGGTGGGTTGGGTCCAGTCTTGCTGGAACGTATAATGTCGCAAGGCGCCGTACAGCTAAACCGGGTTATGCCCAAAGGGACCGCGCTGGACGGTGCCTTATGGAAGGCGCGCCAATGCCTCGCGAGTGGAGACCAAACCCCATGAGCCAGACCCATAGGGCACAGGCAACCGCAGAGAGCCCGGTCAGCGCTGCGGCCAAGAGTTTCGTGATTTCAGTTATTGGCGGTTTGGCAATGACAGCGGCATGGCAGCGCGACAAAGGGCTTTCGGCGTTGGCGGAGGAGTTCTCGCAGCGTGTTCTGAAGCGCTTGGCTGCGATTGTTCGCCGCTCTCTGACCGATTGGTGCCCGCGCCCGCACTTGATGTTTTCGGGCGAGATGCCGGTTATGCGATTGCCAGTCGTTGCACCTCTGCACCCGATGCTTGACCCGCTGTTGCACATGGTATCGTTTGGAAGCTTCATCGAAGCGCTTGCCCATCGGCTCGGCCTTCATCCCGAAACACCGCGCCATTTGCGCAAGATTACCGAGACAGTCTGATGATGCGCATTCTCCGGGCCGCGATCGTTTTTGACGGTTGGCAACTCCTTCAAGGTGCGGCGATCAGCATTGCTGAGGATGGTTATATCAGTGCAGTCCATCGGCCAGGGAGCCCCCTGCCAGACAACGCACAGATCACTGATCTTGGCGAGGGGGTGCTCGCGCCCGGATTTGTTGATCTGCAGGTCAATGGCGGTGGCGGTGAACTGGTAGGGGCCTCAACCGATACCGATCAGCTTGCCCGGATCTGTGCATCGCATGCTCGGCTCGGGGCGACGGCTATACTGCCCACGCTGATCACAGACACCCCCGAAACGACTGCCCGCGTTGTCGCGGCAGCAGTTGAGGCGCACAAGCGGCAGGTGCCGGGATTTGCCGGTCTCCATCTGGAGGGCCCGCATCTGGACCCGAAGCGAAAGGGCGCACATGACGCAGCTCTGATCCGGCCAATGCAGGATAACGATCTCGGACTGCTCTGCGATGCTGCGCAGGCCTTGCCCGCGCTTATGGTCACGCTCGCCCCCGGCGCTGCCACTGATTTGCAGATTGCGACGTTGTCTGCCGCGGGCGTCATTGTAAGCCTCGGGCACTCCGATTGTTCAACCCAAGCGGCAAAATCGGCCCATAAGGCCGGCGCGTCCTGTGTCACGCATCTTTATAATGCGATGGGACCAATGCTGAATCGGGCGCCGGGTCTTGTTGGTGCGGCGCTGACAACACCATTGCGTGCCGGTGTCATTGCCGATGGGATACATGTTGCGCCCGAATGCCTCGCGATAGCGCTGCAAATCAAGGCAGAGGAGGATGTGTTCCTTGTTACTGACTCAATGGCGGTCGCTGGAACAGATTTGACTGAGTTCGTGCTCAATGGCCGACGCATTACACGCAGCAACAATCGCCTGACACTGCAGGACGGAACACTGGTGGGGGCGGATGTGACCATGGCGGAATCGGTGGCGAATCTGGTTTCCTATGGTCAAACTCTGCAAAGAGCGCTGGCGATGGCGACACGGATTCCAGCCGATGTGATCGGCGCATCAAATCGTGGTCGTATCCTTACTGATGCGCGAGCAGATCTGGTTTTCATGTCACACAATCATGCTCTGGAGGCAGTCTGGATCGCCGGCGAAAAACTTTCAGGCTGAGATGGCTTGGCGCACACGCAAGCGTGCGCCAATGGCGGCAGCTTTTCGCACGGATTCCAGACCCCTTATACGACCCAGTCCGCTACGCCAGATCCGTATCAGGCGGCTGTGTCCGATGTGATGCCCGATATCGCCTGCACCAACGAGTCCTCTGTCACTTCGTCTATACTGAATTCGCGCATTATGCGCCCATGATACATTGCCACAATCCGGTCAGAGACGCGCAACACCTCGGGCATTTCCGAGCTGATCACGATCACCGCGTATCCTTGCGCTGCAAGCTCGCGCAACAATTGGTGGATCTCCGATTTTGATCCTACATCAATGCCACGCGTAGGCTCATCGACGATCAGAACGCGCGGCTGCATCGAAAGCCACTTGCCGATAACAATCTTCTGCTGGTTGCCACCCGAAAGAACGCCTGCGGATTGACGCCAGCTTGGGGTCTTGATCGCCAGCCGGTCGCGATACTGATCGAAAATCGCCAGTTCTGCGCCTTGGGACAGGAATGGCCCCGCTGTCAGATCCTGCACTTGCGGCAAGGTCATGTTGTCGCGGCAGTTCATCTGCAACACCAACCCCTGTTCCTTGCGGTTTTCGGGAACCAGCGAGATGCCCATCGCAATTGCAGCGCGAGGCGAGCCAATCTCGACCGTTTCGCCATCGACCAGAATTTCCCCCGAGGTGGGTTTGCGCAATCCGAAAAGCGTTTCGGCAATCTCGGTCCGGCCCGCACCGACCAACCCGTAAAAACCCACCACTTCGCCGGCGCGCACTGAGAAGCTGACGTTCTCGAACAGACCAGGGCAGGTCAGATTGCGCACGTCCAGCATAGTCTTGCCAAACTCACGCGCAGCTTCATCGCGTGAGAGGTCCAGACTGCGCCCGATCATCAGGCGGGTGACCTCATCTTCATTCGTGTCGGCCGTATTCAGCGTCCCGCGATATCCGCCATCGCGCAGCACGGTGATGCGGTCGGACAGGGTAAAAATCTCGTCCATGCGGTGCGAGATATAAACTATACCCACACCCTGCGCCTTGAGATCATTGATGATGTCGAACAGCACCACCTTCTCGGCATCGGTCAGCGACGCCGTCGGCTCGTCGAAAATAACCACACGCGCATCGACGGTGAGAGCACGCGCGATCTCGACCATCTGCTGGTTCGCAATCGACAGGTTGGCCACCGTCACTTCGGCGCGGAAATTGCAGCGCAAGCGCTTCAGGATCGCGTTCGAGCGCGCCTCCAGTGTCTTCCAATCCACCCGGCCAAGTGATTTGCGCGGCAACTCGCCAAGATAGATGTTTTCCGCAGCCGACATCTCGGGCACAAGACTGAGCTCCTGATGGATCAGGATAACGCCTTGCGCCTTCGCCTCGATGGGGGTTGTCATCCGCACCTTCTGGCCCGCGATGATGATCTGGCCTTCATCGGGCTGATACATGCCAGCAAGCACTTTCATCAGAGTCGATTTGCCAGCTCCGTTCTCTCCCAGCAGGGCATGAACCTCGCCGGGCATGACCTCGAAATCCACGCCATCTAATGCGCGAACACCAGGAAAGGTCTTTACGATACCCTGCAGGCGCAAAGCCGGTTCACGATTGACATTCATAGGCGCAGCCCTCCGTCAGCCGTGCGGTTGAAGCGTTTATCGAGGAACAGGACAGCGATCAGGATGCTGCCAAGGATGACATAGACATAGAAGGCAGGCACCTGCATCAGGTTCATCCCGTTGCGAAGGATACCTATCGCCAGAACGCCGCCAAGAGTGCCGATGATATCGCCCTTGCCACCGGTCAGCTTGGTGCCGCCCAGAACGACCGCTGTGATGACCCATAATTCGTAATCGCGCCCCAGATTGGGTGTCGCGGCTCCCATTTGGGTCGAGAGCAGCACGCCCGACAACGCCGCCAGAAATCCGATCAGCATGAAATTGATCATCATATGCGGGCCGACCCGGATGCCCGCATTCACCGCCGCTTCGCGATTGCCGCCCACAGCATAGGTGTTACGGCCATGCACGGTGCGCGACAGCAACCAATGTACTGCTAAGACGGCAATTCCAAAGATGACTGCCAGCACGGGGAAGGGGCCGATGGTCATGAAGCTGAAATCGGAATAGGCAAAGTTCATCGCGTAGAAGGACTGCTCGCCTGTATAGACAAAGACCAGCCCGCGAATGCCCAGCATCGCTCCTAAAGTGACGATGAAAGCATCAACGCCGGTTTTCCAGACAATGAAACCGTTGATGGCCCCCATAAGGATACCGACCAGCAGCGCCAGACAAACTGCAGGCAGAATCTGCCAGTTGCCCCATGTCGAGAATGCCGCCCAGCTTTGCACATCTACCGCGAAGGCCGCCGCCAGAGCAAGCGTCGCACCCACAGACAGATCAATGTTACCATTGATCATCACCAGCGTCATGCCAAGCGCGATCAGCCCGATGGTAGAAGTCTGCACCACGATATTCATCAGGTTGCGTTCGGAGAAGAAATGATCGGCAGAAAGGCTGAAGAAGATGAAGATGATCAGAACGAAGCCCCAGATCGGATTGCGCATCAGCCAGCGCAGCAGCGGATTCTGATAAAAATATGCCATTGCGTGCCTCATGCTATCGGCGAGAACAGACGGCCACGCTTGGCGGCCACATCCAACCAGACCGCAACGATGATCACGACCCATGTCACCAGCCATTGCGTGTAATAGGGTTGGCCCATCAGGATCAGACCGTTCTGGATGAAGGCCAGCATCAGCACGCCGAGCACCGTGCGCAGGATGCTGCCAGACCCGCCCAGAAGCGAGGTGCCACCAAGGATGACCGCTGCCAGCACCTGAAGCTCATAGCCCAGGCCCACATTGTTTTGCGAGCCCATCACGCGGCTGCCGAGGATGATTGCGGCGATCGCTACGCAGAGCGCCGAGATCAGATAGGTCATGAACACCACGCGCGAACGCGGGATACCGGAGAAGATCGAAGCCGTCGGGTTACCGCCAACGGCATGCACGCGCCGCCCGAAAGGCATGGTTGTCATGATGACGTGGAAGACCAGTGCAAGACCGAGGAAGATGATAATGGGCGTCGCAATGCCGAACATTGCTCCGCGGCCGAAGATCGCAAACCATGTTCCGGTCTGATCCACGATATCCACGTTCTGGCCACCGCTGTAAATCAGCACCAGCCCCTGAATCGCCGATAGCATTCCCAAGGTCACAATCAGCGAGTTGAGCCGCAATATACCGATCAGAAACCCGTTGATCGCGCCAAGGCAAAGCGTGGCCAAGACCATAACCGGGATCGCGAGCTCTGGCCCGATCTTGTCATGCAGATCGACCACAAGCACTGTGGCGAAGGAGAGCATGGAGCCCACCGACAAATCCAGATTGCCGCCAATCACCACGATTGTCACACCCAGCGCCATAACGCCGATAATGGCAGATTGTCGAAACACAGACATGATGTTGTCCGCCGACAGAAACCTGTCAGACATCAACGAAAACGTGATCATGAAAACAATGAAGGCCACAAGGATGCCCTGCTTTGCAATCGCAGGGCCCCCGGCCTTGAGGCGGGCTAACAGCATCTGGCTCCTCCCGGATGGTCAATTTCCGCGCCCTCCCCGGGCACGGATGACGATGCGTCGAGCGTATCATCTATTTCGGGGCGGGTCTTGCCCGCCCCGTATCTTGTCTCGCTCAGAACACTGGGCGGTCGAACTCGTGCATGTTTTCTTGGGTGATCTTGGGTGTGTCGAAATAGTTGAGCTTCGGCACATCCTCACCGGCCAGAACATCGAGCGCGGTCTGCAGCGCGGCGCGCGCGTCATCCACAGGGGATTGATAGACCGAGCCCCAGTATTCGCCACGCGCCATCGCGTCATACCCAACGGCGAAATTGGTTGCCCCGATGAAGACCATTCCTTCTGCGCGCCCAGCAGCGATGGCGGCGTTCAATGCGCCAACGCCCATGTTGTCATCGCCGGAATAGACACCGTCGATCTGGTCAAAGCGCGTAAGAAAGGTTTCCATCGTGCGCTGCGCGCGCTCGCGGTTCCAGTCGCCGGGCTGAATGTCCAGTTGTGTCACGCCGGGGCAGAGTTCCGCCAAGCGGTCGTCAAAGCCTTGCTGCCGCTCGATCGCAGTGGTGTAGCCGGGCATGCCGGTGATCTGCACGATTTGCCCCTCACCGTCTAGGGCCTCGCACATCATCTCGGCCGAGTATATGCCCTGCTGGATATTGTTCGGACCCGAAAAGGCCGCAATGAACTCCATGCCGGCTTCGGCAATGTTCGAATTGGTCACAATCACCGGGATCCCTTCACGATGCGCGTTGCGCACAGCCGGCACCAGCGCCTGACCATCTGTAGGCCAGATGATGATTGCATCCACATTCTGTTGGATCAGGTCTTGCATCTGGCTGATCTGACGGGCGACATCTCCGCCTGCATCCAGAACGATCACATCAACATTCGGATTTGCCTCTGCGGCCTCGATGAAGGCACGTTCATAAGTTGTCTGATAGCTATCGATCCCGACATTGTTCTGCGTGATCCCGATGCGGACCGTATCTGCCGTTGCCGCGCTTGCCAGGGCAAGCGTCCCGCAGCTGGCAAGCAGAAGTCTCATAGAGTTAGTCATGGCTTTCCTCCCATTGGTGTGCCTTGCGTTGTCCCGCCCTTCCGGAAATCCATCGGATTCGTGTGGCGCAAATAACAGCGCCCTCATACTCGCCAAGTCCGCAACCACTCCATACTGCATATTTGTCCATATTGAATATACTTATGTTCAAATTGGACAATTAGATCATATTGTCATCTATCGGATTTGAACATGATACGGAGGCAGAGCAATGGCGAAGACCAGCGACAAGGCAGAACAGCCCGCTGACAGGGGAAAGGCACGCTTCGTGCAGATGGCAAAGTTTCAAAAAGGAGATTTCTCTCTCGTCCCTGCTCGCGTTGCAGCAACAGGGCCTGAAGAGCAATCGGCTTTGCCCGCAGCACTGGCATTTCTGGAGGCAGTCACTGCCGAACTGGACACCGCCTTGGAGATTGCAGACCCGAACCCATATCTCAACATGGTCATCGCTCTTCTGCGGGCGCATCTGAGCGGCAAGATAATCACAGCAACCATTCTGATCGCGGCTTCGGGCGTCCCTTACGCTACAGGGCGGCGGAAACTACAGCATATGCTGCAATCCGGCCTGATCGAACAACGTGTAAGAACACGATCTGGCCGGTCGTTCTCATTGCATCCTACAGATCGCCTGATGGCGAACTGGCGCCAGTTTGCAGATCGGATCATGCGTCTGAGTGCCGAGACATCGGGCAGCACAACATCGGCCGAGGGCGATTACTATTTTGGCGCGTCCTACATGCCTGCAAGTCAGTCAATCGCCCCCCCACAGGTTCTTCCCGAGCCGTTGCAGATCGGTGGTGGCCTGCGGGTGCTAGTTCACGGCGATCCGACTTTCATGGTGATGGAAAACCTGAAGCGTCAGTTTGAACAGATCATCGGAACCAACATAAGCCAGCGCGCCTTTTCCATCGACCGACTGCGTCTTGAGGCGCTACGCAATGCTGAGCGTCGGTTCAGTAAATATGACATAATCGCGGTCGACCTGCCCTGGATTGGTGAGTTCGCTGAAAAGGGCATTTTGCTTCCACTGGATGAATGCCTCGACATTAACCGACTGGACCCACCGGATTTTCATACAGCGGGTTGGATGGCCGCACATTGGGGCGGGCGCGCCTATGGTGTTCCGGGGCAGACCACACCGGAACTGCTTTTCTACCGGAAAGACCTCTTTGCTGACGAGGGTTTGGACACGCCTGATACTACAGAAAAGCTGATCGCAGCCGCCCGACATTTCCACAATCCGCGGCGCGGGCGTTATGGCATTGCGTGGAATGCAGCGCGCGGAACCGCCCTTGGGCATCAGTTCCTTATGACATGCGCCGATTTTGGCCAGCCTATCGTTAATCTCGCGCCGATCGCAGGCGGATTTGACGCCGATACGGCCAAGCGCAAAGGGATCGTGCCAACCATCGATACGCCGCTTGCGCTTGATGCCTGCGATTACCTGTTGCAACTTCTGGAATATTCGCCGCCCGATATCCTCTCTATGTCATGGTATGAGCGAGTGCGCCCGTATGCGTCTGGCAAGATCCCGATGGCCTATGGCTACACGCTGCTTGCCCCTTACTTTGAGCGCGATCCGGCCTCGCCTGCAAACGGTAATACCGGCTATCTGCCACATCCGGCCGGGCCGAAAGGCCGCCCGCTTGCACCCGTCGGCGGTTATGTGCTGGGCATTCCGGCAAATCTCGCGCCCGAACGGCGTGCAGCGGCGGTCGAGGCACTGATTGCCTTCACCTCGCCGCAAGCGCAGAAGCTTTATGTCTTGAACGGCAGCCGGACTGCCCCGCGCTATTCGGTGGGGGCTGATCCCGAAGTCCGTGCAATCTCGTCCATCTTCGAAGCCGTTGACGGCATGTCATTGCGAGACGAATTGCAGTACTGGCCGCGGCCGCCAATTCCGCAAATCACAGAAATTTTCGAGATCTGCGGGCAGGAAATCCACGATATGCTGCGCGGGGTCCAATCCCCTCGCGCCGCCTTGCAAAGCGCTCAAGCCCGAGCCGAGCGCGTTATGAAATAACCACTACGCGAAGGAGGACGCCATGGACACCACACGCCTGAAGGGCAAGAATATCCTGATTACAGGGGCCGCGCAGGGAATGGGCGCTCAAAATGCCCGTCATTTCGCGGCACAAGGCGCGAATGTCTGCCTTGGTGATGTCAACGAAGATGGCGTCAACGAAGTGGCGGACGAGATCAACGCGGCTGGCAACGGCAAGGCAATCGCGGTCAAGCTGAACGTCACCTCGCGCGCGGACAACGCTGCCGCAGTTGCGGCCTGTGTCGAGGCTTTCGGCTCGATCAATGTGGCGCTGCTGAATGCAGGTGTGAACAAGCCGCGCATGTTCATGGATATCGACGAGGATAACTGGGATATGATCATGGACATCAACGCCAAGGGCGTGCTGCTGGGTATGCAGGAAGCCGCCCGCCAGATGATCGCCCAGGGGCCAATGGAAGACCACCCCTACAAGATCATTCCCGTAGGTTCGATCGTGTCGCGCACCGCGTTTTTGGATGTGATCCCCTATTCCTGCTCGAAATACGCCGTGCTCGCCATGATCATTGGCGGCGCGAAGGCGCTGTGGGAGCATCGGATCACTGTCAATGGCTATGGGCCGGGGGTCGTTCGCACCGAATTGTGGGAACAGCTGGACAAGGATCTGGTCAAGATTGGCATGTTCAAGGAAGAAGGCGAATCCATGGATCATCTGGCCAAGACCATGATCACCATGAAGCGCTACAGCTACCCAGAAGATGTGCAGGGCACGGCGGCCTTTCTGTGCTCGGATGACAGCGACTACATGACTGGCCAGCTCATCATGATCGATGGCGGCATGATCATGCAGTAACGCGGCATCCCTCTCAATTCATCACACCTTTCACACGGGCGATGCGTGCGAGCACGCATCCAATGGAGATTTACCATGAACCGCGCCTTGATGCCCAACCTACTGACCCCGCAGGACCTGCAACCCAACTGGGAATGGCGAGACCGGCTGCCTGCCTGGGGCCATAATTCGGTCGATTTCGAGCGCCGGATCGACCATGACCGTCTGCGCCGTTATCGGCTGGCGCGCACGCGTCAATCGCTCCAAAACTCGAACGCCGGATCACTGCTTTTGTTCGATGTGAACAATATCCGCTATGTCAGCGCCACGAAGATCGGTGAGTGGGAGCGCGACAAGATGTGCCGTTTCTGCCTGCTGACGGGCGATGACAGCCCCTATGTCTGGGATTTCGGCTCGGCCGCGGTGCATCACCAACGCTATTCCGACTGGCTAGAGCCCGATCATTGTCTGGCCGGTGTGGTGGGTATGCGTGGCACGATCCCGCCCGAATTCGGGTTGATGAAGAAATACGCCAAGATGATTGCGCAGCTGATCAAGGATGCAGGCATGGCGGACATGCCTGTGGGTGTGGATTATGCCGAAACCGCCATGTTTCACGCGCTGCAAGAGGAAGGCATCAAGGTCGTCGATGGCCAGCAGATCATGCTGGCCGCGCGCGAGATCAAGAACTGGGACGAAATCCAGCTTCTGACCCAGGCCGCCGCGATGGTCGATGGCGTCTATCACATGATCTATGAAGAGCTGAAACCGGGCGTGCGCGAGAATGATATTGTCGCGCTGTCGAACAAGCTCTTGTATGAGATGGGCTCGGACGATGTGGAAGCCATCAACGCCATCTCCGGCGAGCGCTGCAACCCGCATCCGCATAACTTCACCGACCGGCTGATCCGCCCTGGCGACCAGTGCTTCTTTGACATCCTGCAAAGCTATCAGGGCTACCGGACCTGCTACTATCGCACCTTCAACGTGGGCCGCGCGACGCCGTCGCAGAACGACGCCTATGTGAAAGCCCGCGAATGGATCGACGCTTCAATTGCGATGATCAAGCCGGGCGTGACCACCGACAAGGTGGCCGAGGTCTGGCCGACAGCCGAGTCGCTCGGGTTCCCGAACGAGGACGCGGCCTTCGGTTTGCAATTCGGCCACGGTCTGGGGCTGGCGCTGCATGAGCGGCCCATCATCAGCCGCGCGGTCAGCCTTGAGCATCCGATGGAGATCAAGACCGGCATGGTCTTTGCGCTCGAGACCTATTGCCCGGCCACTGACGGCTATTCGGCAGCGCGGATCGAGGAAGAGGTGGTGGTGACTGAGTCGGGCTGCGAAGTGATCAGCTTGTTCCCGGCCGAGGAACTGCCCATCGCGAACCGCTACTGAGCAGCCGGAGGGTGGGGGGCTGTCTGCCCCCACACCCCCCGAGAGTATTTTCGGCAAGATGAAAACAGGGATTGCCGCCCCCCCTTGAGAGGATTTCGAAATGGCCAAGGCCGCATCTAACACCGAAGCCTATCTGCGCATGTACACCCAGATGGTGCGGATCCGCACCTTCGAGGACAATGCCAATCAGCTTTATCTCTCGGCCAAGATGCCGGGACTGACGCATATGTATTCGGGTGAAGAGGCGGTCGCGGTCGGCATCTGCGAGGCGCTGACGGATGAGGACCGCATCACCTCGACCCACCGGGGCCACGGGCATTGCGTGGCCAAGGGGGCCGAATTCAAGGCGATGTTCTGCGAGCTTTTGGGCAAGGCCGAGGGCTATTGCCGGGGCAAGGGGGGCTCGATGCATATTGCCGATCAGAGCCACGGCAATCTTGGGGCGAATGCGATTGTGGGCGGGTCAATGGGCATTGCGACCGGATCGGCGCTGCGCGCGAAGCTGCAGGGCTCGGATGATGTGACCGTGTGCTTCTTCGGCGACGGGGCGACCGCGCAGGGGCTGATGTATGAGGTGATGAATATGGCTGCTTTGTGGAAGCTGCCTGTCATCTATGCCTGCGAGAATAATGGCTATTCGGAATATACCAGGACCGAGGAAATCGCCGCAGGCTCCATCACCGCACGGGCGGAAGCCTTCGGGATCGAGGCGCATCAGGTGGACGGGCAGGATGTGCTGGCGGTGAATGACCTGACCCGTAAGCTCGTGGCGCGGGCGCGCAAGGGCGAGGGGCCGTTCTTCATCGAGTTGATGACGTACCGCTATCACGGCCACCATGTCGGTGACATCAACCGCGAATATTACCGCTCCAAGGCCGAGGAGAAGGAGTGGAAGGACAATCGCGACCCGATCATCCGTTTCCGGGCGCATCTGGTGAGTGAAGGGATTGCTTCGGAAGAGGAGCTTGATGCGCTCAATGCCGAGATCGAGAAGGATGCTACAGACGCCGTCGCCTATGCGCTGGAGGCGGCCTACCCGGATGCCTCCGAAGTCAACATGCATGTTTACGCGGCCTGAGGAGGACCCAGAATGCGCGAGATAACGCTATCGCAGGCCGTGAATGAGGCCATTGCCGAGGAGATGCGGCGCGACCCGACTGTCTTCCTGATCGGCGAGGATGTGGCCGAGGCCGGCACGCCCTTCAAGGTGCTCTCGGGGCTGGTCGAGGAATTTGGCACGGACCGCGTGATCGACACGCCGATTTCCGAGCCGGGGTTCATGGGCATGGCCGTGGGGGCGGCGATGACCGGGGCGCGGCCCATCGTCGATCTGATGTTCGGGGATTTCATCTTCCTGATCATGGACCAGCTCTGCAATCAGGCGGCCAAGACGCATTATATGTCGGGCGGCAAGCTGACTGTGCCCCTGGTGCTGCGCACCAATCTGGGGGCCACGCGACGTTCGGCAGCACAGCACAGCCAAAGCCTGCAAGCGCTGGTTGCCCACATACCCGGGCTGAAAGTGGCGATGCCATCTTCCGCCTATGAGGCCAAGGGGCTGATGAAGACCGCCATCCGCGACAACAACCCGGTGGTGATCTTCGAAGACAAGCTGATGTATCAGGACAAGGCGCCGGTGCCGGAAGAGGAATATCTGATCCCCTTCGGGCAGGCGCATGTGAAGCGCGAGGGGCGGGATATCACGCTGATCGGCACCTCCTCGATGGTGCAGGTGGCCGAAAAAGCCGCCGAGATGCTTGCTCTTGAGGGGATCAGCGCCGAGGTGATCGACCCACGCACCATTGTTCCGCTTGATGAAAAGACCCTGATCGAGAGCGTGAAGAAAACCAGCCGCGCCCTTGTAATCGACGAGGGACACCGGAGCTATGGGGTGACCGCCGAAATCGCAAGCCGTTTGAACGAAAAGGCGTTCTATCATCTTGACGCGCCGGTGCTGCGTATGGGGGCGATGGATGTGCCGGTGCCGTTCTCGCCCGCGCTGGAGGATCTGACGGTGCCGACGCCGGAGCAGGTGGCCGCCAATGCGGGCCGATTGTGTGCTGGGGAGCTGATCCATGCCGCATGATGTGACGATGCCGCAACTTGGCATGGCACAGGATGCGGGCAAGATCGTGTCCTGGCTGAAAGCGCCGGGCGAGAAGGTCGCCAAGGGTGATGCGCTGTTCGAAGTCGAGACTGACAAGGCCACGATGGAGGTCGAGGCGCAGGCGAGCGGGTTTCTGACGCATGTGAGCGCGCAGGCGGGTGAGGATGTTCCGGTCGGACAGGCGATTGCGCGCATCTCCGAGACTGCGGAGGAGGATGCCCCCGCAGCTGCGCCCGCACCGCAGGCGGCGGATGCGCTGCCCGAGGGGCGCGAGATCACCATGCCGCAGCTTGGCATGGCGCAGGATAGCGGCGTGATCGTCGGCTGGATGGTGGAACCGGGCGCGCAGGTCGGTGAGGATGATCCGCTGTTCGAGGTCGAGACTGACAAGGCCACGATGGAAGTGCCCGCAGGCGTGTCGGGCTATCTGGCCGCGACGCTGGCGCAAAAGGACGATGATGTTCCAGTCGGGCAGGCGGTGGCGATCATTTCCAAGGAGAAACCCGCAAACCCCGTCAGCCGCACGTTGGCCGAGGGCGCGCCCGCACCGACCCCTGAGCCGGAGGCCGCGCCTTCCCCGGCCCCCGAAGCGCCCCCGACAAAGCCCGCCGCGCCGCCCGTCACGGCCCCGGCCACGGGTCGCATCCTCACCTCGCCCAAGCTGCGGCGCGTGGCGCTGGAAAAAGGGCTGGATCTGGGGGCGCTGGTAAAGGCGGGTTATCCGCAGCCTTATCACATGCGCGATCTGGAGGCGCTGGAGGAACTTGGCGCCAAGGCCTCTGCTGCCGCGCCGGGTGTGGCCGCGCAGGGCTTTCGGCTGGAGGCCGCCACGGCACAAGACGGCTTCGCCCCCTTCGCCGCCTCGGTCGCAGAGATGCTGAGCGATGCCGACGCGCTGCTGGCTGGGCTGGCCGGGGCGAGCCTTGGCGCGCCCTGCGTTGTGGCGGTCGAACGCTTCGGCGCGATGCGCGCCTTGGCCGTACCTGCAGGTCGCCGTCTGTCTGCCGTGACCGAGGCAGAAGCTGCGCCCGATCTGCTGCTGCGCGACCTTCGTGCAAGCGCGCTCTCCGGTCTGTCTCTGGGCGTCGAAGATATGCCGGTGCTGAGCGTCCTGAGCAAGGGCGACGGTCTGGCGCTGACCTTGGAATGTGGCCCGCACCACATGACACCTGCGCAGGCAATCGCGCTGCTCTCCGAATTCGCAGGCCGCATGCAAGACCCGCTGCGGCACCTGCTCTGACCCTGTGAGGTTCCGATGAAATACACTGACCTTTACATCAATGGCGCATGGCACCAGACGCCGGACCGTTTCGACGTGATCAACCCGGCGACCGAAGAGGTGCTGGCCTCGGTCGCAAGTGCCGGGATCGCGGATGCCGATGCCGCACTTGACGCGGCCGAGGCGGCGATGACTGAGTGGGCCGCGCGGACCCCGCGCCAGCGCTCGGAAGTGCTGCGCCGCGCTTGGGAATTGATGACCGCGCGGCTGGAAGAGTTTGCGCATCTGATCACGCTGGAAAACGGCAAGGCGCGGGCGGATGCGATGGGCGAGGCCACATATGCCGCCGAATTCTTCCGCTGGTTTGCGGAAGAAGCCGTGCGTGCGGACGGGCTGATCACCCATGCGCCCAGTTCCGGTGCGCGGATCATCGTGCAGCACAAGCCGGCGGGGCTGGCGGTGCTGATCACGCCTTGGAATTACCCGGCAGCGATGGGAACACGCAAGATCGCGCCAGCCTTGGCGGCGGGCTGCGGCGTGATCATCAAGCCTGCATCGGAAACACCGCTGACGATGCTGGCGCTGATGCCGCTCTTGGAAGAAGCGGGCGTGCCGCCTGGGCTGGTCAATGTGCTGCCCTCAAAACGCACAGGCGCGCTGGTCGATCACATGCTGCATGATCCGCGCGTCCGTGTGGTCAGCTTCACGGGCTCCACGGGTGTAGGGCGCACGCTTTTGAAAGGCGCGTCCGATCAGGTGCTGAAACCCGCGATGGAACTGGGCGGCAATGCGCCAGTGATCGTGTTCGACGATGCCGATATGGATGTGGCAATTGAGGGCACGATGCTGGCCAAGATGCGCAATCTGGGCGAGGCCTGTACGGCTGCGAACCGCATCTATGTGCATGAGGCGATTGCGCCCGAGTTCACCCGGCGGCTGACAACGGCCATGTCAGCCTTGAAGATCGGCGATGGCACGAACCCGAGCGTGGATGTCGGCCCGCTGGTCAATGCCGCCACCCGCGACAAGGTGGCGGAATTCGTGGCCGATGCCGTGGCCAAAGGCGCTACAGTCGAATGTGGTGGTGTGGTGCCCGAGGGGAAGGGCTATTTCTACCCGCCCACAGTGCTGTCGAATGTGCCGGAAACGGCCGATTGCGTCCATGATGAGATCTTCGGCCCGGTGGCCGCGCTGCAGACATTCATCGATCAGGACGATGTGATCGCCCGCGCCAATGACACGGAATACGGGCTGGTGGCCTATGTCTTCTCGGGCGATTTCAAGCGTGGTTTGCAGGTCTGTGAGCGGCTGGATTACGGGATGGTCGGGCTCAATCGCGGGCTGGTCAGCGACCCGGCCGCCCCCTTTGGTGGCACCAAGCAATCGGGGCTGGGCCGCGAAGGCGGGCATGAGGGGATGCTCGAATTCATGGAAACACAATATATCTCAGCAAGTTGGTAAGGGGGCTATCCATGTCAGAGGTCATCGCAAGCCCCAGCACGCGGCGCAAGGCGCTGGAAAAGGGAGTCGATCTGGACGTGCGCGCCCGCGAATTGGGCCGGATAACGCTCGGGCCAGAGGATCTGGGCGCATCTGCCCCCGTTGCAAACGGTGGGGACATAAGCTTTTGGGATGTGGATCACAGCGCATATGGCCCGGTGACGGAAGACCCGATGAGCCGCTTTGCGCAAGTGGCTGCGCGCAATCTGGGTGCTGCCAATTCCCTGATCCCGCAAGTCACGCATCATGACCGCGCGGATATGTCGGCCATCGACGGGTTGCGCAAGGCGTGGCGGGTGGAGGCACAGGCGCGCGGCATCAAGCTTACAGCTTTGGCCTTTCACGTCATGGCCCTCGCTCGCTGCCTGCGCGATTCTCCACGATTCAATGCGTCACTGTCGGCAGATGGCAAGACGCTGGTGCTGAAAGACTATGTCCATATCGGGATCGCTGTGGACACACCGCATGGGTTGATGGTGCCGGTGATACGCAATGCCGATCAAAGTGGGCTTTGGGAGATATCAGCAGAAATTGCAGATCTTGCCGCTCGCGCGCAGGCGCGCAAGATCGCGCCCGATGAGATGGGTGGGGCCTCGATGACAATCAGCAATCTGGGCGGGATCGGCGGTACTGCCTTCACCCCAATCGTCAACCCGCCGGAACTTGCGATCCTCGGCATCACACGTACCGAAACGGTCACACTCTGGGATGGCAACACCCCGCGCCCCATTCCAATGGTGCCACTGGACCTGTCCTATGATCACCGCGTGCTCAACGGCGCAGATGCTGCACGCTTTCTTGCGCGTTATGCCCGGCTCATTGCTTCGCCCCAACATATGGTATTGTGATCGTTGGGATGCTGCTGGTTTCATACACAGCGGGTTAAGCCAGATTAGGGCGTTCCGCGGAGTCCATGGTTAACTCGGGACGCTTTTTTTCCGCACAACCAAGAACTACGGTTGATTTTGCGCCCGGTGCAACAGCGCAACCTTGATCATGACTTGCTAACAGCGCATCCAGTTCACGGGCCACGCGCGCCCGAAAGGCTTGTATCTGCAATCAGGTAAGAGTTTTCGCGGCAGCAATCATCATCCACCCCATCAGTGGGGTTTACAGGCTCACGCCTCAAGCTGCTTGAGCCGGTTGGCATCTGACAGATTGAACTGATGCGGTGGATGCCCCCACCCGCCGGCATCGTCTACCCTGACGGTTCTATATTCGCTTAGTGGAGGGCACACCGATGACATCAAAGATCAGTATTTTAGCGATCGACTTGGCA
>SLDY01000003.1 GCA_007125005.1 Natronohydrobacter sp.
GCACATGCGTGCCGCGCTCGCCACGCATGGCGCGCTTTTCGCTCCTCAACCCGAGAGCTTGTCCATGCGCTTTGCGAGTTTCACATCCAGATCCGACAAGCCACCAATATCATGCGTGGACAATGTTACCTTTACGCTCTTGTAGACATTGAACCATTCGGGATGATGGTCGAGCTTTTCTGCCACAATCGCAACTTTGCTCATCCAGCCAAACGCCTCGATGAAATTGGCGAAGACGAACTCCTTTTCGATCGCATCCCGCCCGTCCACCATGCTCCAGCCCGCCCCGAAAAGCGGCTCCAGCACTGCACGATCCTCAAGTTTCTCAGCCATTCTGCCCTCCGTCTGTCTTGCGAAACGGCGCATATTCCGTCAGCGCGCGCATCTCGTAATCAATCGCGCGCCCTTCATCATCGAGATAGCGCGCAACTGCCTTGTGAAACCCCGCTTCCGGGAAATAATGCAATGAATGCACTTTCGCAGGCATATATCCCCGCGCAAGCTTGTGTGTGCCCTGTGCCCCGGCCTCAACCCGCGCGAGCCCCTGCGAAATTGCGTAATCCATCGCCTGATAATAGCAAAGTTCGAAATGCAGGCAGGGGTGATCCTCGATGCAGCCCCAGTATCGCCCGTAAAGCGTGTCACGCGCGATGAAATTCAGTGCCCCCGCCACTGGGACTCCGTCGCGCTCTGCCAGCACCAGCAGCACATCATCGCGCATGCACTCCTGCACCAGATCAAAGAACGCCCGCGTCAGATAAGGAGTGCCCCATTTGCGCGCACCCGTGTCCTGATAGAACTGCCAGAACGCGTCCCAATGCTCTGGTTCAAGCGCGTCTCCTGTCACCTGCCGGATCGTGCCGCCAAATCCCTGCGCTGTTGCGCGCTCCTTGCGCAGCGTCTTGCGCTTGCGCGACGAAAGTGCAGCAAGGAAATCGTCGAAACTGCCATAGCCCGCATTTTGCCAATGAAACTGTTCGGTCACGCGATGCAGATAGCCCGCCTCCGCCCCGCGCGCGGCCTCCTCCGCGGTGCAGAAAGTAACATGCGTCGAAGAGAGGCGATTGTCGCGTGCAATCTGGGCCATTGCGTGCAGGATCGCCGCTGCCCCCTCGGCTTCACATCCCGGACGGCACAGAAACCGCCGCCCCGTTGCCGGCGTGAACGGGACCGCGATCTGGAGCTTTGGGTAATACCGCCCGCCCGCCCGCGCATAGCCCTGCGCAAAGGCATGATCGAATATATACTCGCCCTGTGAATGCGATTTCACATATAGCGGGGCACAGGCCACAAGCTGGCCTCCATGATGCACAAGCACATGCCGCGGCTCCCAGCCAGTGCCCGGGCCAACCGAGCCTGAGCGCTCCAGCGCAGACAGGAACCGATGCGTGGTGAAGGGATCAACCGCAGGATGCGCGCCCTCGGGGTTGGCGCAAGCGTCCCAAGCTACCGGGTCCACCTGCGCCAAGTCCTCGCTAAGCGTGACAGAGAGCGCGCTTCCATCCATCACATCGCCGCAAGCAGGGCCTCACCGCCCGAAACCTCGCAGACCCCTGGGCTCTCCTCGGCTTGCAACAGTGTGACCACGCCATCCTCGACCAGCATCGAATAGCGTTTCGAGCGATTGTGAAGCCCGACCACAGGAGCGCTGAAATCCATGCCAATCGCCTGTGTGAATGCGCCATCGGCATCTGCCATCAGATGCAGCCCGGCTTCTTCAGCCTCTGTCGCTTCGGCCCATGCATTCATGACAAAGGGGTCATTTACAGAAATGCAGATGATTTCCTCCACACCCTTCTGTGCCAGAGCGCCCTTTGTCCGAATGAAGCTTGGCAGATGGGCAGCGCTGCAGGTGCGCGTGAACGCCCCAGGCAGACCAAAGATCACGACCTTGCGCCCCTTGATCAGTGCTCCAAGGCTTACTTCTTCGGGGCCGGACTCCCCCATTTTCAGGAAAGTGGCATCCGGCAGGCTGTCCCCGGTCGTGATTGTCATGGATTGGCTCCTTTGTGCAGAACGTTTATCAGAAGAAACAGATAGCATGTGCCATAGAACAGGCCAGAGGCAGGAGTAGGAAAAATGCGCAAGGTGGTGGTCATAGGGGCCGGACAGGCCGGGGCTGCATTGGTTGCAAAACTGCGCGGGCTGGGATTCGATGGCCAGATCACGCTGATCGGCGAAGAACCCGTGCCCCCCTATCAGCGCCCACCCCTCTCGAAAGCCTATCTCTTGGGAGAAATGACACTCCAGCGGCTGTTCCTGCGCCCCGAGAGCTTTTACGCCGAGCAGGACATCACTTTGCGCCTTGATACGAAAGTCACCAATCTCGACCCTGCCGCGCGCTGCCTGCAGCTTGACACGCAGGTGCTGGAATATGACGCGCTTGCATTCACGACAGGCGCGCGCGCGCGATCCCTGCCTGCGGCGATCGGGGGGGCGCTGCCGGGGGTCTTTGCAGTGCGCAGTCTCAAGGACGTCGATGCAATGGCCCCGCAATTCCAGCCCGGGCGCCATGTGGTTATCGTGGGCGGGGGCTATATCGGGCTGGAAGCGGCCGCAGTCGCCGCCAAGAAGGGACTCAAGGTCACTGTTCTCGAAATGGCCCCGCGCATCCTGCAGCGCGTCGCGGCCCCCGAAACGTCAACGGCCATCCGTGCGCTGCATGAGTCGCAGGGCGTGCGGATACTCGAATCGACCGCGCTCGAGCGCATCGAGGGCGAAACGGAAGTAACCGGAGTGCGCCTGTCCGACGGCGCGCGGTTGGAGGCCAATTTCGTCATCGCGGGAATTGGTATCCTGCCCGCCACAGAGCTTGCCGAGGCCGCAGGGCTCGCGCTCGACAATGGCATCCGCACCGATGCGCAGGGCCGCACATCCGATCCGCATATCTGGGCGGCGGGCGATTGCGCCTCATTCCCCTGGCGCGGCACCCGCATAAGGCTGGAATCAGTGCAGAACGCCATCGATCAGGCCGAGCTTGTCGCCGCGAACATTCTGGGCGCAGGCAAGGAATATGATCCAGTTCCGTGGTTCTGGTCGGATCAATATGACATGAAACTCCAGATCGCCGGGCTTAACACTGGCTATGACCGTGTGATCGTGCGTGCTGGCGATGCGCGCAGCCATTGGTACTTTGCAGGCGAGAAATTCCTTGCAGTCGATGCGCTCGGCGATCCACGCGCCTATATGGTCGGCAAACGGCTTCTCGAGCAAGGCCGCAGCCCGGATCCTGCCGCCATCACTGACCCTGCAACAGATCTCAAGGCGCTCCTGCGCGCATGAGGATCATCGGTGGACAGGCACGCGGGCTGAAACTGGCCGATCTGGGCGCGGGCGATGCAGCGGCCCATCTGCGCCCTACCTCCGACCGCGTGCGCGAGGCGATTTTCAATCTGCTCATCAATGGCGCGAACCCTGTCTCGCTCGAAGGCGCGCGCGTGCTCGATCTTTTTGCGGGCACTGGCGCATTGGGGCTCGAAGCCCTCTCGCGCGGCGCGGCGCACTGCGTTTTCGTTGATGATGGTGCAACCGCGCGCGCAATCCTGCGCCAGAATATCGAGAAGATGCGCGCGATGGGCATAACCAAAGTCTTCCGCCGCGACGCGACCAGACTGGGCGAAAACCGTGGCCCCGGGTTCACGCTTGTGTTTCTCGATCCGCCCTACAGGCGCGGCCTTGGTGAACAGGCACTGGCCTCGGCGCAAGCGGGGGGCTGGCTGGCGCCGGGGGCGCATATCGTCTGGGAAGAGGCGCAGCCCCAGATCGCGCCGCCGGGCTTCACCCTGATCGACCAGCGCCGCTACGGTGATACCAGTGTAACCCTGCTTGAAGCCCCAACTGGCTGACCTGCCCTGAACCGCTGTCTTTCATCCTTGAAAAACATAACCTGCGGGGCACCTTGACGCGCCATTGATCTCAGAGACAATGATGACGGGGCAGCGCCCCCGCCACCACACCAGACTTGCTGATTACGCCCGCGCCAGAGCCTGTGCCTGCGCCACGGTCAGGCCGGGCGAAAGCGCATCGGGGTCCAGAATCAACTCGATCACAGCCGGAACCCCTGCCGCCTGCGCGCGCTCGAAGGTGGGCAAGAAATCCTCTGTCCGCTCTACGCGCTCGCCATGCCCGCCATAGGCGCGCGCCAGATCAGCGTAATCGGGATTGAACATCTGCGTGCCGCTCACCCGGCCCGGATAGGTTTTTTCCTGATGCATCCGGATCGTGCCATATTGGCCGTTATTGCACACCACAACGATAATATTCGCTCCGTATTGCCGCGCTGTGGACATCTCGTTGAGCGTCATCTGAAAACACCCATCGCCTGCGAAGCAGATCACCGGCCGGTCAGGGTGTTCCAGTTTCGCAGCAATCGCGGCAGGAAAGCCATAGCCCATCGAGCCTGAGGTTGGTGCCAGATGACCCGGAAAAGCCCGCGCGCGCAGGTAGCGATGCAGGAAGGCCGCGTAATTGCCTGCGCCATTGGTGACGATGGCGTTTTCGGGCAGGGTCTCGGACAAGCCGTGGATGACCTGTTCCAGCTTCACGGCGCCAGGGGTTTCGCGCGGGCGCACCCAGTCAAGGTAATCTTGCCGCGCGGCCTTTGTCCACTCCGCCCAGTCAGGATGTGCAGGTGCGTCGCGCAGGGCCAGCCTTGCGATCACATCCACAGCAGGCGCAGCAAGGCCCAGATCAGGGCGGAAGACGCGGCCAAGCTCGTCCGGGTCCGGGTGAATATGGATAATGGTCTTGCCGGGTTTGGCCGGGTCAACCAGCTCATAGCCCCCCGTCGCAATATCGCCCAGCCGCGCGCCAAGAACCAGCAGGCAATCAGCTTCGCGCAGACGTTGGGCCAGTTTCGGGTTCATCCCCACGGCCAGATCACCTGCGTAATTCGGGTGGCGGTTGTCGATCCGATCCATCCGGCGGAATGTGGCGCAGACCGGCAGGCCGAATGTCGCGGCAAAATCCGCCAGTCCCTGCGCAGCAGCACTGGACCAGACTGACCCGCCCGCGATCACCAAGGGACGCTCGGCCTTGCACAGCCGTTCCAGCACCGCGTCGATCTGTTCGCCGCAGACCGAGGGCGGCATGGGGGCCACCGGCGGAATATCGGCCACATCCGCGCGCGCAGACAGGATGTTTTCCGGCAGCGCCAGCACCACAGGGCCGGGGCGGCCCGAGCGCGCCATATGAAAGGCGCGGCTGATATATTCGGGCAGGCGCTCGGTATGATCGATCTCTGCCGCCCATTTCGCCAGCGGCTTGAAGAATTCGCGGTAATTGACCTCCTGAAACGCCTCACGGTCGCGATGGCGGTTGTCGATCTGGCCCACAAACATGATCAATGGTGTGGAATCCTGTCGTGCCACATGAATACCCGCAGAGGCATTCGTCGCCCCCGGCCCACGCGTGACAAACACGATACCGGGCTGCGCGGTAAGCTTGGCATGGGCCTCGGCCATCATGCAAGCCGCACCCTCGTGGCGGCAGACGATATTCTCGATGCCTGATTCGTAAAGCCCGTCCAGCGCAGCCAGAAAGCTCTCCCCCGGAACCGAAAAGACCCGGCGCACACCCTGCGCCTTGAGTTGGTCCACGAGTATCTGCCCGCCATGCCGTTCTGCCATGTCACCCTCTTCTTCACAAGTTCAGCACCACTGTGCGAGATAATGCCCGCAGGCACAACTGCCAGCATTGCATTCTCAAGCGGTCGTCATAGCTAGAGGCTGAAATCAGACTCAAGGAGTGAATATGTCCGATCTGAAACTTGTTGGTATTTGTGGCTCGCTGCGTAAGGATTCGTGGAATCGTAAACTACTTCATGCTGCACGCGACGCTTTCGGCCCTGCCAAATTTATCGAAGGCGATCTGCGGCTGCCGCTGTTTGATGAGGATCTTGAAGCAAAGGGCGTCCCGGCCGAAGTCAGTACGCTCAAATCCCATATCGCACAGGCCGATGCTGTGATCATCGCATGCCCCGAATACAACAAGGCCCCTCCCGGCGTGCTCAAGAATGCCCTCGACTGGCTAAGCCGTGGCGGTGCGCCTTGGGCGCACAAGCCAGTGGCGATTGTCTCGGCGGCTGCTGGCCGGGCAGGGGGAGAACGCACGCAATTTGCGTTGCGCCTGATGATGGTGCCGTTTCGCCCCTATCTGCTTCAGGGGCCGGAAGTTATGGTTGCAAGCCCCTCCAAGGCGTTTGACGACAACGGTGCGTTGATTGATGAGCGCGCATCAAAGCTGTTGGAAGAACTGATGCAAGAGCTTCGTCGCGCAGCAGAGCAGGCTGCGAAATAGGGCAGGCCCGGAAAACTTTGCACTATCGGTGCTTTTTGGGCCGGGTCCGTTGACGAATAACTTGATCTGAGGCGCGATATTGGCCACGCTCTTTGCTATTAGTCATTAGGGAGGGAACCCCATGAGTATGGTAGAGCAAGCCAAGATCGCGCCTGTGGAGATAGCGCGTGACCTTACCGACACTGATCTGCGCGCAGCGCTCGCCGCAGGCTGGTCGGATTTCAAGGCCAACCCCGCTTTCGGGCTGTTTTTCGCGTTTTTTTATGTCCTTGGCGGCATGGCGCTTTACTTTGGATTGTTTGCACGGGGCGAAGTGGCATGGTTCATCCCCATCGCCGCAGGCTTTCCGCTATTTGCACCTTTCGCAGCAGTTGGGCTCTACGAGGTGAGCCGCCGTCGCGAGGCTGGCGAGAAGATGGAATGGGGCGCAATCCTCGGTGCGTTGCGCGGGCGCGGTGATGAGCAACTGCTTGTCATGGGCGTGGTCGTGCTGCTGATCTTCGGCTTCTGGATCATCCTCGCGCGTGGGGTCTTTGCAATCTTCATGGCGCAGTCGGGCATCGGGGGCGCATCGCTGGCGCTGCTTGGCTCGGGCTCGGGGATCATGATGCTGATCATCGGCAGCATTATCGGTGCGCTCGTCGCACTGGCGCTTTTTTCGATCACAGTGGTCAGCTTGCCCATGCTGATGGATCGTAATGTCGATTTCATAACCGCGATCATCGTAAGCATGGAGGCTGTTCGCTCAAACCCGCAAACCATGCTCAAATGGGCCGGGATCATCGCTGTGGGGCTCTTTGCTGCCATGCTGCCGCTTTTCCTTGGTCTCTTCATAGTGCTGCCGGTGCTTGGACATGCCACATGGCATATCTATCGGCGTGTGGTCGCAGCCCCGACCTGATGCCGCAACGCTCAAGCGGTGCAGCGCGCCGCTTGAGCCTTTCACATAGGGCTTGGAAGCCCCGCGCGGCAGTCATATACCGTGGGCACCAACTGTTCCCGGAGTAGCCCATGCCAAACCCAACTGCCGCAATGCTGGTGATCGGCGATGAAATCCTCTCGGGGCGCACGCGCGATGCCAATATGCATTACCTCGCTGGTCAACTGGCCCAACGCGGCATTGATCTGCTCGAAGTGCGTATCGTCTCAGACCAGCATGACCGTATTGTCACTGCGCTCAACGATCTGCGCGCAGGCCACGACCATGTTTTCACCTCCGGCGGGATCGGCCCCACCCACGATGACATTACCGCCGATGCCGTGGCCGCTGCCTTCGGGGTGGCTCTCACCATCCGCGATGATGCGTGCGCAATCCTTGTCGAGCATTACCAACGCACAGGGCTTGAGCTGAATGCCGCGCGGTTGCGGATGGCGCGCATCCCTGATGGCGCTTGCCTGATCGATAACCCCGTCTCTGCAGCCCCCGGTTTCTCGCTGGGTAATGTCCATGTCATGGCCGGGGTTCCGGCGGTGTTTCAGGCCATGGCCGCAGCGCTTCTGCCCGGGCTTGCAGCCGGGGCGGCGCTTTATACCCAGAACCTCACCATTCCGCGCGGCGAGGGTGAAATCGCAACCGATCTGCAGGCGCTTGCCTTGGAATACCCGCAGCTTTCCATTGGCTGCTATCCCTACCAGCGCGATGGCGCATTTGGTGCGACGGTTGTTGTGCGCGGGGCCGAGAAGGCCGATGTTGATGCCGCACTCGTACGCCTGTCAGAGCTCTTCCCGGAGGCAGTGGCGTGAGCCTGCCCGACGCGCTGCGCCTGCAAGCCGCGCTCGAGGCGACATGGCCCCCTGCCGCATCAGAGATCCGGGAGGGCTGGCTTTTGCGCGAGGGGGCAAGCGGTGGCAAGCGCGTTTCAGCCGCAAGCCCGCTGACACCTCACGCTGATCCGGCGCACGCTCAGGCTGCCATGCGCGCGCGTGGTCAGACCCCGCTCTTCCGGCTTGGTATTGGTGATGCCGCGATTGACGCGCAACTCGCAGGGCTTGGTTACCGTCTGCTTGACCCGACGCTGATCTATGCGGCCTCGACAGCCACGCTTGCGCGCAAACCGGGGCCGGTGAGTCTGTTTGCGCTCTGGCCTCCCTTGGCGATCATGCGCGATATCTGGGCCGAGGGCGGCATAAACGCCCCCCGACTTGCCGTGATGGCGCGCGTGAAGAGCCCAAAGACCGCCCTGATTGCCCGCATAGATGACCGCGCTGCAGGCGCCGCCTTTTGCGCGCTCGATGGCGATATCGCCATGTTGCACGCGATCGAAGTCCTGCCGGAACACCGGCGCAAGCGCGTTGGCGCGTTGATCGTGCACGGCGCGGCAGACTGGGCTCTGGCGGCTGGCGCGCAATGCCTGGCGCTCGCTGTCACCGAGGCCAATCACGGCGCGCGTGCGCTTTATGAGAGGGCGGGCATGAAAATCGTCACACGCTATCATTACCGTGAAGAGGTTAAGAATGACTGACCAAGTCACCGCGCTTGATCTGCCCGAAACGCAAGACCTGCCCGAACGCACAGCAAAATACCTTGCGCTCTGCGAAGAAAAGATCGGCTTCGTGCCGAATGTGCTGCGCGCCTATTTGTTCGATCTCGGCAAATTCGATGCTTTTGTGGCCATGTATAATGATCTCATGCTGGGCGAGAGCGGTTTGAGCAAGCTTGAGCGTGAGATGATCGCGGTGGTTGTGTCTTCCATCAACAGCTGCTGGTATTGTCAGGTCGCCCATGGCGCTGCGGTGCGCGAACTTTCGGGAGACCCGGCGCTCGGCGAGGCAATGGTCATGAATTATCGCACAGCGCCCCTTGATCCTCGGCGCCGCGCGATGCTCGATTTCGCGGCCCTTGTGGCGCAAGCCAGCGCCACTGTCAGCGAGGCCGACCGCGCTACCCTGCGTGATCATGGCTTTTCGGACCGCGACATCTTCGACATCATCGCGGTTGTAGGCTTCTTTTCGATGTCAAACCGCGTGGCTTCCGCCACCGGAATGCAGCCCAACCCCGAATACCACGCGATGGCGCGCTAAACGAAAACGGACATGCGCCAGCGCGCATGCCCTTGTTTCGTCGCGAACTGGCCGCGCTCAGAAATGAATCGCGCGCCCATAGGCATCGAGCACCGATTCATGCATCATCTCGCTCAAGGTCGGATGCGGGAAGACCGTGTTCATCAGGTCTTCTTCGGTCGTCTCAAGGCTCCGCCCCACAACATACCCCTGTATCAACTCGGTCACTTCCGCGCCCACCATATGCGCGCCAAGCAACTCGCCGGTCTTCGCATCGAAGATGGTCTTGATCATTCCTTCAGGTTCACCCAGCGCAATCGCCTTGCCATTGCCGATGAAGGGGAAGCGGCCCACTTTCACGCTATAGCCTGCCTCTTTCGCCTTGGCCTCGGTCAACCCGACACTGGCCACCTGCGGATGACAATAGGTGCAGCCCGCAATCGCGCTCGGATCCACGGCATGCGGATGCCCGCCCGCGATCAATTCCGCGACCATAACCCCTTCATGGCTCGCCTTATGCGCAAGCCAGGGGCCATTGGTTGCATCGCCAATGACATAGAGGCCCTCTATACCTGTCCGGCAATATTTATCCGTCACGGCAAATGAGCGGTCGAGCTTCACGCCAAGCTCCTCAAGCCCGAGCCCTTCGGTATTGGCCACGATCCCGACAGCTGAAATGACAGTGTCAAACTCCTGGGTCTCTGTCTTTCCGCCGCGTTCGATATGCGCAGTCACCTTGCCCTTGGCCCGGTCGAGCTTCTTGACCATGGCTTTCGCCATGATCTTCATGCCCTGCTTCTCGAATTGCTTTTGCGCAAAGGCAGAGATCTCGGCATCCTCTACAGGCAGAATGCGCTCCATAACCTCAACAACTGTCACATCTGCGCCCAGCGTGTTGAAGAAACTCGCAAACTCGATCCCGATCGCGCCAGATCCGATGACAAGCAGTTTCTTCGGCATCCGCTTGGGTTCCAGCGCGTGCTTGTAGGTCCAGACGAGATCGCCATCAGCCTCCAGCCCCGGCAGTTCCCGCGCCCGCGCGCCAACCGCGACAACGATATTCGGCGCGGTCAACTCCTCGGTGCCCTTGTCGGTCT
This sequence comes from Natronohydrobacter sp., assembly GCA_007125005.1. Lineage (GTDB taxonomy): Bacteria > Pseudomonadota > Alphaproteobacteria > Rhodobacterales > Rhodobacteraceae > Roseinatronobacter. The sequence goes on from SLDY01000003.1 coordinate 10,395, forward strand.
TGACAGCAACCTTGCCCTTGCCGGGCAGCGTGGCGGCCCCCATGATCACGGTGATCTTGTTCTTCTTCATCAGATGACCGATGCCACCTGAAAGCTGCCCCGCCACTTTGCGCGAGCGCTTGACCACGGCTTCCAGATCATAGCCGATATTATCGGCTTTGAGCCCGAATTCCTTGGCGCGGTGCATGAGATGGAACACTTCTGCAGAGCGCAGCATCGCTTTGGTCGGAATACAGCCCCAGTTGAGGCAGATGCCGCCCAGATGCTCGCGTTCGACGATTGCCACCGATTTTCCAAGCTGCGCGGCCCGGATGGCGGCCACATAACCGCCCGGCCCCGCCCCGATAACAATAACATCGAATGATCTGGCAGCCATGCGAATTCCTCCCGTCGCGCTCTGCGTGAAAACTAGTTTGGCATTAAACTATTTTTCGTGATCTCGCAACGCAAAGCAGGAAGAGCCGCCATGCATCAATTGCATGGCGGTTCGTATCAGGCGGCTTCCGATACGGCTTCCACGGCAGTGCTATAACCGCCCTGATCAAGGAAAGTTTGCTCCCGTTGCGTGGTTGCGCGTCCCAATGCGGCATTGCGATAGGGGAAGCGGCCAAATTCGCGGATCACGGCGCGATGGGCGCGGGCATGTAGAAGATTGTTTGCCCCTGTTTCGGGCATACGCAGGAGGAACATGCGCACAGAGCGATCCTGATCCATCTGGCTTTCCGAATGCATCAGCGGCAGGTAGAAGAATTGCCGCTCGGGCTCTGGCGTATGGCGGTCAAAGCCCAGATGGCATGCCCGCGCCGCGACACGCCGTGCAAGCTCATCCGTCGCGAAGGCGCGGCCATCATCGCGAAACATGTTGCGCGGAAACTGATCGGTCACGATGAGGAAAGCCAGCGCGCCGCGCGCGCAGGAGGTCCAGCGTTCCAGCCGTCCATCGCGCGCCTTTTCCCAAAGAGCCCCGAAGCGCTCGCGGATTTCCGCGTCAAGCTTCGGATCGACCGCGTACCAGCCCTTGGGGCCAACCTCGTCCACCCAGAACGCGATCACTTCATCAACCGTCGACATATTCTTCACCATGTCAGTTTCATCTGGAAGAATCGTGCCAGCGATTCGCCTTGCAGACAAGGATTTCGCGGTCACGATATGTTATGCGCGCGGAACTGTGCCGAAATCGCCCTAGTTGGCCTCCGATTCGGCCTGTTGCTCGGTCAATTCGTTATAGACCGCCTCCACTGTCGCTGCTGAAACGACTGGCGAAACTGGCGCAAACGGTCCGGTTTCGGACACAGGCACCGAAGGCCGCTGCGTCATCCGCCAGAGCGCGTAAATCGCAAGCATCAGCATCAGCGTCACAATGAACAGGAAAAAGCCCGATGGCCCGATCACGCCCAGCAGCCAGCCAATCGCGAGCGGCCCAAGAATCGCGCCCACTCCATTGACGAATAAAAGCCCGCCCGAGGCCGCGGCCATCTGGTCATGCTCCAGATAATCGTTCGTATAAGCAACCAGCAGCGAATAAAGCGGGTTGGAAATGCCACCGATGATGAGCGCCACGCCCAAAAGCCCGATGAAGGGCAGATCGAAGAGCACCGCCATCGCGCCCCCCGCAGTGCCGATCAGGGCGACGATGACCAGCAGCTTGCGCCGGTCCATCCGGTCGGAAAGCCAGCCGATAGGATATTGGAACAACAATCCCCCGAAATAGATCGCACCTGTGAAGACAGAAATCTCCAAGATGCTGAGCCCGGCCTCTGTGCCCCAGACTGCGGTCATCCCGAACATCGCCGCAAACACACCGCCCATCAGGAAGATGCCGACCACGCCCAGAGGCGAGACATCGTAAAGTTCGCGGATCGACATGGATTTCGTGGTGCCGAATGTCGGAGCGGGGCTGATCGAGAGCAGGATCGGTGCGAAGGCCAGCGAGACAAGCACCGAGGGAATGATGAACAGCAAAAACCCGGCCGGATCAGCAAAGTTGATCAGAGCCTGAGCCGCGATGATGCCAACCATCTGCACGATCATGTAAAGTGACAGCGCCTGCCCGCGATTTTCATTGCTGGCCGTGTTGTTGAGCCAGCTTTCCGCAGTGACATAGACGCCTGAGAAGCAAAAACCGATCAGGACACGCAAGAGCGTCCAGACGATCCAGTCCGGGATAGCGGCGTAAAGCACGAGCACCGCCGAGATCAGCGAACCAAGAGCGGCAAAGACACGAACATGCCCCACGCGACGGATCATCTCGGGCGCCATGCGTGAGCCGAAGAGGAATCCCGCAAAATAGGCCGACATGACAATCGACATCTGCACAGTCGAGAAACCCTCGATCGCGCCACGAATCCCCAAAAGCGTGCCCTGCACGCCATTGCCCACCATCAGGAACATCATCCCCAGCAAAAGGGCCCAAGAGGTGGTAAAGACCTTGAACATGACTGCTCCGGTTGGCTTGTCTGGGTATAAACTAAGGGACGAAGTCTTAAACTAGCATGACAGATGCGACCGCGCCACGTCGCTATTCGGGCAGCAAAAGCGATGCATCCCCATAAGAAAAGAAGCGATATCGCTGCGCGATGGCATGCGAATAGATCGTCATGATCCGCGCGCGGCCCATCAGCGCCGAGACAAGCATCATCAGCGTGGATTTGGGCAGATGGAAGTTCGTCATCAGCCCATCAGCCAGCTGAAAGTGAAAGCCGGGAGTGATGAAGATATCAGTCTTGCCCGACCACGCAGCAATCTCTCCGGGGCCGGTCGCGGCGGTCTCGATCAACCGCAGCGCAGTTGTGCCCACTGCGATGATCCGCCCGCCTGCCGCCCGCGCCGCCATGATCTGCGCGGCCGCCTCTGGCAAAACCTGCCCCCATTCGGCATGCATCCTGTGGTCGCGCACGTCATCCACTTTCACCGGCAGGAAAGTGCCTGCGCCCACATGCAGCGTAACTTCCGCAAAGAGCACACCCATCGCGCGCAACTGTGCCATCAGCGCATCATCGAAATGCAGCGAGGCTGTGGGCGCGGCGACGGCACCGGGGGTGCGGGCAAAGACGGTCTGGTAATCCTCGCGGTCCTGCGCATCCGCCGCCCGCCGCCCGGCAATATAGGGGGGCAGGGGCATCTGGCCCGCTGCATCAAGTGCCGCGTCAAATTCCGGCCCGCTCAGATTGAAGCGCAGCACCACATCTTCGGCCCCCCGCTCCGTGACCTCTGCCCGCAGCGCAGCCGAAAAGACGATTTCCTCGCTTGTCGCAAGCTTGCGCAGTGGCTTTGCGAGCGCGCGCCAACTCCCATCGGGCTGTGGTTCCGTGAGGGTGATTTCCACCTTCGCGCTAACAGGGCCCTGCGCACTCTCGCGCCTGCGCTGCCCCAGCAGCCGTGCCGGGATCACCTTGGTTGTATTGATCACGAGCAGATCACCGGGGCGCAATATCTGAGGCAGATCAGCCACATGACGATCCGTGACCCTATCCCCCTGCGCCACCAGCAGCCGCGCGGCAGGGCGTGGGCGGACAGGGCGCGTGGCAATCAACGCCTCAGGCAGGTCAAAATCAAAGTCCGAAAGTTTCATGAAGGTTCAGCCTGTAAGCGCAAATTCGTGCCGACCCCTTTAACTTGGCCACCAACCCGCTACAACTGTCGCAACGCATTCGTGAGAGGGAAAGATTCATGGTACAGACTGGCGAAATGGCCCCTGATTTCACTTTGCCCGCCAATGGTGGTGGCGAGGTCAGTCTTTCAGCGCTGAAACCCTCGAATGTCGTGCTCTATTTCTACCCGCGTGATGATACGCCGGGTTGCACGACAGAGGCACTCGAATTCACCGCTCTGATCGATCAGTTTGAGGCCGCAGGTGCCAAGGTCATCGGCATTTCCAAGGACACTGTCGCCAAGCATGACAAATTTGTCGCCAAACATGAGCTTGGTGTGATCCTCGCCTCGGATGCCGAAAGCGATGTCTGCGAGCGCTATGGTGTCTGGGTCGAGAAAAGCATGTATGGCAAGACCTCGATGGGGATCGAGCGCGCTTCCTTCCTGATCGATGGCGAAGGCAAGATCACGCAGGTCTGGCGCAAGGTTAAGGCCAAGGGCCACGCGGCAGAGGTGCTGGAGGCCGTGCGCGGGCTATGACCAGCCTGCGCGAAATGGCCGTGGAAATTCTGACAACGGCTGATGGGAGGGCCAAAACCGCACTGTCGCACCAACATGCGCGAAAATGGTTCGACGCGCGCAAATCCGGCGCGCCGCTGCCAGTCGGGCAGGCACAGCCGCCTCTGCGCCCTGCGCGGCCCGACAAGCCCGAATTGCTTGATCCGCGCGACGTGGCCCGCCGCCGCCCCGGCAGTCCAGAGGGCCGCATCGCGCTCTTGCATGCCATCGCGCATATCGAGCTGAACGCGGTCGATCTGCACTGGGATATGGTTGCGCGCTTTCCCGAGGTCGATATGCCGCTGGGTTTCTTCGATGACTGGGTGAAAGCCGCAGATGAGGAATCCAAGCATTTCAACCTTGTGTGCGATTGTCTGGAGGCGCTGGGCAGCCATTACGGCGCGCTTCCCGCGCATGCGGGCATGTGGCGCGCGGCAGAGGATACCGTCGGTGATATTCTGGGCCGTCTCGCGGTGGTGCCGATGGTGCTGGAAGCGCGCGGGCTCGATGTGACACCGGGCATGATCGAGATTTTCGAGCGTGCGAAAGAGGCGCGTGCCGTCGAAGCGCTCAAGGTGATCTATGCCGAGGAAGTCGGCCATGTCGCCTATGGCTCCAAATGGTTCAATTTCCTCTGTGGCAGACAAGGGCTTGATCCGCAGCCGGTGTTCCTCGATCTGGTGCGGCGCTATTTTCACAGCCCGCTCAAGCCGCCATTCAACGAGGAAAAGCGCGCGCAGGCCGGGTTGCCGCCGGATTTCTACTGGCCGCTGACAGAACCGGTCTGAGGCGTGAATGACCTGACGCGATAGCGCATTGGTTGAATCGAATGCGATCCGGTCCCAGAATCATGTTTTGATCGGCAAGATTCTGCTTATTTTCCAGAGCTGCGCGGCAGTGGCGCTTTGACCACAGATTAACATGTTGCCCGCTGGCCCCTTGGACCGTAACAGAGAGGGGCCTTCATTTACGCGCGTGTAAGGCAACGTGGTGTTTGTGACGATCACGAGTAGTTCCAACCGCACCTCGTGCAAAAACAAGAAGCAACCAGGACAGAAGCTTTGAAACGATTTCTTGTACGCTTGAACCAGCGTCTTGAGCGCAGATTGCCGGAACAGCGGCTGTTTCTGAGATCCGACAATACAACGCGCTTTGTGCGCCTGCGCCCCGCCTCTCAAGCCATCGGCATCGGCGCAGTGTCTGCCTTTTTCGCTTGGGGTGTCATCGCCACATCGATCCTGCTGATGGATGCCATTGGCTCGGGCAATCTGCGCGATCAGGCCCTGCGCGAGCAGGCCAATTACGAACAACGCCTCAACCAGCTTGCCCGCGAACGCGACGCGCGCGCCACCGAGGCAGAGGCCGCGCAAGCCCGTTTCGCCGAGGCAATGGAGCGTATTTCGGAAATGCAGATGCAATTGCTGCAATCCGAAGAGCGCAGGCTCGAACTCGAGACCGGAATCGACGCGCTTCATGCCAGTATCCGCCGCGTCACCCGCGAGCGCGATCAGGCGCGCGCCCGTCTTGATGAGGTCAATCGCACCCTTGCGCAGGAAACCGGCACCACCCGAACTGCAGCCGACCGCAATCGCGATAATGAAGAGATGCTCGACTATCTCCTCGCGGCGATGGAGCGCACGGCCGAGCAGACATATGATCTGAACATGACCGCCGATCAGGCCATCAATCAGGCCCGCCATCTGGCAATGGAGAACGAGCTTCTCAAAGATCGCAATCACATGATCTTCAGTCAGATCGAGGAAGCGCTCGATCAGGTCATGGATCCGCTGGAGCGCGTGTTCCGCAATGCCGGCGTGTCGCCCGACCAGATTCGCCGCCTTGTGCGGCAGGGTTCGTCCTCACAAACTGCCTCACTGCGGCCCATCGCAGTGTCCACGTCAGGTGTGATGGGTCCGAATCAGGATATCGCCCGCGCCAATGGTATCCTTGCGCGCATGGCCGATGTTCATGCCTACCGCCAGGGGCTCGACCGCTTGCCGGTTGCCCGCCCGGTCAGTGCAGGCAGCGTGCGTCAGACCTCGGGTTTCGGAATGCGCCGTCATCCGCTCACCGGGCGCAGCACCATGCATAACGGCCTCGATTGGGCCGGGCCGCGCAATACGCCCATAGTTGCCACCGCCGATGGCGTGGTCAAACAGGCCGGACGGCAGGGTGGTTATGGTAATCTTGTGATCATCCAGCATGATTTCGGGATAGAGACATATTACGCCCATTTGAACTCCATCAATGTGCGTGCAGGACAAAGGGTCTCGCGCGGACAGAGAATTGGTGGTATGGGCACCACAGGCGCATCGACCGGCGTGCATCTGCACTATGAAGTGCGCGTGAATGGTCGTCCTGTAAATCCGATCACCTATATAAGGGCTGGACAGAATGTTTTCTAAGAGTCGTATCAATGAACCCGGACCAAAAGCCGAGCCCGAGAAAACTCTGGCCAAACCTGCCGAATCGACACCGTCTTTCTTGCGTCAGAGCAGCGCAGATACAGCGCCCAGCCATGTAACCAAGGCCAAGCCAGCCGCATCGATTCTGGCCTCTGATCTGGCCATCACGGGCAATCTCAAGACCACAGGCGATATCGTGATCGAAGGCACTGTTGATGGCGATATCCGCGCGCATCTGCTAACCGTTGGCGAGAGTGCTACCATCCGCGGCGAGATCGTTGCCGATGACATCGTCATAAACGGGCGCGTTATCGGGCGTGTGCGCGGCCTGAAAGTCCGCCTCACCTCTTCTGCGCAAGTCGAAGGCGACATCATCCACAAGACCATCGCGATTGAATCGGGTGCGCATTTCGAGGGCTCGGTGCAGCGTCAGGATGACCCGCTTCAAACCAACCGTGGCAACTCAGAGGCCCCGGCGGCCACCGCCAAGCCAGCCGAACAGCCTGCGCCCAGCTATGCTGCGCGCCCGGAAACCTCCGAGGCCATCAAGAAAGCTGCCGAGGCAAAGAAAAGCGCGCAGAACTGATCAACCCGCCAGGTACCGCAGTTTCAGGAGCCGCTCCATCATGGGCGGCTTTTTTCATGGGCAGGCGCGCGCCAGTATCATGCAAAACGCCCCAGCCAATGGCCGGGGCGTTTTGTATTGCCTTGATGCGGCTCAACCGATGATTGCGTTCAGCGTCGCGGAAGGGCGCATCACAGCTGCGGTCTTTGCCGGATCGCCGTGATAATACCCGCCCAGATCGACAGGTTTGCCGCGATCCGCAAGCAATTCGCTGATGATCTGCGCTTCCTTCTCGGCCAAAGCCTTGGCGATGGGTGCGAAATGCGCGGCCAGATCGGCATCCTCGCCTTGCGTCGCCAGAGCATCTGCCCAGTAACGCGCGAACCAGTAATGGCTATCGCGGTTGTCAGGCTCGCCGGGCTTGCGCTTGGGCGAATTGTCATTGTCGAGATAGAGCTGAGTCGCCGCCTCCACGGCCTCGCCCATCAGCCGCGCTTTCGCATTGCCGCGGGCATCGGCGAGAAACTTGAAGCTTTCTCCAAGCGCGCAGAACTCACCCAGCGAATCCCAGCGCAGGTGGTTGGTTTCCACCAGCGCCTGCACATGCTTGGGTGCCGAACCACCTGCACCTGTCTCGAACAGCCCGCCGCCATTCATCAGCTTCACGATGGAGAGCATCTTCGCGCTGGTCGCAAGCTCGAGGATCGGGAAGAGGTCGGTCAGGTAGTCGCGCAAGACATTGCCTGTGATGGCGATCGTGTTCTCACCCTTGGTGATCGTCTCGAGGCTCGCCCGCGTCGCTTCGCGTGGCGCCATGATCTCGAATTTGTCAGCCACGCCCTTCGCCTCGAGGATCGGCTTCACCATCTCGATCAATTCGGCATCATGCGCGCGGTTTGCGTCCAGCCAGAAGATCGAGCGATAGCCGGTTGCCTTCTGCCGGTCGATGGCGAGGTTGATCCAATCCTCGATCGGTGCCTTGCGCACCGAGGCCGAGCGCCAGATATCGCCCGCCTCGACCTTGTGCCCATGCAGCACCGTGCCATCCTCGAGGATCATGCGCACAGTGCCTGCATGAGGTATCTCGAATGTCGTCGGGTGGCTGCCGTATTCTTCAGCCTTCTGCGCCATCAGGCCAAGATTCTGCACAGTGCCCGCTGTCGCCGGATCAAGCGCGCCATTGGCTTTGAAGAATTTGATCGTCTCGTCATAGACCGGCGCATAGCAATTGTCGGGGATCACGCAATTGGTGTCATGCTCTTTGCCATCCGGCCCCCAGCCCTTGCCGCCGCCCCGGATCAGCGCGGGCATCGAGGCGTCGATGATCACATCCGAGGGTACATGCAGGTTGGTGATACCACGATCACTATCGACCATATACATTGGTGGGCGCTCCGCGCGCACGCGCTCGATCTCTGCCATGATCTCGGGTTTGTCCTTCACCCGTGCAAGCAGATCGCCCATTCCCGAATTGGGGTCCACCCCGAGCGCCTTCAGCTCGTCGCCAAATTTCTCGAAAACGGGCTTGAGCCAGACGCGCACGGCATGGCCGAAGATGATCGGGTCGGAGACCTTCATCATCGTGGCCTTCATATGCAGCGAGAACAGCGTGCCTTTTTCCTTGGTGCGCGCGATCTCGGTTTCCAGAAACTCGCTCAGCGCCTTGGCCGACATGAAAGTAGCATCCACCACTGTGCCCGCCGGGTAGGAAAGCCCGTCCTTCAGCACGGTTTCTGCACCATCATCGCCCACCAGAACGATTTTCGCGCCGGTGGCGTCATGCAGTGTCGCCGATTTTTCGTTGGAGAAGAAATCCGAACCGGGCATGGAAGAGACTTCGGTCTTGCTCTCTGCTGTCCATTTCCCCATGCGATGGGGGTTCGACTGCGCAAAACGCTTCACAGCCGCCGCCGCGCGGCGGTCGGAATTGCCCTCGCGCAGCACCGGGTTCACCGCTGATCCCTTGATCGCATCATAGCGCGCGCGGGCATCCTTTTCTGCATCGGATTGCGGGTTTTCGGGGTAGTCGGGCAGGGCATAGCCTTGCGCCTGAAGCTCGCGAATCGCTGCCACAAGTTGCGGCACCGAGGCCGAGATGTTGGGCAGCTTGATGACATTGGCTTCGGGCGTCTTCACCAACTCACCGAGTTCCGCGAGATCGTCATTGATGCGCTGATCTTCGGTCAGATAATCGGGAAAAGCCGCGATGATGCGCCCGGCGAGTGAAATATCGCGCGTACCCACGCTGATACCCGCCGCCGAGGCGAAGCTCTGGATAATGGGGAGGAACGAGGCCGAGGCCAGTTCCGGTGCTTCGTCAACCTTGGTGTAGATGATGTCAGGAACAGTCTTGTCGGTCATGTGATGAGCCCCTCTGATGTCGCGCGCACCATAAGGATTTTCTGCGACGAGGTAAACAGTGCACAATGGTATACAATCAAATTTTATTCAGCCATTTTTTGACTGATGAAAAACGATTTCAGGAATGCACAAAAAGGGCGGGAAATCCCGCCCTCTTTTTTTCAACTGATGAAATGCTTTTTCAGAGACTGGCGTCGAGCGCGGCCACGATGGCATCGCCCATGCCCGATGTCGAGACAGGCTCTCCGCCTTCCGGCCCCATCAGATCTGCAGTGCGCAGCCCATCGGCGAGCACTTTCTCAATTGCGCTTTCGAGCCGTGCGGCCTCATCGCCCTGATCAAAGCTGTAACGCAGCGCCATCGCGAAACTCAGGATACAGGCAATCGGATTGGCCTTGCCTTGCCCTGCGATATCGGGGGCAGAGCCATGCACAGGCTCGTATAGCGCCTTGGGGCGGCCATTTGCCATGGGTGCACCAAGGCTCGCAGAGGGCAGCATGCCCAGTGATCCGGTCAGCATCGCGGCCAGATCCGAGAGCAGATCACCAAAGAGATTGTCGGTCACGATGACATCGAATTGCTTGGGCCAGCGGGTAAGCTGCATGGCGCCTGCATCGGCATACATATGCGACAGCTCGACTTCAGGGTAGTCGCGACCCACTTCGGTCACAACCTCACGCCACAGAATCCCCGATTCCATGACGTTGGCCTTTTCCATCGAGCAGAGTTTGCGGTTGCGCCGCATGGCCAACTCAAACGCCGATTTCGCCACGCGCGCAATCTCGGATTCGGTGTAACGCTGGGTGTTGATGCCCACGCGCTCATTGCCTTCCTCGAAAATCCCGCGCGGCTCGCCGAAATAGACGCCCGAGGTCAGTTCGCGCACGATCATGATATCGAGCCCGGCGACCACATCGCGCTTGAGCGACGAAAAATCCGCAAGTGCATCAAAGCATTGCGCGGGGCGCAGGTTGGAGAAAAGATCCATCTCCTTGCGCAGACGCAGCAATCCGCGTTCAGGCTTCACCGAGAAATCGAGCACATCATATTTCGGACCACCCACAGCGCCCAGAAGCACGGCATCCGCCTCTTGCGCGCGCGCCATCGTGTCGTCATGCAAGGGCGTGCCATGCGCGTCATAGGCCGCGCCGCCAACAAGGTCTTCCGAGACATCGAAAGCCAGATCACGCTTCGCGCCGAACCAGTCGATGATCTTGCGCACTTCGGCCATGACTTCGGGGCCGATGCCGTCACCAGGCAGTATTAGCAGGGATGGGTTGGACATTTGGGTTCCTCTCGCTTGTTGCCCATTCGCTAGTGCGTCATCACAGGGCCGTCAAGCCAGCGCCAGCCGCTTTGGCGCAGCAGTGATCCTGTGATACTATCGCAGACACTGGAAAGAGGAGGTCGTCACATGACACGTCATCTCATAGATGCACCACGCCAGATCCGGGGCCAGCGTCTGAGCCGCTTTCTGCAGATCGCCCGCGAACAGGCACCGCATATGAGCACGCGCAAGCTGATCACGCGATTGAGGGCACAGGCCGACCAGCGCCTGCCTGTCTATGCGCGGATTGCTCGCGGTAAACAGGCTTAGTCAGGCGCGACCGGAAACTCGGTGCTGTAGCCCAGCGCCTTGAAATCGGAGGCAAAGAGCTTGCGCACCAGCGCCGCGCTTTCATCTGTGTAAAACTGGCCCAGCTTGTCGCTTGAGCCGGTTTTCTTGGCCTTGTCCGAAGGATAGAGCTCTTTGAGCGCGCCTTCGGGCACGGCGAGGCGGTGCGATTCCAGCAATGCGCGCAGGTCTTCGCGATATGTCTCGAACCGGATCACGCAGTCATAGCCCGAGAGCGGGAGCATCATCAGTTTGGTCTGCAAATCCCAATGCGCATCGCGGCGCATGCCCCCCTGATCAAGCCAGCGCAAGAACTGGCCGAAGCCCTCTTGCGTGAGCGGGAATGCGCCGTATCGGCGCTGGTAACGCTCCGTGCGAAACTTGTCGAGAAAGGCCGAGAGCACGCGGCTATAGGGGTTGCGGATGATCACGAAGAGGGAGAGCCGGTCAATCCGGTCCAGTTCGGCAGGGCTGAGGTCAAAATAGGTTTTAGCGTTCCATTTCGCATCATTGCGTTCCTCGATCCGGCCTGCTTCGAGTTGGCGCAACAGGATGATGGTTGAGGTATTGGCGTTCTTCTTGATGCGGTTATAGGCCAGGCCAAGTTCCGGAAAGACTGCGACCCGTGTAGCTGCGCGCAGTCGTACCGGACCGTAGGCGGCGCGCAGCTTGCGCAAAGTTTCGGGCATTTGCGTCGCGATCCGCATCGCGCGCAGTGCTCTTTGCGAGGCTTTGGCAAATTTCGACATCTTCACGCTCTCTTGGCTTGCACGCTGCGTTCGAGCGCGCGGGCGATGTATCGGCGCAGGAATGGCGGCAGTGCCATGCAGGCGGGGCTTTCCATGCGGGCGACAGTCTGTGCCGAAAGCCCGATATTCTGAGCTGTGACGGGTGCAAGCCGATCCATAGACGCACCGGTAAAGCCTGCCAGTTCCAGAAATTGCGTGCCGGGGCCAAGGCGGGTGCCGAGATCGTCTTCCATCTTGAAGATTGCCGCGCCGCCGAGGGCATCGGAAATGTCTTGCGCGAATTGCGCGATGCTGAAGCCCCGTGCTTCGGTTTGCGCGATGAACTCGGATTGCGTGATCCGCACGCCGCGGCTGCGCACCAGATGGGCATGGAGCGAGACCAGCCAGCGCGTCTGGTCACGCGTGTAAAGGCAGAAATGCGCGCGATGCCCCGAGACGCCCTCGCGCAGGAATGGCGCGATCTGCACAGCACTTCCCGCGATCCCGCCAAGGCGATGGGGGGCAGGTACGGGACCGGTCAGCATCTCGCTTGACACGATCAACTTTTGCGCACCACTTGCTTCGGCCTCTTGCAGTGCGGTGGCGAGGCTCCGGGCGATCTGCTGCCCGGCTTCAGGGCTGCGCTTGCGTGCGAAAGCGAGGCAGGCGCGCTGGACAGGCATCAACTGGTCCGAGTTATGGTTCAGCAGGGCAGTTTGAGGGCCGAGCTGTTTGTGATTGGCATTGAGGACGGCTTGCAGCGTGGTTGTGCCTGTCTTGTGCAGGCCAATATGCAAGAAGACCTCCATCTGCCCGCCCTTTCAGAGAGATTTCGAGAGGCGGTCGAAGGCTTGCAGCCTTTCAAGGAGCGCAGGCATCTGCGCGAGCGGCACCATGTTCGGGCCATCCGAAGGGGCATTGTCGGGATCTTCATGCGTCTCGATAAAGAGCCCCGCGCAGCCCACGGCCAGTGCTGCGCGTGCCAGCGGTGCCACAAATTCGCGCTGCCCCCCGGAGCTTGTGCCTTGCCCGCCGGGTTGCTGCACCGAATGGGTGGCGTCAAAGATCACCGGGTAGCCCGTCGCCGCCATGGTGGGCAGTGCGCGGAAATCCGAGACCAATGTGTTATAGCCAAAAGAGGTGCCGCGCTCGCAGAGCATGATCTTCTCATTGCCGGTTGAAGCGACTTTGGCGGCAACATTGGGCATGTCCCAGGGGGCAAGAAACTGCCCCTTCTTGATATTGATAACCCGCCCCGTTTTACCAGCGGCGAGCAACAGGTCGGTCTGGCGGCTCAGAAAAGCCGGGATTTGAAGCACATCGCAGGCTTCAGCGGCGGGGGCGCAATGGCCGGGCTCATGCACATCGGTCAGCACCGGGCAGCCGAACTCGTCACGGATCTGCGCGAGGATTTCCAGCCCGCGCTCCATGCCCAGCCCCCGCTCGCCCGTAAGGCTGGAGCGATTGGCCTTGTCATAGCTCGCCTTGAAGATGAAGGGGATCCCGAGCCGCGCGCAGGTTTCCGAAAGCGCGCCCGCGATCAGACGCGCATGATCGAGCGATTCCATCTGGCAGGGGCCAGAGATAAGGGCGAAGGGCTTGTCATTGCCGATCTCGATCTCGCCGATACGCACGCTCATTCCCCGCCCTCGCGTTTCAGAACAGCCTCGATGCGGGCCACATCTTCGGGATTGTTCAATTCCCAGAATTCACGGCCCTGTGCCTCAACCTCGACACAGGTGACAGGCAGGCCGTTATAGAGGAAGCGCAACTGCTCCAGCCCTTCGAGGGTTTCCAGATCGCAGGCGCCAGCGGTCATGTAGCGTGACAGCGCTTCGGGCGTATAGGCATAGACGCCGACATGGTGGAAGGCAGGCACCTGCTCCAGCGGGCCATATTTGCGCCCGGTATAGGGCAGCACTTCCTTGGAGAAATAGAGCGCGGTGCCATTGGCCGCCATCACGGCGGTCGTACCGCCGACGCGCCCGGCCTTGCGGTCTTCCAGAAACCGCGCGTGGGTTTCAGGCGTCAGGCGCAACACCGGGGTTGCGACTTCGGCTCCACGCTCGATGGCCTTTATCAGCGCGGTGACGAACCACGCAGGCGTCAGCGGGGCATCGCCTTGCAGATTGACCACCACGCGCGGGGTGATCTCCAGCCGCGCCAGCGCATCGGCGCAGCGTTCAGTGCCATTGGCACATGCGATATCGGTCATCACCACTTGCGCGCCAAACCCGGCCGCTGCATCGGCGATGCGCGTGTCATCCGTGGCGACATAGACGGCATCCACGCCTTCCACGGCGCAGGCCGCGCGCCAGCTGCGCTCGATCAGGCTTCGTGTCTGCCCGGTCGCGCCCTCAAGCCCGACAAGCGGCTTGCCCGGATAGCGGCTGGAGGCATAGCGCGCCGGAATAAGGATGATCTTCTCGGCCATTTACAACACTCCCGCGCGCAGGCAGTCATGCAGCCGGATCAGCCCCTGCACGCGCCGCGCCTCATCGATCACGCAAAGCGCATTGACCTTGTTGCCATTCATCACCATCACAGCCTCTGACACAAGTGCATCGGGCGTGATTGTTTTCGGGTTGCGCGTGGCGACATCGGCGGCGCGGCGGCTCATCAGCCCATCCATGTTGCGGCGCAGATCGCCATCGGTGATGATCCCGCTCAGTTCGGCGCCGCGTGTGACGATCGCCACGCCATAGCCTGTGCCCGTCATGCGCATCAGAACATCGGGCATGGGCGCATCTTCGGCCACAAGTGGCAGCGCATCGCCCCGATACATCAACTCTCCCACCCGCAGGAACTGCGCGCCAAGCTTGCCGCCGGGATGGAACATGTGAAAGCTCGCCGGATCAAAGCCCTTCTGGCGCATCACGGCCACGGCCAGCGCATCGCCCAAGGCAAGGCTGAGCGTGGTCGAGGTTGTGGGCGCCATACCGATCGCGCAAGCCTCGGGCGCATCGGGCAGGATCAGCGCGATGTCGGATTTCTGCGCCAATGTGCTCTCGGGATTGCCAGTGATCGAGATCAGCCGGATGCCGAAGCGGCGCGTGTAGGAAACCAGATCGCTGAGTTCATTCGTCTCGCCCGATTTGGAGAGCAGCAGACAGGTATCCGCGCTCACGATCATGCCCATATCGCCATGGCTGGCCTCTGCAGCATGAACGAAATAGGCAGGCGTGCCAGTGGAGGCGAAGGTCGCGGCGATCTTGCGCCCGATATGACCGGATTTTCCGATCCCGGCGACGACGAGCCGCCCCTCGGTGGCAAGGATCATTTCCACAGCCTGCGCGAAAGCGCCTCCGAGCCCGTTTGCCATGAGCCGCAATGCATCGGCCTCGGCTTCCAGCACGGCCTTGCCTGCGGTTATTGCATCTTGCTGAAGATCGGTCATTTTGCCTTGCACGGTCACGCGCGTCTCTCGCTCCTCTCCGGCGCAAGTCAGTCTCTGGCAGCTACCTCAAGCGCAGGTGCAAAGTCAACATCATGCCAGTTGCAGCCGCAGCCTTGCGTAGAGCCAGCCCATCACGGCAGGGGTCAGATACATGGGGATCTGATAGAGCCCGATGAAGAGGAAGAGATCGCTGGCCAGCGCCGGAGGCAGCACGCCCAGAAAGAGCGCGATATTCCGGTTGCCCGCGCATTGGCTGAAGGCTGCGACCTGCCCGCCCGGCAAGCGATTTCTGAGCACAAGCAATGTGGCGATCTGCAGCCCGAAGCCAAGCGTGAGCACGAGCGCAAAAACCGGCCAGATCATGCTACCTTCCAGTAGCGCGGGGCCAACGGCGCCCATCAGCGCAATCACGATCACTGCCAGAAGCAATGTGGCGCAGCCATCTATCACGGCAAGGCTCTCGGGTGTCTCGCGCACGATTCCGCTCTTGCGCAGCCACAGACCGAAGGCACAGGCAAGTGCGACCAGCGCCAAGAGCCGCAATACGATCAGGCCCACTTCGGCTGGTGGCCCGAGGCCGGGCATGAGCAGAAAGACCGGAAGCGCGGTCGCGGGCAGCAGAAGCGTGCCCAGCACAAGCTGGCGCAGCGCGACGGGCGCGCTTGCGCCTGACATGATGGCAAGGTTGGGGCTGCCCGTAATTGGCGCGGCGGCCAGCACAAGGATGACACCGAGAGCCAGAGCTGACTCGGTGCCTGCCGCACGCATCGCAGAGGCTGCGATGACTGGAAGCGCAAGCTGTAAGGCGAGCACGCCAAGCGTGCCTCCGCGCCAACCGGTGAGCCCGGCGCGTATGCCATCCGGCCCGAGGCGAAGAAAGGCGAGGAAGAGAAGCGTGGCCACAACAGGGGCGATGATGATCTGCAGCGCTTGCGCCAGATCCGGCAGCACCAGTCCCGTGCCGATACCAGATGCCAGCCCGATCAGCAGCACGGAGCGTCCGTGCCGCGCCACCGCGTCGAGGAAGCTGATGATTGCGCCGCCCGGCACGCCTTGCCCCTTGTCTTTGCACCACGGGGGCAAACTGGCGCAGAATGCCGCCGATGCCAAGCTGTTAGGGCGGCGGCATGCAATGGCGCGCTTGCCGAATCTCTACGCTGCGCGTATCGAGAAAGAGTTCTGGTCCGGAAACTTTCGGTAATAGGGAATGCGGTGCGTGGCGTTTTTGCTGCAATTCCGTGACTGCCCCCGCAACTGTAGGCGGCGAGCGATGTCGGCATATGCCACTGTGACACCACGTCATGGGAAGGCCCGGC
>SLDY01000047.1 GCA_007125005.1 Natronohydrobacter sp.
GCTCGATGCCCCCGGCGCTGGCTCCCCCCTCAACTCTCGAACTCGATCAGCAAATCCTTGGCTTCAATCTGCGCGCCGGGTTGAACATGGATCGCCTTCACAACGGCCTCCCGGTCAGCATGGAGACCTGTTTCCATTTTCATTGCTTCGATCGTCAACAGCAGATCGCCCGGCTTGACTTTCGTGCCTGCGCTCACGGAAATCGACGCCACCGACCCCGGCATTGGCGCCCCTATGTGAGCGGGATTATCCGTTTCGGCCTTCATACGTTGCGCAGTCTTGGCTTTCACCTCGCGATTAGCCACGCGGATAGTGCGTGGCTGGCCGTTGAGTTCGAAAAAGACTTTGACATCCCCATCATCCGTGGTTTCACCTACAGTGATCATGCGGATCTCAAGCGTTTTGCCCGGGTCGATTTCGGCGGTGATCTCCTCGCTCGGGTCCATGCCGTAAAAAAAGGTTCGGGTGGGAATGGTGCGCACTGGTCCGTAGATCCGATGCCTGCCCATATAGTCGAGATAGACTTTCGGATACATCAGATAACCATTGAGATCCTCGTCATCGACCTTGAATCCCTCGAGATCCGCGCTCAGTTGCGCGCGCACAGCCTCCAGATCCACGGGTGCCAGATGTTTACCCGGTCTGTCGGTCAGGGGCGCATCGTCTTTCAGAACCTTACGCAAAATCGCGTCAGGCCAGCCACCCGGAGGCTGGCCAAGATTGCCGCGCAGCATGTCGATCACGCTGTCGGGGAAGCTCACATCCTTGTCGGGATTCTCGACATCGGCGCGCGTCAGGCCCTGACTGACCATCATCAGCGCCATATCCCCCACAACTTTCGAGGATGGCGTGACCTTGACGATATCGCCGAACATCATGTTCACATCCGCATAGGTGCGCGCGATCTCCGGCCAGCGCTCCTCCAGCCCCATCGAGCGCGCCTGCGCCTTGAGGTTGGTGAATTGCCCGCCGGGCATTTCATGCAGATAAACTTCCGAAGAGGGGGCCTGCTGGGCCGATTCAAAGGCCGCATAATGCGCGCGCACTTCTTCCCAGTAATCCGAAATCCGGCGGATTGCGCGCATATCGAGCCCGGTGTCACGATCAGTAAAGCGCAGCGCCTCGACAATGGAGCCAAGCGTCGGCTGAGATGTATTGCCCGACAGCGCATCCATTGCTGCATCGGCAGCATCGACACCAGCCTCGGCGGCAGCAAGGATCGTCGCGCCTGCGATTCCGCCAGTGTCATGCGTGTGGAAATGGATCGGAAGCCCGACGTCTTCTTTCAGCGCTTTAATGAGGATTCGTGCCGAGGCAGGCTTGAGAAGCCCCGCCATATCCTTCAACCCCAGCACATGCGCGCCTGCGTCGCGCAACTCCTTGCCCATCGCGACATAGTATTTCAGATCGTATTTTGCCCGATCTGGGTTCAGGATGTCGCCAGTGTAGCAGATTGTGCCTTCGCAAAGCTTGTTCGCCTCGATCACTGCGTCCATGGCCACGCGCATATTCTCGACCCAGTTCAGGCTGTCGAAAACGCGGAAGACATCGACGCCGGTTTCGGCGGCTTGCCGGACGAAAAACTGCACCACATTGTCAGGGTAATTCGTGTATCCCACCCCGTTTGAGGCGCGCAATAACATCTGTGTCATCAGGTTGGGCATCTGCGCGCGCAGATCGCGCAGGCGTTGCCACGGGCATTCCTGCAAGAAGCGATAGGCCACATCAAAGGTCGCCCCGCCCCAGCATTCGACCGAGAAAAGCTGCGGCAGCATATGCGCATAGGCCGGGGCCACCCGGATCATGTCGATCGAGCGCATCCTTGTGGCAAGAAGCGACTGATGTGCATCGCGCATGGTCGTATCGGTCAGCAAGAGCCTTTTCTCCGCAGCCATCCACTCTGCGACCGCCTGTGGGCCTTGCTCATCCAGGATCTGCTTGGCCCCGCGCGGCGGTATGCCAGAGACTTTGGGCGCGACGGGTGTCTTGATCCCTGCAGGAGGCAATGCGCGCCCTGCTGTCTCGGGATGCCCGTTAACCGTAATATCCGCGATATAGGTCAGGATCTTGGTCGCCCTGTCACGCCGCTTGCGGAAATTGAACAGCTCTTCCGTCGTGTCGATGAACTTGGTGGTATAGCTCATGTCGAGGAAGGTCGGATGCTTGAGCAAATTGATCACGAAATCCAGATTCGTGCTAACACCACGGATGCGGAACTCGCGCAATGCCCGGTCCATCCGCGTAATCGATTCCTCTGGCGTGGGTGCCCATGCCGTCACCTTAACAAGAAGTGAATCGTAATAGCGTGTGATGACCCCGCCTGCATAAGCGGTCCCACCATCAAGCCTGATGCCCATGCCCGTTGCCGAGCGATACGCCGTAAGCCGCCCGTAATCGGGGATGAAATTGTTATGCGGATCTTCTGTGGTCACGCGGCATTGCAGCGCATGGCCCGTCAGCGTCACATCGCCCTGCGAAGGCGTGCCGGTGGCTTCCGAAAGCGTCGCGCCCTCGGCAATGCGGATCTGCGCCTTGACGATATCGATACCGGTAACTTCCTCGGTAACAGTATGCTCCACCTGCACACGCGGATTAACCTCGATAAAATAGAACGCTTCCGTATCCATATCCATCAGGAACTCGACCGTGCCCGCGTTCTGATACCCCACGGCGCGGCCGATCTTGAGCGCAAGTTCACAGATCGCGGCGCGCTGTTCGGGGCTCAGATAGGGCGCCGGGGCGCGCTCGACGACCTTCTGATTGCGGCGCTGCACAGTGCAGTCACGCTCATAGAGATGATAGAGATTACCATGCGTATCCCCCAAAAGCTGCACCTCGACATGGCGCGCGCGCTCGATCATCTTCTCGAGATAGCCCTCGCCATTGCCGAACGCAGCTTCGGCCTCGCGTCGGCCTTCGCGGACTTTCGCCTCCAGCTCGTCCGGTCCGAGGATCGGGCGCATGCCCCGACCGCCACCGCCCCAGCTGGCTTTGAGCATCAGCGGATAGCCAATCTCCTCGGCCATGGCGTGGATCGCCTTCATATCCTCGCCCAGCACCTCTGTCGCCGGGATGACAGGCACGCCCGCTTCGATCGCCACGCGCCGCGCGCTGGCCTTATCTCCCAAAGCACGCATGGTTTCGGCCCTGGGGCCGATAAAGGTGATCCCATTGGCCACGCAGGCTTCCACCAGATCGGGATTTTCCGATAAAAGCCCATAGCCGGGATGAATGGCATCTGCACCAGATTTTCGGGCCACACGAATGATCTCGTCAATCGAAAGATATGCCGCGACCGGCCCCAACCCTTCGCCGATCCGATACGCCTCATCCGCCTTGAATCGGTGCAGGCCGAGCTTGTCCTCTTCAGCATAAACCGCAACCGTGCGCTTGCCCAACTCATTGGCTGCGCGCATGACGCGTATTGCAATCTCACCCCGGTTTGCGATGAGGATTTTCTTGAACGCGGCCATTAAGCCCCCCTTGGCATTGAAAGCGGTAGTGTTGGCCAGTTTTCTAGGCTGATTTCTGCGGTGCAGTAAAGGCTTTGTTAGGTTTCGTTGCAATTCGTTTCAGGCTGCGCCCATAGCCGCGTCTGCGCCTCAGCGGGCCGGGAAATTCCCATCTGCATCATGTTTGCGACCATATCCGCGCGCAAGATCTCTGCCAGATGCGCGGCCCCCGCAGAGCCCAGCGCTCCCAACGCATAATGCCAACCGCGCCCGAGCATGGTGAAATCAGCCCCCAGCGCCAAGGCGCGCAGCACATCAAGCCCGGTCTCGACGCCGCCATCATAGATCAGCGGCATCTCCGGCCCGAGCTCTGCGCGGATCTCCCTGAGCGCTGCAAGCCCTGCTGGTGCACCGTCAAACTGCCGTCCGCCATGGTTGGATACCCAGATCGCATCCGCTCCGGCCTCGCACAGCTGCAGCGCGTCTGCTGGGTTCAGCACGCCCTTGATCACCAGCGGCCCGTCCCACAATTCGCGGACAGCGTGCAGATAGTCCCAATCTGGTGCGGCCCGCAACAGGTAGCCCGGATGTGCGGTCGAGGGCGCATTGCCATTGAGCCGCAGATACTGTTCCATAAGCCGCAACCGAGGCTGGCCGGCTCGCAATGTGCCAAGCGCCCAGGCGGGCCGCTGCGCGACCTGCCAGAGCATAGAGGGCGTAAGCCTTGGCGGGATTGCAAGCTGCGCGCGCAACTGCCGTTCACGCCGCGAGGGGCCGGGCAGATCGACCGTCAGCACCAGAACCCGAAACCCGGCCCTGCGCGCACGGGCCAGAATATCGGCGCGGATTTCCGGGTCTTTGGGCGGGTAAAGCTGAAACCAGCCCATATCGCCTGCGATCGGGCCGATCTCTTCGGGCAGGCGTGTCGCGACGGTGCTCAGGCAATAGGGCAGTCGCGTCTTTTGCGCCATCGCGGCCAGAGCCGCTTCAGCCCCCGGCCAAATCAGTCCCGACATTCCCACCGGAGCCACCCCCACAGGCAGCGCATAATCCTGCCCCAGTAACCGCGTTCCCAACTCTGGCGTAATCAGGCCGCGCAGGATCGCAGGACGAAACAGCACCTCCTCAAGTGCAGAGCGGTTGCGCGGCTTGACCGACTCGCTGCCTGTTGCGCTGTCGAGATACTCCCAGACGAACCAAGGCACCCGCCGTTTGCAAGCGGTTTTCAGATCCGTCATGGCCGGGTAGCGAAGATCAAGGCTCATAGCGGCGACTATACGGGTTGCGCGCGTGCTGCCAAGAGTGCACAGATTCTTGTGGAACTTTTGCCGAACACCGCTTCCCTCGCGCCGTTGGCCGCGCTAGAGTCGGCCTCATGAGTGATTTCAACACCGATCTGCCGCTTTCCGCCCGCGCGATGGCAGCGCGCCCCGCACCCTATCTTGATGGGCTGAACCCGGCGCAGCGCCAGGCGGTCGAGACGCTCGATGGCCCCGTGCTTATGCTTGCGGGCGCGGGTACTGGCAAGACCAAGGCTTTGACTGCGCGGATCGCGCATCTTCTCACCACAGGCCGTGCCTATCCTTCGGGCATTCTTGCCGTGACCTTCACCAACAAAGCCGCGCGCGAGATGAAATTGCGCGTGGGTGGCTATCTGGGCGAGGCCGTGGAGGGCATGCCGTGGCTGGGCACATTTCATTCGATAAGTGCCAAACTCCTGCGCCGCCATGCCGAGCTCGTGGGGTTGAAATCGAATTTTACCATCCTTGACAGCGATGATCAGATCCGCCTGCTCAAGCAGTTGATTGCTGCGGCCAATATAGATGAAAAACGCTGGCCTGCGCGGCTTCTGGCCTCGATCATCGACCAGTGGAAAAACCGCGCATGGCGGCCTGATCAGGTGCCATCAGCCGAGGCAACGGCCTTTAATAATCGCGGCACAGAGCTTTATGCCGCCTATCAGGAGCGCCTCAAGACGCTCAATGCCTGCGATTTCGGCGATCTGCTGTTGCATTGCGTGACGATTTTTCAGGCACATGGTGATGTGCTGGAAGCCTATCAGAAACGGTTTCGCTATATTCTGGTGGACGAGTATCAGGATACCAATGTCGCGCAATATCTCTGGCTGCGGCTTCTGGCAGGAGGGCACAAGAATATCTGCTGCGTTGGCGATGATGATCAGTCCATCTATGGCTGGCGCGGCGCGGAAGTAGGGAACATCCTTCGGTTCGAGCGGGATTTTCCGGGCGCGGTTGTTGTGCGGCTGGAGCAGAATTACCGTTCGACCCCGCATATTCTGGCGGCCGCATCCGGTGTGATTGCGGGCAATGAAGGGCGGTTGGGCAAGACACTCTGGACTGAAGCGCGCGAGGGCGAGAAGGTCAGGCTTATCGGCCATTGGGATGGCGAGGAAGAGGCGCGCTGGATCGGAGAGCAGATCGAAGATCTCAGCCGGGGCACGCGCGGCCTGATGCCGTTCAGCCTTGATCAGATGGCTGTGCTGGTCCGCGCCTCTCACCAGATGCGCGCTTTCGAGGATAGATTTCTGACCATCGGTCTGCCCTATCGCGTGATCGGCGGGCCACGATTTTATGAGCGGATGGAGATCCGCGATGCGCTGGCCTATTTCCGCCTGGCTGTGTCGCCCGGTGACGATCTGGCCTTCGAGCGCATTGTGAACACCCCGAAGCGCGGCTTGGGAGACAAGGCCCAGCAGGTGATCCAGCGCATCGCCCGCGCAAATGGTGTGCCGCTGGTGGCGGGCGCGGCCCTCGCACTGGAACAAGGTGAGATCAAGGGCAAAGGGGCAGGGCAGTTGCGCGCGTTGCTGGAGGGGATCGCGCGCTGGCACAGGGCCGTGGGGATGACATCGCCTGCTGCGGCAGAAACGGACCTGATCGAGGTGATTCAGCCGGAGGGGGCAGCACTTACCCATATCGAACTGGCCGAGCAGATCCTTGAGGAATCGGGCTATACCGAGATGTGGCTCAACGACAAGACGCCCGAGGCACCGGGGCGGTTGGAGAACCTGAAGGAGTTGCTCAAGGCTCTGGAATCCTTCGAAAACCTGCAAGGATTCCTCGAGCATATCGCGCTCATCATGGAGAACGACACTGAGGCGGGTGAAGCCAAGGTCTCAATCATGACTTTGCACGCGGCCAAGGGGCTTGAGTTTCCAGTCGTGTTTCTGCCCGGCTGGGAAGATGGATTATTCCCGTCGCAGCGTTCCATGGACGAAGCTGGGCTTAAGGGGCTGGAGGAGGAACGGCGGCTGGCCTATGTCGGCATCACCCGTGCCGAGCAGATTTGCACCATAAGTTTCGCTGCAAACAGAAGGGTTTACGGGCAATGGCAATCACAAATGCCTTCGCGCTTTGTTGACGAATTGCCCAGCGCGCATGTCGAGGTGCTTACCCCGCCCGGGCTTTATGGCGGGGGTATGGCGAGCGCTGCAAGCGGTATCGAAACTCGGGCGCAGCGGGCGGATGTCTATAACTCGCCAGGCTGGAGACGGCTTCAAACCGCTGGAAATCGCCCTGTCAGTCAGCCGCGGGAGTCGCGGAATATGGTGATTGATGGCACGGCGACACCTCAGTTCACGACGGGTGAGCGGGTATTTCATCAAAAATTCGGCTATGGCAGAGTGGCATCTGTCGATGGTGACAAGCTTTTCGTGGAATTCGAGAAATCCGGTCCGCGTCATCTGGTTGCCAAATTCGTCTTGCCGGCTGATCGGGCCGATGATGTGCCTTTTTGATCAAAAAATTCATTAATACAGTGAAATCAAATACTTAATATTTTTTCATTATTTCGCGAAAATGATCTGAAAATGAAAAAACCTTGATGGGTATTTTTTCATTTTTTAGAAATAAGCTGCCCAAAATGAAAAAAGGCGACAGTCCCAGGGAGGAGGAGGGGACTGCCGCCGATTTTGCAAGGCCCTAGGGAGGAGGAGCGGACCGTTGCAAGTTCTCTGGCCCGAAGGCCACCTTCAAGAGAGAAGGACCAGGGAGGAGGAGGGTCCTTCGCTCTGTCATGCGCCCCTAGGGAGGAGGAGAGGGGCGACATTTCACTCCGGTGTCGGGCATAACCCTTGCCGGTATTTGTGGCGATGACCGAGGGAGGAGGATGGTCATCGCCGCGATCGGACCCCAAGGGAGGAGGAGGGCCCGAAACTCTTATTTCCTTTCTGCGGCCTCGTGTGCGAGCCGAGAAATCATCGACCGCGAGATACCCAGATCATCAAGCTCCCGCGTGCTCAGTTGACTGAGCTCTGCATAGGTTCGATTGTAAACCCTGCGCCTTGCCAGCGCCTCGGAAATCCGGGCGAAAATCCCCGAAAAACTCGAGCGTGACTGGCTCATGCCCATCTTTTCAACAATGTGCGCCATCTTTGCCCTACTCGTATTCTGTGAAGGCTGTTGCCCTCTGTGTTGGGATAAAGATAGCACCATGCTGCAGGCGCACAATGGGTTATGCTGCAATGCAGCTATGCGCGAGGTGCATGTTTACGCTAGGTAATTTTTTGAACATGCATATTACATGATCATTCAATCGCGATCTGCGCGTAATGAGCGCGCATATTGTGAACGCGGTGTCCGTGTTGCCGTCACAAGTGCTTTTGCAATCCCTGTGCAGTTGCAAACATCGTGTCACTGTCGAGTTGTGGCGGTGTTGTGAAGCTGTCCAGACCCTCGCGCAGATAGGCTGCGGAGGTCACGTCGTGCACATGATGCATCGGCACGACATGGGCATGGGCATGAGGCACATGGATGCCGGTGTAAAACAGTGAGACACGCTCTACGGAATAGAGGGTTTTCATTGCACGTGCGATTTTCTGGGCGCAGCTTGTTATCCGCGTTGCCAAAGGCTCGGGCAGATCCTCGAACCAGACATGATGCGCTTTCGGGATCACAAGCGTATGGCCTTCGCGAATTGGATGCAGGTCCAGAAAGGCCAGAATATGGTCATCCTCATAGATCTTGTGGGCTGGAAGCGCCCCTGCGGCGATCTTGCAAAAAAGGCAGTTGTCCATGATCGACCCTGTGTTTTGATATAAGTGCCATAGCTGCAGAGGCCGTGCAATCGCGGCATTGATCGAAACTTCCTCTTGTGTGACGTGCAGAAATGACCATTTTGCGGGGGCATAAGGGAAAGGTCAGGTCATGGTGGTCACGCGCGAAGAGGTGCTCGCGGTTCTCGACAAGATTGCGCTGCCCGACGGCGGCACGCTTGTCTCACGCGATCTTGTGCGTGCGCTGGTGGTTGATGGCGATGCCGTGCGCTTCGTGATCGAAGCCGCAACCCCTCAGGCCGCGTCACGCCTTGCCCCTTTGCGGGACGCTGCAGAAACTGCCGTGGCCGCTCTGGAGGGCGTCTCCCGCGTTGCGGTTGCACTGACAGCGCATGATGACAAAGGCCCCCCGCCTGCGTTGAAACTCGGGCGCCATCCGACAAACCAACCCGATAAGCAAAGCCTGCCGGGGGTGACCCATGTGATTGCAGTGGGGTCGGGGAAGGGCGGCGTTGGCAAATCGACGGTCGCCTCCAATCTGGCAGTGGCGCTGGCGCGGCAGGGGTTGCGCGTGGGCTTGCTGGATGCCGATATGTATGGGCCGAGCCAGCCGCGCATGATGGGTGTGGACCGTCGCCCGTCATCGCCTGATGGCAAAACCATTATTCCACTCAAGGCGCATGGTGTGACCATGATCTCGATCGGGTTGATGATGCAGCCTGATGAGGCCGTCGTCTGGCGTGGCCCCATGCTGATGGGGGCGCTTCAGCAATTGCTGACGCAGGTTGAATGGGGGCGGCTTGATGTATTGATTGTCGATATGCCGCCGGGCACGGGGGATATACAGCTTACCTTGTGTTCGAAATTTGATGTGCGTGGCGCAATTGTCGTCTCTACCCCGCAGGATGTCGCGCTTCTTGATGCGCGCAAGGCGCTCAGGGCGTTTCAGACGCTGAAAACCCCGGTTCTGGGCCTGATCGAGAACATGTCTACCTTCATCTGCCCCAAATGCGGCCATGAAGAACATATCTTTGGCGAAGGTGGCGTGCGTGTCGAGGCCGAAAAACAGGGGCTGCCTTTCCTTGGCGAATTGCCTCTGAGCGTGGAAGTGCGAGTGGCCGGGGATGGCGGCGTGCCGGTTGCGGCAACTGACAGCCCTGTGGCGGGTGCCTATGAGCGGATGGCCAAGCGACTGATCGCGGTGTTGTAACTGCTCTGCCAGATGGCCATTCGGCGTTGCACGGGATTTCATGGGACGGGGTGGTTCCCTGCGGATGACGAGGTTTGATCCGCTCATGGAATCTTATGGACCCTCTGGCTGATGCTTCACGAACTTCTCTCAGACGAATCACTGCCCTGTGATTCGATGCGTTATTGACGCAGATTCTGGAAATTTTCGGTCAAAGCTTTCCTGAGTTTCCATGTGCGGAGGCGCAATTTTGTTGCGCGTCTGCAACAACACCTCCTGAAAGCCAATTCTTTTGACGCAAAGAAGGGGTCTTCCTTCGGGGCTTGTCAGCTATGGAGCTATCGCCTATCTCGGCGCGTTCTAAAATTGTTCTTACCATATATTGATGAGTTTACGGGTTATCCACAGCATCCTGTGGGTAAGTTTGCGCGTGGCGGCTCCTGGCTTGATGCAGAGGTTCCATCTTTTTCCTTGCTGACCATAAAGTTCCATGGCATTCCATATTGCAAGATGAACGGGCAGCTAAGGGGCACCAAAGACCCCACCGAGGCAGTTTCATACAGGCACCCGCTTTATCTTGGAATGAAAAGAGATCCGGCGCGCTCGCGAGCAGCATCCCCCTCCCCCCCAAGGAGCGAGCGCCAACCGGGCACCCAGAGATGGGACAGTCGGCGGATCGGGCAGTGGCAGCAGCTCGATCCGCCGTTTTCATTTGCGCCTATCCCCTTGTGGGCGCTTTAGAAAAAAGGACCGCCGCGCTGTGGCACGCAGGTTCAGAAGCACATACCACCAGAAGGTGGATGCAAAGGGTCGCGTGTCGGTCCCGGCTTCGTTCCGCCGTGTCATCGAGCGCGGGGATCCGGATTGGAAAGAAGGGCTAAGGCCCAATTTCATCATCGTCTCGGGGCTGAAGTACCAAAGACGACTCGACTGCTTCACGATACTGGCAATGGAAGTGATCGAGGATCGCATTGACATGATGCAGCCCGGCTCGCGCGCGCGCAAAGAGATGGAGCTGACCTATCATGCGAATTCCGTCGAGGCGCAGATTGATGAGGATGGGCGCATCATCCTGCCGCAGAACCTGCGCGACAAGCTGGAACTGACGGCAGATGAGAAAGCGCGGTTTGTGGGTCTGAACGACCATTTTCAAATCTGGAAGAACGCGACCTATGAATCGGTCTACGGGGCCGAGGAGGATGCGCTCGATGAAGACAAGCCTGCCGATTATGACCCGCGTATCCTGTTGCCGGAGTCGCGTCCCTTTTTGCGTGAGGTATGATGCAGGGCACACCCGAGACCCCGCATATTCCGGTTCTGCTGCGCCCGATCCTTGAGGCACTGGCCCCGATCCGGGGCGTCTGGGTGGATGGCACGCTGGGCGCGGGGGGTTATGCGCGCGCGCTTCTGGACGCGGGCGCAGAGCGTGTGATCGGAATTGACCGCGATCCGCTGGCGCTGGAGATGGCGCAGGGCTGGGCGCGTGACTATGGCAGCCGCATGACGCTGGTGGCGGGTAATTTCGCCGAACTCGACCGTCACACCGGCGCGCCGGTGGATGGGGTGGTGCTTGATCTGGGCGTCTCCTCCATGCAGCTTGATCTCGCCGAGCGCGGGTTCTCCTTCGCCAAGGATGGGCCGCTTGATATGCGGATGTCGCAGCAGGGGCTTTCGGCGCGGGATCTGGTCAATGAGGCGGACGAAGCCGCGCTTGCGGATATCCTCTTTCACTTTGGCGAGGAACGTGCCGCGCGCCGGATCGCGCGTGCCATCATGGCCGCAAGACAGAACGCACCGATCGAGACGACCTTGCAGCTCGCTGCTATTGTCAGTGCGTGCCTGCCACGCCCCAAACCCGGTCAGAGCCATCCGGCCACGCGCAGCTTTCAGGCGCTGCGCATTGCCGTTAATGCGGAATTTGAAGCGCTGGTTGCTGGACTGGAGGCAGCGGAGCGCGCCTTGAAGCCGGGCGGCAAGCTTGCGGTGGTCAGTTTTCATTCAATGGAGGATCGGGTGGTCAAACGCTTTCTTGCCGCGCGCGCGGGGCAGGGGGGCGGAGGCAGTCGTCACGCGCCCGAAGCCGTAGCGATTGAGGCGCGCTTCCGGCTGATCGAGCGTGGCGGGGTGAGTGCGGATGCCGATGAACTCGCGCAGAATCCGCGTGCACGATCTGCGCGGTTGCGGATGGCCGAACGGCTGGAGGCACCCGCTGGACCAGTGGATCGCTCGCGCCTTGGATTGCCACAACTAGCACGCGAGAAGGGACAGTAAGGATGCGAAGTCTGCTCTATCTTTTCACCGCTTTGGGAGTGATCGCGCTCGCCGCCTGGGCTTATCGTGAGAACCATCTTACGCAAAGCGCGATGAATGAACGCAGCGCGCTGGAGCGTGAAATTTCAAATCTGGAAGGCTCGCTGCGCATCCAGCGCGCAGAATGGGCCTATCTCAATCGCCCCGACCGCCTGCGCGAGCTTGTCGATATAAACTTCGAGCGCCTCAAGCTGGTGCCGATCACGGCGATGCATTTCGGGGAAATTGGCCAGATCGCCTATCCCATGCCGCAATTCGGTGCTGATTTGGGTGAAACAATTGAGGTTTTTGGCGCGATCGAGACACTTTCGGAGACATTGGAGGAGCAGCTGCCATGATCCGCACTCCGCTGCGCCCTCTGGCGCGTGTCCTCCAAGCGCGTGAGCGTGGAGAAAACCCCGATCTGATCGAACGCGAAAATCGTCGCCTGCGTCAGGAGGCCGCGCGCGATCAGGCGCGCTCGCGGGCCGAGACCCGATTGCTGGCGCTTTCACTTCTGTTCATGTGTGCCTTTGTCGTGCTGGGTGCGCGCATGGGGCTTCTGGCAGCGACTGAGCCGATGGAAGTATCTCGCGGTGCCAGTGAAGATATCTCGAGTGCGCGCGCCGATATTGTGGACCGCAATGGCCGTGTACTTGCCACCAATATGGCCACCCATGCGCTTTATGCCGAAACCCGCCGCATGGTGGACCCGGAGCATGCTGCACAGGAGCTTGCGCGTATTTTCCCCGATATTGATGCCGCACGCATGGTCGCGCGCTTTACGGATCCCAATCGCCGTTTCATCTGGATCCGCACACGGCTCTCACCCGAGCAGATGCAAGAGGTGCATGATATTGGTGAGCCTGGCCTGCTTTTTGCACCACGCGAAATGCGGCTTTATCCCAATGGCCGGATGGCTGCGCATGTCCTGGGTGGGGCAAGTTTCGGGCAACAGGGTGTGCGCGCTGCGGAGGTGATCGGTGTTGCGGGGAGCGAGCTGTTTTTCGAGGAGCGGTTGCGCGACCCGGCACGTATAGGCGAGCCGTTGCGGCTCTCGCTGGATCTGACGGTACAAGCCATTGTCACTGAAGTCCTTGAGGGCGGCAAGCGTGTGCTCAATGCGCGCGGCGCGACAGCCGTGCTGATGGATGTGCATACGGGCGAAATAATAAGCCTTGTTTCCCTGCCCGATTTCGATCCGAACAACCGCCCGCCACCACCGACAGAGGGCGAGCCCGCAGACAGCCCGCTGTTTAACCGCGCGGTGCAGGGTTATTACGAGTTGGGATCGGTGATGAAAACCTTTGCGGTGGCGCAAGCTCTGGAAGACGGCGAAGTAACACCATCGACCATGATTGACACGCGCGGACCATTGACATGGGGGCGCTTCCGGATCCGCGATTTCCGCAATTATGGCCCTCAGCTTTCGGTAAAGGACGTGCTTGTCAAATCTTCGAATATCGGCACTGCGCGGATCATGCAGACTATCGGCGCAGAGAGGCAGCAGGAATTCCTGCGCAAGCTCGGTCTGCTCGAGTCGATGCCGCTGGAAGTCTCAGAAGCCGCGCGTGCCCGCCCGCTCTTGCCGGATCGTTGGTCTGATCTGTCTGTGATGACGATTTCCTATGGTCATGGCATGTCCACCAGCCCGCTGGCGCTGGCTGCGGCCTATGCGACGCTGGTCAATGGCGGCCATAAGGTAACGCCTACACTGTTGCGCCAGGCTCAGGTTCGCCCCGGAGAGCAAGTGATTTCTGAACGCACCTCGCAGCAGATAAAGCTGATGCTGCATCAAACTGTGCAGGAAGGAACGGCCTCTTTCGCGCGGATTCCCGGCTACCCGGTGGGCGGCAAGACCGGCTCTGCCGACAAGCCCAATCCGCGCGGGGGGGGCTACAAGCAAGATGCCGTGCTCGCGACCTTCGCCAGTGTCTTTCCATCGCATGAGCCGCGCTATGCACTGGTGGTGACGCTTGATGAACCGGTTGATACGACAGGCCCGGAGCCACGGCGCACCGCCGGCTGGACTGCTGTGCCCGTCTCGGGAGAGATCACGCGGCGCGTGGCCCCGCTGCTGGATCTGCGCCCGGTGGCGCTTGACACGGCGAATGCGACACTCCTTGCAGCACAATGAGCGTCTCAGGGATTTGAGCCATTGAACAGTGGCGCCAAACTGGAGTAACAGGCGCCACCCATGCCACCGTGAAGGGAAGCTGCGTGTGATCGATCTGCCCCCCCGCCCGCTCTCTGCGCTGGGTCTGAACCCAAGTCGCGGGGGGAATGTGACAGTGCGCGGTCTTGCCATTGACAGCCGGGCTGTCTGCGAGGGCGGTCTTTTTGCCGCGCTTCCCGGCAGTCGGGTGCATGGCGGCGAGTTCATCGGATATGCGCTCAGGATGGGTGCGGCGGCTGTACTGACTGACCGTGAAGGGGCCGAACTGGCAGCCGAAGCGCTTGCCGAAAGCACAGCTGCGCTGGTGCTCGCGGAAGATCCGCGTGCCGCTCTGGCCGGGGCGGCTGCGCTGTGGTTTGGCGTGCAACCTGAGGTTATGGTTGCCGTGACCGGCACCAATGGCAAGACCTCGGTGGCGAGTTTCACACGTCAGATCTGGATGGCCTTGGGCCATGAGGCAGCTAACATCGGCACAACCGGGATAGAGGGCGCGTTTTCTGCGCCGCTCGCGCATACCACGCCTGATCCGATCACGCTGCACCGTCTGTTGGCCGAGATGGCGCAGGCGGGCGTGACCCATGCCGCGATGGAAGCCTCGTCACATGGGCTGGACCAACGCCGGCTTGATGGGGTCGGTTTGCGCGCGGCGGCGTTTACCAATCTTTCGCAGGACCATCTGGATTATCATCATTCGATGGAAGCCTATCTTGCTGCAAAGGCACAGCTGTTTTCGCGCGTGCTGCCGGATGATGGCGTGGCCGTGATCAACATGGATGGCCCGGAAGGCGCCGAGATACTGGCCATTGCAGAAGCGCGTGGGCAGGGGACACTGACCATCGGGCGCCATGCCGAGGCTGATCTGCGTATCCTGAACCAGCGGTTCGAGGCTGAAGGGCAAATCCTGCGCTTTTCCTATGACGGGCGGGTCTATCAGGAGCATCTGCCGTTGATTGGCGGGTTTCAGGCTGAGAATGTGCTCGCGGCCGTCGGGTTGGTTCTGGCTTGCGGAGCCGAGATGGGTGAGGTCGCGATGCAGCTTGCGCGGCTAGAAGGCGTGCGCGGGCGGATGCAGCTGGCGGGCACACGGGCCAATGGCGCGCCGGTTTTTGTAGATTATGCGCATACGCCAGCCGCGTTGGCGGTTGCGTTGCAGGCTTTACGTCCGCATGTGATGGGGCGTTTGGTGGTGGTTTTCGGCGCAGGGGGAGATCGCGACAGGAGCAAGCGGCCCTTGATGGGCAAAGCGGCGGTTGAGAACGCAGATGTTGTATATGTGACAGACGACAACCCGAGATCCGAAGATCCAGCCGCCATCCGTGCAGAGATTCTGCAAGCCTGTCCTGATGCCAATGAGGTTGGAGATCGTGCTGAGGCGATTTTGCGCGCCGTGGATGCTCTGGGACCGGGCGATGCCCTGCTGATCGCGGGCAAGGGGCATGAGACCGGGCAGATCGTGGCCGATACGGTTTATCCTTTCGATGATGTTGAGCAGGCGTCTGTTGCGATTGCTGCGCTGGAGGCACGGGCATGAGCCTCTGGAGCGCTGCGGAGGCCGAAATGGCAACAGGTGGGCAGGCCATAGGCGCGTGGCAGGCCAGCGGTATCTCGATTGACACACGCAGTCTCCAGCCGGGGGACCTGTTCGTTGCGCTCAAGGCCGCGCGGGATGGGCATGATTTCGTGGCGCAGGCGCTGGAAAAGGGCGCGGCGGCGGCAATGGTTGCCTATCGCCCCGAGGGCGTGCCACAGGACGCACCGCTCTTGGTGGTGGCGGATGTGATGGCGGGACTGACTGCGCTGGGCGCGGCCGGGCGCGCGCGGGCCAAGGCGCGGGTGGTCGCGGTCACAGGCTCCGTGGGCAAGACCTCGACCAAGGAAATGCTGCGCGAGATGTTGTCGGATTTCGGGACCGTGCAAGCGGCTGAGGCGAGTTTCAACAACCATTGGGGCGTGCCGATTACGCTGGCGCGGCTGCGCCCCGAGACCGATTTCGCTGTGGTAGAGATCGGGATGAACCATCCCGGCGAGATCGCGCCGCTTGCGAAGCTCGCCCGTCCGCATGTTGCGATGATTACTGCTATCGCGCCAGCCCATCTGGAAGCGTTCGAGAGCATCGACGGGATTGCGTCTGAAAAGGCGAGTATTTTTAGTGGATTGGAATACGGTGGTCATGCCATCTATCCATGCGATCTGCCAACGAGCCCGATTCTCGAAGAGGCTGCGAGAGCCGCGGGCGGGGTGTGTCTGCCCTTTGGCAAGGACGCGCCAGAGATCCGGCTGCATGATATGAGCCAGACAGAACTTGCGCTCGT
The DNA here is from genome assembly GCA_007125005.1 of Natronohydrobacter sp. Lineage (GTDB taxonomy): Bacteria > Pseudomonadota > Alphaproteobacteria > Rhodobacterales > Rhodobacteraceae > Roseinatronobacter. The sequence goes on from SLDY01000047.1 coordinate 16,433, forward strand.
GATGCGTGCACAGATCGGGCAATTGCGCCTTGCAGTGCGTCTTGCAAATGCTGGCGCGCATTTTGGCGTCAATGCGCTGGGCTGTCTTGCAGTGGCACAGGCGCTGGACTGCGATCTGGTGCGCGCTGCACTCGCGCTTGGGCGCTGGCAGCCGCCTTCCGGCCGGGGTTTGCGCGAGAAAATACAGCTGGATCCTGTGGAGGAGCTGTCTTTCACGCTTGTTGATGATGCGTTCAACGCCAACCCAGCCTCGCTGGAGGCCGCGCTGGACATGTTCTCGATCATGCAGCCCGAGCGTGACGGCGCTGGCCGCCCCGGACGGCGTATCGCAATTCTGGGCGATATGCTGGAACTCGGGCCAGATGAGATGACGATGCACAGTGCTGTGGCGCAATACCCGGCAATGCATGCGGTAGATATGGTTCATACTGTCGGGCCGCGTATGGCTGCGCTCCATGCCGCCCTGCCTCAGCGCAAGCGCGGGCGGCATGTGTCGCGGGCCGAAGACCTGGCGCAGCTTGCGCATCTTCTGGTGGGGCCGGGCGATATTGTGCTGGTGAAAGGCTCGAAATCGAGTTTTGTCTCGCGCGTGGTGGATCGGCTGCGTAATCTTGATGCCGCATCGCGCGCTGTAGAGGGAAATTGACGGATGTTTTTCTGGCTTACTGAGTTTGCCGATATTGTTCCGGGCTTTAACCTGTTTCGCTACATCACGTTCCGCGCGGGCGCTGCCTTTCTGACGGCACTGCTTTTCGGCTTTTTCTTTGGCAAACCGCTGATCAATATGCTGCGCCGCCGCCAGTCCAATGGTCAGCCAATCCGCGAAGATGGCCCGGAGAGCCATCTGCTGACCAAGACCGGCACGCCAACAATGGGGGGGTTGCTCATCATTTCGGCGCTGGTGCTTGCGACGCTGCTCTGGGCGCGGTGGGACAATGGATATGTCTGGATCGTGCTGCTGGTTACAGTGGGTTTTGGCCTGATCGGCTTTGCAGATGATCTGGCCAAGGTCTCGCGGGGCAATGTGAAAGGCGTGCCGGGGCGCGTGCGGCTGGCGATGGGCACTGTCATCGGGCTCACCGCGGCCCTCGCTTCGATGTATCTGCACCCGCCCGCGCTACAAGGGCAGCTCGCAGTTCCCGTTTTCAAGGAGGCGCTGCTCAATCTGGGCTGGTTTTTCGTACCATTCGGCGCGTTTGTAATCCTGGGCGCGGCAAATGCCGTCAATCTGACAGACGGTCTGGACGGGCTTGCCATCATGCCGGTGATGATTGCTGCGGGCACATTGGGGGTGATCGCCTATGCTGTGGGGCGGGTCGATTTCACGTCTTATCTGGATGTGCATTACGTACCCGGCGCAGGGGAGTTGCTGATTTTCGCAGCCGCGCTGGGTGGTGGGGGGCTGGGCTTTCTGTGGTATAATGCGCCGCCTGCGGCTGTGTTCATGGGTGATACTGGCTCGCTTGCGCTGGGTGGTGCTTTGGGAGCCATTGCAGTGGTGATCAAACACGAGATCGTGCTGGCCATTGTGGGCGGTATTTTCGTGGTCGAGACGCTCTCGGTTGTTATTCAGGTGCTTTATTACAAGCGCACCGGCAAGCGCGTCTTTCTGATGGCGCCGATTCATCATCATTTCGAGAAGAAAGGCTGGGCGGAGCCGCAGATCGTGATCCGCTTCTGGATCATCTCGCTGGTTCTGGCGTTGATCGGACTGGCGACGCTGAAAATCCGCTAATGAAAAACCCGGCCACTGGGGCCGGGTTTGATGGTGGTCTCTCAGGCTGAATGGCGGACACGATCCTTGCCGCCGGATTTTCCGGGCGCACGACGCTTGCCACCTGCGCGGGGGCGTTGCGCTTCGGTTTTGGCCGGGCGCGGGCCACCACGGGCGGGGCCGCGTTTGCGGGCCTGTGCACGGGCGGGGCCTGCAAGTTCATCCGGCCATGGCGTGCCGCCAGCAATGGCAAGATCACGCTTCATCAGCCGCTCGATGGCGCGCAGATCGCCCATCTCGGCGGGTGCACAGAAGGCGATGGCCCGGCCAGAGGCGCCAGCGCGTGCCGTGCGGCCAATGCGATGGACATAGTTTTCGGGCACTTCGGGCAGCTCGTAATTATAGACATGACGCATATCGGGAATATCGATCCCACGGGCGGCCACATCGGTTGCAACCAGCACATTGATGCGGCCTTCGCGGAACGATTGCAGCGTGCGCTCGCGTTGTGCCTGACTCTTGTTTCCATGGATGGATCCTGCAGGGATCTCCCACGAATTCAGCAGCTTCATCAGCTTTTCTGCGCCATGTTTGGTGCGCGCGAAGACAAGGGCGCGCTCATCGGGATGCGCCTTGAGGTAGTCTTCGAGCAGCCGCGCCTTGTCGCCCTGGGCAACAAAATGAACTGCCTGGTCGATCTTCTCTGCCGGGCGGCCAGGGGCGGCCACCTGAATGCGCTCGGGACGATCGAGATAAGCCTCTGCGATCTCGTTCATCTGTTTCGACATCGTGGCCGAGAACATCAGCGTCTGGCGCTCTTTCGGTAGCAGGCTTGCGATCCGGCGCAGCGCATGGATGAAGCCCAGATCAAGCATCTGATCGGCCTCATCGAGCACCAGCATCTGCGTTTCCGAAAGCGTCAGCGCGCGGCGGTCGAGCAGATCGAGCAGGCGCCCCGGGGTGGCGACAAGAATATCGCAGCCTTTGGCGAGTTTCTGGATCTGCGGGTTCAGCCCCGCGCCACCGACAACGCGTTGCACCTTGAGCGGCGTCTTGCGGGCAAAACCATTCAGCGTCTCGGCGATCTGGTTGACCAGCTCGCGTGTGGGTGCAAGGATCAGCGCCTGTGTGGTTTTCGGGGAAGGGCGGCCCGCGCCCAGCAGTGCGTGCATCAGCGGCAGGCCAAAAGCCAGCGTCTTGCCCGTGCCGGTCTGTGCCAGCCCCAGAATGTCGTGGCCCTGCATGATCATCGGGATCGCGCGCGCCTGGATCGGGGTGGGGGTGCTCAGGCCATGGGCTTCAAGCCCGGTCATCAGCACCGGGCGCAGCCCGAACATGGTAAAATCAGTCAAAGTCAGTCCTCTCACGGCCTGTCGCAACAGGCGAAAAGCCCACGGCGAAGGCCGGGGCGGGTTTGGGGGCGCAGGTCATGCGCCGCCCCCCACGCGTGATGTCGGGAAGCATTTATCGGGCGGAATGCCCTGCCCGGATCGATCATATTGCTCACGCGGCAAGATCCGTATGGCATGGCACATGGGGCCGCGCGGCAGATAAGTCAAGCGCTTAATGCGGATCCGGCTGGCGCGCGCCCAGTGCAAGAAGTCCGGCCAGAGCACACATTGCGATCGGAAACATGGTAAATACCCCGAAGCCGAAAGCGAGATACATCCCCGCGCTGGAGACCAGCAGCAAGCCGCCACCCACAAGATTGGCAGAGCGCGCCATTGCGGCTCCTGCGATGGCGAGAATAGGCGCGACAAGGCTCATCGAACGGATCAGGGCCATATTGGCGACACCGCCAGTTAACTCCGCCAGTTCGGGGTAGCGAATCAGCAAATCCGTGTAGCCGAAGCTGAAAAAACCCACCAGCATTCCCCAAAGGCCACCAATGAGTCCGAGTGTGAGTGCCGCATTGCGCATCTTTGAGGCATCCTTCTGAATCTTTGGCGAATCCTTCCCGCAGGTCGCAAATAGGCGCAAAACTCTTGCGTTTTAACCCGTCTGTGGCAAAATTAAGTGTGGGATGACAGACTTTCTAAGACCGCCTCTGTTCTCGCAGCCGGCCAAGGAAGAGCTGGCTGAACGTCCCCGGGGCAATACCGCCGCGGGTAGCGAAAACGAGGAGAAATACCGATGCCGACAGGCACCGTGAAGTGGTTTAATACGACCAAGGGCTATGGCTTTATCGCGCCAGAAGGCGGCGGGAAGGATGTATTCGTGCATATCTCGGCCGTTGAACGCGCCGGACTGACAGGGCTGGCGGACGATCAGAAGGTCTCTTACGAACTTCGTGCAGGCCGGGACGGTCGGGAATCCGCCAGCGATCTCAAATTGCTCTGACTGGTGCCCTAGCCGATGCCGAGGGCTGACCGAGTATCGGCTTTCCAGCCCAGATAAAGGCGATCCTCTACTCGAATGACAGGGCGCTTCATGAGCGTCGGATATGTCGCCAGCAGGCTTTCGGCCGGGTTTGCACGCTCATTCTCTGCAAGCCCGCGCCATGTGGTTGATGCGCGGTTGATGAGGCTCGCACCAAATGCATCCAGAAATTCCGTGCGCTCGTCATCATTGAGGGGCGCCGTGCGAATATCGCGAAACTCCGCCTCGGGCAGGGCCTTGAGCGCTTTTCGGCATGTATCGCAGGTTTTGATCCCATAGATTGTAATGGTCATGGAGTTCTCCTTTTGTGTAGAACAGAAATGGGTGTGACCCTCACTCACAATGTTTTGCTGCCTCAGTCCAGCTGCGCGTCAAAGAGTGCGCAAGTGGCTCTTATAAAGGGGGTACGAATCGCGGGGCGTTCCATGAGTAATTCATGCAGCGCGCCATCGAAAACCTGCAAATGCCCGTCGGGCCACTCGCTCATGCGCTCCGAAATGGCTGTGCTGGAGACGATGGCCTCGCGTGTGCCAAGCCCGCAATAAGCGGGGATCTTGGGGGGCTGAAACTTTGCGAGTGCCGTGGTTTCGCCAAGCGCTGCCACCAGCCAGCGCAGGCTGGGCGCGCCGAGGCGTAGATCGGGATGCGCGTGAAGCTGATTCTGCATCCACGTGTAGGTGTCCCGATCCGTGGTCAGTTCGTTGTTATCAAAAGGATTTTCCCACAGGCGGAATTCGATTCCCGCACCGGGAACTTCGCGCAGGTCGCGTTTTGCAAGACGCAGGGCAGCGGTCATGGTGACCACGCCGTGGCGCGTGAAACTTGTGAGTGGGAGGCCCCACATCGGTGCAGAGAAACTTACCGCGCGCGCGGGGAACCCGTCGAGAAGCGCGCGCAGCGCGATGCACCCGCCCATGGAATGCGCAAGCACAAAGCGGGGCGCATTGGGTGCGAATGCATCGATTGCGGTGCGATAGGTGGCAACATCGCGCTGATAAAGCGCGAAATCGGCGATATTGCCTAGCAGAGGGCGGCTGGGCAAGCGATCAGAGAGGCCTTGCCCGCGCCAGTCGATCACTGATGCGCCATAGCCGTGCCGAAGCAAATCCGTGACCACGCGGCCATATTTCTCGATAACCTCGGTTCGTCCCGGAAATATGCTGATCATGCCCTTCGGGCCTGTCGGCCAGAGCGCGATGCGCAGCCTTGTTCCATCTTCCGCATATGCCCAGTTGACCTGCGCGGGGGCAGGCGCGTCGGCCACATCCGCGAAGAAGGGGGCATTCATCAGCTGAGCGCTGCCCCCAGTTTCATCGCGAGCCCCATATTGCCTTCGATCTTCAACTTGCCCGACATGAATGCCATCGTCGGGTTCACATCGCCTTCGATGATGCCCTGAAAGGTCTCTGCGCTGGCGATCATTGTGACATCGGCCTCTTCATCGCCTACACGCACGCCGTTTTCATCGACCATGATCGTGCCTTCGTCTTTGATCTCGAATTTCGCAGTGCCGTCGAAACCATCGGAAAGCCGTACGCTCAGGGCTTTTACGGCGTGGTCTAGAATGTCGCTCATCGGGTGCTCCGTTTTGTGATGCCGCAGATATGGATTCATGCGACGAATGCGCTACACTCGCAGATATGGGATTACAACGCGCCTTTCTCAATTGTGCCGTTGCGGCATTTGCAGGGTTTTTTACCCTCGCACCGGCGCTGGCCAGCGATGCAGCGCAGTCGGAGGAGGTTTTGCAGCTTCTCGAAGATTTGCGCGATCCAGAACAGAAAGCCTGGCAGCGCATCGAGCGCCAGATCGGGAGGCTCTGGTCGCGCTCCGGCTCTGCCAGCGCGGATTTGCTGCTGATGCGCGGGCGCGAGGCGATGCTGCGTGGTGATACGGCTGGCGCGATCGACCATTTCTCGGCTGTGATAGATCATGCGCCCGAGTTTGCAGAAGGGTATCATGCGCGGGCAATGGCATGGTTCATGGCTGGGCGACTGGGCTTGGCAATGAATGATCTGCACCAGACGCTGAGCCTGAATCCGCAGCATTTCTCGGCATTGGCCGGGGTCGGGCGGATACTGGAAGATGTCGAGTCATATGACCGCGCGCAGCGTGCCTATTCGTCTGCCTATGCTATACATCCTCATCGCGATGACGTAAAAGCGGCGCTCGAACGGCTGGAGCGGCGCCTGTCAGGGGTCGCGTTGTAAGTTATCAGCCAGAAGGCGTTGGGGGTAAGGGCATATGAACATGCGCGCGCAGTCTCGGGCTGTTGCGGTGCTCGGTCCCACGAATACCGGCAAAACCCATTATGCTATAGAGCGGATGCTGGCCCATCGCACCGGGGTTATCGGCTTGCCGCTGCGATTGCTGGCGCGCGAGGTCTATGATCGCATCCGCACGATACGCGGCCCCGATTGCGTCGCGCTTGTCACCGGAGAGGAGCGGATCGTACCAGATCGCACCCAGTATTGGGTGTGCACGGTTGAGGCGATGCCGCTCGAGATCGGCGCGGATTTTGTGGCGATTGACGAGATCCAGCTCTGCGCCGACCCTGAGCGCGGGCATGTCTTTACAGAGCGGCTGCTTGCGGCGCGTGGCTTGCATGAGACACTTTTCATGGGCTCGGATACGATGCGCAGTGCGATTGCGGCACTTGTGCCGGGGGTCAGTTTCCAGCGTCGCGAGCGGATGTCGCAACTCAGCTATTCAGGTTCGAAAAAGATAAGCAGAATGCCTGCTCGCAGTGCGATTGTAGGCTTCAGTGTTGAGAATGTGTATGCCATTGCGGAACTGATCCGGCGCCAGAAGGGCGGCTGCGCGGTGGTTATGGGGGCATTATCGCCGCGCACACGCAATGCGCAGGTGGCGCTTTATCAGAATGGTGATGTCGATTATCTGGTGGCGACTGATGCTATCGGTATGGGGCTCAATCTCGATATCAAGCATGTGGCTTTTTCGGCCACGCGCAAATTCGATGGCCGCCGGATGCGCCCGGTGGGGCCCGATGAGCTGGCCCAGATTGCGGGGCGGGCCGGGCGCTATCAGAGCGATGGCTCATTCGGTGTGACCGGCGAGGCGCGACCCTTGCCCGACGAGGTTGTCGAGGCCATTGAGAGCCACACATTTCTGCCTGTTCGCAAGCTGCAATGGCGCAATGCAAGGCTGGATTTTGGTGCCCCTGAGCGCTTGGTTGCGTCACTCGAGCGACAAACCGACAATGACTGGCTCACACGAGCGCGCGATGCCGATGATGTGGCGGCACTGAAAACTCTCGCATCTCAGCCCGAGATCCGCGACCGTCTGCGTGATGCCCGCGATCTGAAGCTCTTGTGGGATGTGTGCCGCGTCCCCGATTTTCGGGGTATTTCGGCGGCAGAACATGCTGGACTTCTGGGGCGTTTGTTCGACTTTCTGCAAGGGCAGGGGCGGATAGAGAGCGATTGGCTTGCTCGCAATATCAAACGCATTGACCGTACCGATGGCGATATTGACGCACTTTCCAAACGTCTCGCCTATATCCGCACCTGGACTTATATTGCACAGCGAAAAGCCTGGGTGGATGACGAAAACCATTGGCGTGGCGAAACGCGCGCTGTAGAAGACCGCTTGTCAGACGCGCTTCATGAACGGCTGACGCAAAGATTTGTTGACCGGCGCACCAGCGTGCTATTGCGCCGGTTGAAGCAGAAGGAGAGCCTTGTGGCTGAGGTGAACGACAACGGCGAAGTGACGGTCGAGGGCGAACTGATCGGTCGGCTAGAGGGGTTTCGCTTCCGGCAGGACAAGACCGCAAGCGCGGATGAGGCAAAGACCTTGCGGCAGGCGTCTCTGGCAGCATTGACACCGCTTTTCCATCTACGCGCCGACAAGTTTTATAATGCAGCCGATACCGAGTTCGATTTCACCGAGCAGGGCGGGCTGATGTGGGGCACGACTGCTGTAGGCAAGCTGATCCGCGGCGACGATGCGCTGCGCCCGCAGGTTCAGGCATTCGTCGATGACGAGGCGGGGCCGGACGTAGCCGAGAAAGTCCGTCGCCGTTTGCAGCATTTCATCGACCGCAAGATCGCTGCACTTTTCGAACCACTCCTGAACATGTCGCGCGATGAAACGCTCAGCGGTCTTGCGCGGGGTGTTGCGTTCCAGCTTGTTGAAGCGATGGGGGTGATCCCGCGCGAGCAGATCGCCGCTGATGTGAAAGCGCTTGATCAGGAAGCCCGTGGGATGCTGCGCAAACATGGGGTGCGCTTTGGGCAATTCACCATTTTTCTGCCGCTGTTGCTCAAACCTGCGCCGACGCGGTTGCGGCTTGTTTTGCGCGCGCTTTCAGATGGGCTGGATGAGTTTCCCGAGAGCCCGCCGCCCGGGCTTGTTACCATCCCGCATATCCCCGAAGTGCCCTCTGCGCATTATCTGATGGCGGGTTACCGGCCTTCGGGGGCACGCGCGATCCGTATCGATATGCTGGAACGTCTGGCGGACCTGCTGCGCGCCTGCGACAGCCGTGCCGGGTTTGAGGCGACACCGGATATGCTGTCGATCACCGGCACGACGCTTGAGCAGTTCGCTGATCTGATGGAGGGTCTGGGCTACAAGGCAGAAAAGGGCGAGCGGGCGAAGATGAAGCCGGACCTGCCCGGGTCAGAGCCAGTGCAGGAGGCAACCGCCGAGACACCAGCGGAAATCTCCAATGAAGCTGCGCCTGTTTCTGAGGAGGGAGTTGACGCCGGGGCTGTGTCGGAACCAGCGCCGCAGACTCCGCCCGCCGATGAGATCGAACTCTTCTGTACTTTTACCTGGGCTCCAAGGCCCCGGCGCGAAGCGCGTCCCGAGGGCAAGGCCCAGGAAGGCCGGCGCAGGGGCGGCAAGCCCAAGACAGGTAAACCTGCGGCAGGCAAGCAGAAACAACGCACAACTCCGCCGAAAAGGGAACACAGCGCAGGCCCAGCCCGCAAGAGCGACAAGATTGACCCCGACAACCCCTTCGCTGCGGCATTGATGGGCCTCAAGCTCAGGGAATGAGGCCGTGACGGAACCCCGTCCAATGCTTCGGCTCGATAAATGGCTCTGGCAGGCGCGTTTCGTGAAAACGCGCGCGCTTGCCGTGAAGCTGATCGAGAATGGCGGTGTGCGCGTCAATACACAGCGGATCGCAAAACCGGGATTTGCGGTCGGGGCAGGGGATGTGCTGACCTTCGCCCGGCACGATCGCGTGTTCGTTGTGCGCATTCGCGAGCTCGGCACCCGGCGCGGCCCTGCGCCCGAGGCGCGCGCGCTTTACGAGGATCTTTCTCCGCCACCCCCGCCCGAGGATCTGTCGCGTCCTCGCCCGGTACATGGTGGCCGGCCTGACAAGGGGCTGCGCAGGCGTTTTGCGCCGCCGCCGCCAGATGCGCTTGATTGATCGGATGCACTGGATTATGTCCCCCCCCGATGCGCGCGCTCTGACGCAGACCCAGACCGAGGATGCTTTCATGACCTATGTGGTGATCGACAATTGTATTGCCTGTAAATACACGGATTGTGTCGAGGTCTGTCCGGTAGATTGTTTCTATGAAGGCGAAAACATGCTCGTCATCCATCCTGACGAGTGCATCGACTGCGGCGTGTGTGAGCCTGAATGCCCGGCCGACGCGATCCGGCCCGATACCGAACCTGATATGGAGGAATGGGTTGAGTTCAATCGCAAATATTCCGAAGCATGGCCGGTTATCATCACGAAGAAAGATCCTCTTCCCGGTGCGGAAGAGCGCGATGGTGAGGCGGATAAACTGACCAAATACTTCTCGGAGAATCCCGGCGAAGGCGGGTAAGAAGCGCAATTGCGCTGACTGGCAGGCATGAACCTACTTTGATTCGCTACAATTTTGTGGTATAGAATCGCAAATGTCATGAAACCGTCTCACACCGGCAGTGCTGCCAACTGCCGTTTTTTTATCGAAAAGTGATCAGGTCTTGCAGGAACGCGATGTTCCGGCATTGGCTTTTTTGGTGTGCGTGGGACCAGAGGGGAAGATGTGAATGTCGAAAGCGAAGAAATCCGAGTTTCGTCCCAATGAATACGTGGTCTATCCTGCGCATGGGGTCGGGCAGATAGTCTCGATCGAGGAGCAGGAGATCGCCGGACTGAAGCTGGAACTTTTCGTCATTTCCTTCGAGAAGGAAAAAATGACCCTGCGCGTGCCGACGCACAAAGCGACAACTGTGGGCATGCGTTCGCTTGCCTCGCCTGAACTGGTGAACAAGGCCCTTGCCACACTGAAGGGCAAGGCACGGGTCA
>SLDY01000061.1 GCA_007125005.1 Natronohydrobacter sp.
AGGCTCAGGCTCAGTCAATGGCTCAGGCTCAGGCTCAGGCTCAGCCTCAGGGCGTTCTTCGGTCACCTCATCTGGTACAAGTGCTTGGGTGTCCAGTTCCGGCACCTCTTCCACTGTTTCGCGCGCCAAGTGCTCAGATGGAGCATCGCGCAGTGCCGGTGATGGGAGGACAATTACGGCCCCCAACCCGCCAATGACAGCGAGCGCCGTTCCTGTTGCCAAACCTGCGAGTAATCCGCTTTTCACGTAATGCTCCCTCAAGACCCGCCACCATTGGACACGCGCTTATACTGCGCGTTGCACTGGAATGGTCTCACAAATACGCTCCGTGATCAAATCGATTAGCGCCAAGCACTTGACCTTCGCTTCCTACCGAAGGCATGTAGTCTGAACCTGCCCATGCTCCGGACAAGCGCGATGTTGCTCCTGATCGATAATTACGACAGCTTCACCTATAATCTGGTGCATTATCTGGGTGAACTGGGCGCAGATGTTCATGTCTACCGCAATGATGTGCTTGATGTGCAGCAGGCCATGTCACTTCAGCCTGCTGCAATCGTGCTGTCGCCGGGGCCGTGCGATCCAGATCAAGCGGGTATCTGCCTGCCGCTGACACTTGCTGCAGCTGAGGCGCGTGTGCCGCTTCTGGGTGTGTGCCTTGGCCATCAAACCATTGGGCAGGCATTTGGGGGCCGTGTGGTGCGTGCGCCCCAGATTGTGCACGGCAAGCTCGGGCAGATGCATCACAAAGGCCAAGGTGTTTTCAATGGCTTGCCCTCCCCGCTTCGCGCGACCCGATATCACTCCTTGGTCGTGGAGCGCGAGGGCCTTCCATCCTGTCTTGAGATCACAAGCTGGCTGGACGACGGCCTCATCATGGGGCTGCGCCATCGTGACTTGCCGATTGAAGGCGTGCAATTTCACCCCGAAAGCATTCGCTCAGAGCATGGTCATGCCATGCTGAGAAATTTTCTCAATCAGATAGCCGTGGCTGCATAATGGATGATCTCAAACCTCTGATTGGCATTGCTGCATCGCGCCCGTTGTCACGCGCCGAAGCAGAAACAGCATTCAATCTGCTTTTCGAGGGGAAGGCAACGCCAGCCCAGACCGGCGGCTTTCTCATGGCGCTGCGCACCCGAGGCGAAACGGTCAACGAATACGCAGCCGCTGCTGCCGTGATGCGTGCGAAATGTATTAAAGTTAATGCTCCAGTCGGTGCGATGGATATCGTGGGCACTGGTGGCGATGGTAAGGGTACACTCAATATATCCACAGCGACAGCCTTTGTAGTCGCTGGGGCTGGCGTACCTGTTGCCAAACATGGCAATCGGAATCTCTCATCCAAATCTGGCGCGGCTGACGCGCTTGGGGCACTCGGTATAAATGTGATGGTGGGTCCGGATGTGGTCGAGCGGGCCATAAGCGAGGCCGGGATCGGCTTCATGATGGCGCCAATGCATCATCCGGCGATGCGCCATGTCGGCCCCGTCCGGATGGAGTTGGGAACACGAACGATTTTCAACATTCTCGGCCCGCTCACCAACCCGGCGGGTGTGAAATACCAGTTGACCGGCGCATTTTCAGCCGATTTGTTGCGCCCTATGGCCGAAACTTTGATGGCCCTCGGCACCAAACGCGCATGGTTGGTCCACGGTGGTGATGGCACTGATGAGTTGTCGATTGCTGCAGAAAGTGAAGTGGTGGCGCTTGAAGATGGGCAATTGCGCGACTTTCGGCTACACCCCGAAGACGCTGGATTGCAGCAACACAAGTTCGAGGATTTGCTCGGCGGCACTCCCGGCGAGAATGCCGCCGAATTGCGCGCTGTGCTGGATGGTGCGGGGCGCTCTGCCTATCGAGATGCCGTTCTGTTGAATTCTGCTGCCGCGCTTGTCGTCGCAGGCCAGAGTAACTCATTGATTGAGGGTGTGGCGCGCGCGCGCGAAAGCATCGCCTCTGGAGCGGCACGTAACGCCGTCGAGACGCTGGCCCGCATCAGCCCTCATAAACCATGACTTTTGGAGTTGTCTCTGATGTCAACGATTCTTGACTCGATCAAAGCCTACAAGCTGGAAGAAATTGCCAGTCGCAAATCCAACCGCCCAATCAACTTGGTGGAGGCCGATGCACGCGATGCCCCTACCCCGCGCGGATTTGTCGAAGCGCTGCGCAGGGCGGAGAAAAAAGGTTACGGGCTGATTGCCGAGATAAAGAAGGCAAGCCCGTCGAAAGGCTTGATCCGCGCCGATTTCGATCCCCCCGCACTCGCGCGTGCCTACGAGGCTGGCGGCGCGACATGTCTCAGCGTGCTCACAGATACACCAAGCTTTCAAGGCGCAGACCACTTCCTAACAGAAGCGCGCAGCGCCACGCAGTTGCCTGCCCTGCGCAAGGATTTCCTGTATGATCCCTATCAGGTCATCGAGTCGCGTGCACTGCACGCCGATTGTATCCTCATCATAATGGCTTCGGTGTCTGACGCACAGGCACAAGAGCTGGAAGCTGCTGCTATTGATTGGCAAATGGATGTATTGGTCGAGGTACATGACGAAAAGGAACTTGAGCGTGCGCTGTCACTCACTTCGCCTTTGCTGGGGGTCAATAACCGCGATCTGAAGACGTTTGAAGTTACGCTCGACACCACGCGGCGTCTGTCACGACTTGTACCCAAGGATAAGCTACTCATCGCCGAGAGCGGTCTTCACAGCCCTGCCGATCTGGCAGATCTTGCCGGTTTTGGCGCGCGCAGCTTCCTGATCGGCGAAAGCCTGATGAGACACGAGAATGTCGCGCAAGCGACGAAGGTTCTGCTGGCGGATCCTGTTCTACCTGAAAAGGTGTGATGTGAAAAAACTAACACATTTTAATGCCGATGGGCATGCGCATATGGTAGACGTATCCGAAAAATCCCATACTGCGCGTATCGCGGTCGCTGAAAGTGCAGTAAGGATGCGCCCCGAGACATTAGCGCTTGTCACAGATGGTCGCGCCAAGAAAGGTGATGTGCTCGGGGTCGCACGACTTGCTGGAATTATGGGGGCAAAACGCTGTGCAGACCTTATCCCGCTTTGCCATCCGCTACCTATCACAAAAGTCACGCTGGACCTGAATGTCGATGAAAACCTTCCAGGTGTGCGTATTCGCGCTGAAGTGCGCACCACGGGCCAAACCGGAGTGGAGATGGAAGCGCTGACAGCCGCCTCTGTTGCAGCTTTGACAATTTATGACATGCTAAAAGCCGCCGAAAAATCGATGACCATCACCGAAACCCGGGTTGTTCTGAAAGATGGCGGCAAATCCGGGCGTTATGAGGAGATATCATGATCTCGGTCGAGCAGGCGCTGGCGGAAGTTTTCTCCTTGGTGGAACCCTCAGAAACAGAAGAAATCTCCCTCATCGAGGCTTCTGGCCGGGTGTTGCGACAGCCAGTGACCGCCAATCGCGACCAGCCCCCCTTCGACGGATCGGCAATGGACGGCTATGCCGTCAGAGCTCCCTTCGCCGCTGGTGCAAGCTTTAAGATTATCGGACAAACCGCAGCCGGAAAACGTTTTGAAGGGCGGGTTGGCGATGGCGAGGCCGTGCGCATATTCACCGGCGCGCCGATCCCGGAAGGTGCGACCCATGTAATTATTCAGGAGAACGTGACGCGAAAGAATGACTTGATTACTCTTGACCAGACCCCCGACAGCGTCACGCATATCAGGCCACAAGCACAAGATTTTGCCGCTGACGACCAACTCAGCGCACCGCGAAGGTTGCGCCCTGTGGAACTTGCCCTTCTGGCCGCGATGAATTGCTCCAGACTCACTGTCAGCAAGCGTCCTGAAGTGGCTATTATCGGGACCGGCGACGAGTTGGTCATGCCGGGCGAGGAGCCACAGGCCGACCAGATCATCGCCTCGAACGCGTTTGCTATCAAGGCAATCGCAGAGGCTGAAGGTGCCAACGCGCGCATCTTGCCAATCGCACGCGACACGGAAGCGAGCCTGCGCGCTGTTCTGGAACTGGCGCAGGATGCAGATATAATTATCACCATCGGCGGAGCTTCTGTTGGTGATTTTGATCTGGTGGGTCCAGTTTACGAGGCCATGGGCGCAAGACGCGCCTTCTTCAAGGTGGCGATGCGACCGGGCAAGCCCTTGATGGCCGGGCGCCTGGGGCGATCCCTCATTCTCGGCTTACCTGGAAATCCCGTCTCTTCAATCGTTTGCTCACATCTTTTTTTGCGGCCTGCATTGCGCGCAATGCAGGGCTTGGGAGCTTATCCCTTACCCAGCGCCAGTGCAATTCTGACCCATGACATGGGCCCAAACGGCCCGCGCGCCCACTACATGCGCGCGAAGCTTGGACCAGGCCCATCGATCACACCATTGCCCAGACAGGATTCTGCGCTTCTCAGTGTGCTGGTAGAAGCGGATTGTCTGCTAATCCGCAAAGCAAATGATCAAGCTCGCAAAGCAGGCGAACAAATGCGGTATATCCCCCTGTGACTAATTGACAATTGTCGCGAACATTGATAGAACACTTCGAGATCTCGCCCATTGGCAGGAGGTGGCATGCTTACGCGCAAGCAGATCGAGTTGTTAAAACTTATTCACAATCGGATGGAGGCTGATGGTGTAGCCCCATCCTTTGAAGAAATGAAAGACGCACTTGATTTGCGCTCGAAATCAGGGATCCATCGCCTCATCACTGCGCTTGAGGAACGCGGGTTTATCCGGCGGCTTGCACATAAAGCGCGTGCGATCGAGGTGCTCAAGCTGCCCGATGCTCTCGTCAAAGACGGCTTCTCGCCGCAAATATTGGAAGGTGGCATCACACACGAGCAGACAAAACCATCTGAGCGGATTGCCCCCGGTGCTGCTGCACTAGAATTGCCGATAATGGGGCGCATCGCAGCGGGTACACCGATTGAGGCGATCAGTGAACGGGTGAATGACATTGCGATTCCGGGTAGCATGGTCAGGGGCTCCAAAGCTCACTATGCGCTGGAGGTGCAGGGTGACTCGATGATCGATCTTGGTATCAATGACGGCGATATCGTTGTCATCCGCGAACAGGATACAGCCGATAATGGAGACATCGTGGTGGCCTTGGTTGACGGTTATGAGGCGACCTTGAAGCGGTTCAGGCGGCAAAACGGAATGATCGCATTGGAGGCTGCCAATCCGGCCTATGAAACCAGAGTTTTGCGCGATGATCAGGTGCAGGTGCAAGGTCGCCTCGTGGGGCTTGTTAGGAGCTACTGAAAGACCATTCATGCCGCGCTGGACCACCACCCAAGGTGCGCTGCGAGGGGTGAGAGCTTTCGTGTTTTACTGAGTGATCTCAGGAATGGCACGCCTTACGCGTTTGGGAGCATCACAAGTGCCGAACAGCGCGCATTTGTATCTCTTCTGACTTGTTTATGCGCCACCAGCTTCCTTAGAGGCGACTCACGCTTCGGAGGGGGCAGCAATATAAACTCCGCGCCCAGTGCAGTTCTGCAAAAGAGAGGCATCAGGCGCGATACTGTGCAGCATGCTTCCCTGCCCAGTGGCCTGTCGCGAGGCAAGCGGTGAGCAGATAACCGCCTGTCGGCGCTTCCCAATCGAGCATTTCACCCGCGACAAAAACACCCGGCCATTTGCGGAGCATCAACCCGTTATCCACCGCAGAGCGCGTGACCCCGCCAGCCGTTGATATTGCTTCATCAAGCGGGTGCGGGCCAAGCAGGGGAACAGGCAACGCTTTCAGAGCGCCGGCGAGTGCCTTGGGATCTTGCGGTAATGGCCTCACACACTCCATCACCAGCGCCTGACGCGCCCCTTCCAACCGCAGCGCACGGCGGAGCCTATTTGCCCCCGAGAGCTTGCGCGACTGACGCGACAACCGGAAAGCAAGCTCGCTTTGTGCGATGTCAGGAAAGAGATCGAGTGTCAGTGTCGCACCTTCGCGCAGCGCGCGCGACAGGGCGTAAATTCCTCCGCCCTCGACGCCACGCTCGGAAATCACAAATTCCGCTCGGACCCGTTGTTCTGCGGCCTTTAATTCAACATTTTTGACAGGCTGGCCAAAATGCGGTCGCATGTGATCAGACCAAGCGGCATTAAACCCCATATTCGCTGGCTGGAACGGAGTTACAGCGACATCGCGCGCACGAAGATGCTCTATCCATGCGCCGTCAGATCCGAGCCGCGCCCAACTCGCGCCGCCCAGTGCCAAGACACAGACCTTTGGCCTCACATTGCGCGCACCATCTGGTGTGCAGAATTCAAATGCGCCCCCGGTCCAGCGCCATCCACGTTTCAGACTGACGCCAAGGTCTTCTGAGCGCGCCAACCATGCTCGCAACAAGGGCGAAGCTTTCATGGCGCGCGGGAATACCCTCCCGGATGAGCCGATAAACAATTCCTGTCCCAAACCTTCAGCCCAGCTGCGAATCTGATCCGGGCCGAATTCGCGCAAGAAAGGTTTGAGCCAAGGCGCAGCATCAGAGTAGTTTGCTAACTGTTCTGCCAGCGGTGCAGCATTCATCAGATTGAGCCCTGACTTACCCGCCATGAGAAACTTCCGACCAACCGAGGGTTTCGCCTCACACAGCCAGACCTGTCGCCCTGCTCGCGCCATGATCTCGGCGGCCATAAGCCCGGCCGGCCCTGCTCCGATAACAAGCGCATCAACGAGTTCTGGATTGCGCATGCTGTCTTAACAGTTCTTTGAAACTTGCCTGATATTGCGGAATTGCATGAAAACCACATATCATTGATAATAACCAGTGCAATACTGGCTTCGCTCGTTAGGTTTAATGTCTGAATTCATCGTCAGCTCCTACAATATTCATAAAGCCGTCGGAACTGACCTGCGGCGTGATCCTGCAAGAACAGTTCAGGTCATCTCAGAGCTCGGTGCTGATATCGTTGCCCTGCAGGAGGTGGACCGGCGTTTCGGGGATCGCAAAGGTGTTCTTGACGATGAATTCTTGCGTCGTGAAACAGGGCTCGCACCGGTAGCACTTACGGATCGTTTGGGCGCTCGGGCGCATGGCTGGCATGGTAACCTGCTCTTGTTGCGAGGCGCAGACGTGGAGCAGGCGCGCGCAGTGACATTACCGGGCTTGGAGCCTCGCGGAGCGATTGTAGCTGACATCCGACTGAATGGCGAACCGCTTCGCATCATCGCAGCGCATCTCGGCTTGTTGCATCAATCCCGGCTTCTGCAAGCACGATTTCTGTCTCGTGAAATAGAGAGCGGTGACGGGCGCCCGACGCTGGTGATGGGAGATTTCAATGAATGGCGGCTCGGCGCTGGCTGTTCGCTGATGCCGCTGCGGCGCGAACTGCGGGCAGTTAAGCGCTCAGCGCAGACCATCGCGAGCTTCCCGTCTCAAATGCCTGTCTTGCCGCTGGACAGGATCATTGGATGTCGCAAGGCCGAATTGACGGATCTTCGAATTCATGACAGCCCGCTGGCCCGCAAGGCGTCCGACCATCTCCCTATTACAGCGGCCCTCAGCTTGCCCCGCATCCAAAGCGCGGTTATGTGAAGCATCGATCCATTCATGATGCGCGAGGGGGCCAATGGCTGAGCCAAAAAAGCTGTTCATCAAGACATATGGTTGTCAGATGAATGTCTATGACAGCGAACGGATGTCCGAAGCGCTGGGAGCTTCGGGCTATGTAACGACGGCACGCGCAGAAGACGCAGATATGATCCTTCTGAACACCTGCCATATCCGCGAAAAAGCGGCGGAGAAGGTCTACTCCGAACTCGGGCGCTTCAAGCGCCTGAAAGCTGCAAATCCCGATCTCAAAATCGGCGTGGCTGGTTGTGTTGCACAAGCCGAAGGCGAAGAAATCATGCGCCGCCAGCCAATGGTCGATCTGGTGGTTGGTCCGCAGACTTATCATCGTTTGCCCGCCATGGAAGCCGCGGTTCGTCAGGGTCATCGCGCAGTGGACACGGATTTCCCGGAAGAAGACAAATTCGAGCACCTGCCAAAAGCGCCGCGCGCAGGCCGTGGGCCAACTGCCTTTCTGACTGTGCAGGAAGGCTGCGACAAGTTCTGCGCCTTTTGCGTTGTCCCTTACACACGCGGCGCAGAGGTTTCACGTCCGGTCACGCGCATCCTGTCGGAGGCAGAAGATCTTGTCGCACGGGGTGTGCGAGAGATCACACTTCTTGGTCAGAATGTGAATGCCTATCACGGCGAGGGATCGGATGGGGTATGGTCTTTGGCAAGGCTAATTCGCGAACTTGCGAAACTGGATGGGCTTGCGCGCATTCGCTTTACCACCTCGCATCCCAACGATATGGATGATGATCTTATCGAAGCACATGGCGATGAACCAAAGCTCATGCCTTATCTGCACCTGCCTGTGCAATCGGGCAGTGACCGGATCCTCAAAGCCATGAATCGCAAGCACACGGCAGAGCAGTATCTGAAGCTGATCGAGCGATTGCGCACTGCGCGCCCTGATCTGCTGCTTTCAGGCGATTTCATTGTTGGGTTTCCCGGCGAGAGCGAACAGGATTTTGAAGACACTCTCTCACTCGTGCGTGCGGTTGGGTACGGACAAGCATATAGCTTCAAATATTCCGCCCGCCCCGGAACTCCGGCTGCAGAGCGCGAAGGTGTTGCGGATGATGTGGCATCGGAGCGACTCTACCGCCTGCAAGCGCTACTTTCAGATCAACAGCGCGCGGCGCAAGACTCGATGGTTGGTCGAGAAGTCTCTGTCCTGCTGGAAAAACCGGGCCGCCTACCCGGGCAGAAGGTTGGCAAGTCTGAATACCTCCATGCGGTTCATGTGGCGGATCAAAACCTCAATATCGGTGACATCGCGCGGCTGCGGATCACTGAGAGCGGGCCAAACTCACTTGCGGGTGAGCCCATCTGAGTTGTTCGCACCATTGTGACGCTAAATCTTGTATCACTTATGTAACGATATCCCGAATCTGGACCGATCTAAGCTGTGTCCTGAAATCAAGACTTGCGCGAAAGCGGCACGCTTGGCAGCATTGAAAAATCGACTCGCGGCCATTCTGCGCCGCCCCACAGGGAGATTTGCTTGGGCATCAGCGCCTTGACCCCCCCGCCCGATCTGCACAATGAAGCAGCAACGCATCTGGAATTCTCGGATAATCGCCTGCTCGTCGATCTATGTGGCGAATACGACCGAAACCTGACCCATCTGGAAAGCCAGCTAGGTGTGCAGATCATCCGTCGTGGCAATCAGCTAGATATCTTGGGCCCTATCGAGTCGCGTACTCAAGCGAATGACATTCTACAGGCGCTCTACCAGAGACTGGAAGAGGGGCGCGGAATTGAAGCGGGTGACATTGCGGGCCTGATCAGGACGGGCGGAACTACAGCCCCGGACGATGCTCCAGCAGAGCAACTGGAGATGTTCCGCACCGGACGGCTAGAAATCCGCACGCGCAAGAAGATGATTTCGCCGCGCACCAAGGCACAGCAGGATTATACGCGCGCTCTGATGGCAAATGAGCTGAATTTCGGCATTGGCCCGGCAGGCACTGGCAAGACCTATATCGCAGTCGCCGTAGCAGTTCAGATGTTTTCTGATGGGCTGGTGGACAAGATCCTGCTCTCACGCCCTGCGGTGGAGGCTGGAGAGCGGCTGGGCTTCCTTCCCGGCGACATGAAAGAAAAAGTCGATCCCTATATGCAGCCGCTTTATGATGCGCTCAATGACTTTCTGCCGGGCAAACAGTTGCAAAAACTGATGGAAGAGCGCCGCATCGAGATTGCGCCGCTGGCTTTCATGCGCGGGCGCACGCTCTCGAACGCTTTTGTTGTGCTTGACGAGGCGCAAAATGCGACCGAGATGCAGATGAAGATGTTTCTCACACGGCTAGGTGAAGGCTCACGCATGGCAATCACGGGCGACCGTAGCCAAGTTGATCTGCCGCGTGGCGTGGCCTCTGGTCTGCGGGCTGCAGAGCGTATCCTCGAAGGTGAGGATGGCATCGGCTTCAGCTATTTCACATCCGCAGATGTGGTGCGCCATCCGCTTGTCGCACGCATCATTCAAGCCTATGAGCGCGACGAGGAACAGAGTGCCTGAAACTACGCTTGTCGAGGTGATTTGCGAGGATTCGCGCTGGAATGCCACTGGCCTGAGCGTATGGGCCGAACGTGCCGCGAAAGCTGTGCTGCGCAAGCACAACCTTCCTGCCGCTTGCTACGAGATCGCCCTTCTCGCCTGTGACGATACCCGCATCGCCGCCTTGAACGCGGATTTTCGCGGCAAGCCCATGCCCACCAATGTGCTTAGTTGGCCCGCATGGGATCTAAGCTCCGAGGCAGATGGCGGTATGCCCGAACTGCCGCTTGAAGGCACACCCGATGATCCCGATTCGCTAGGCGATATTGCATTGGCCTATGACACTTGCGCCCGAGAAGCGCAGGCGCAGGCCAAGAGTTTCGAGGCCCATGTGACGCATCTTGTCGTGCACTCCGTGCTGCATCTACTTGGATACGATCATATTCGTGACAAAGATGCCGCGCTTATGGAAGAAACCGAGATCGAGATACTTGCGCAACTTGGGGTCGAGAACCCATATGCAAACGGGGCTGAGTTGCCCCAGTGACACCGGAAAGGAACAATGGGCGACACCAACGACGGATCTAGTGCAGCGCAGCGCGCGCTTCCCGATCCAGTAGAGAATGAAACGCGCGGTCTTTTGGGCCGCCTGTTTGATGCCTTGACCCCCGATGACGAAGACGGCTCGGAACGCGCCCGTGCACTTGGACAGACCTTGCCAGGGCTTGCAAATCTACAGCGCCTGAAGGTGCAGGATGTGGCCATCCCGAAAGCCGAGATCATCGCCATCGAGAAAGATGCAGAACTTCCCGATATTGTGATCCAGTTTCGCGAATCTGGCTATTCGCGTATTCCCGTGTATGACGAGACGCTGGATACGCCACTGG
Source organism: Natronohydrobacter sp. (assembly GCA_007125005.1). Classification (GTDB taxonomy): domain Bacteria; phylum Pseudomonadota; class Alphaproteobacteria; order Rhodobacterales; family Rhodobacteraceae; genus Roseinatronobacter. The sequence goes on from SLDY01000061.1 coordinate 10,940, forward strand.
GGCTATTGCTGCTGAAAGACCTCGCGCTGCGATACGGGTTCAACGGCCATCATGCGGTTGATCTGAGCGCACTGCTGCGCCCGATACTTTATGTGCCGCCTTCGATGCCGCTATCGGTATTGCTGCGCAAGATGCAGGCCGAAAGGACTCATTTTGCGCTTGTGATTGATGAATATGGCGGTGTGGACGGGCTTGTCACGATTGAGGATTTGCTTGAGCAGGTCGTGGGTGAAATCGAGGACGAGCATGATACGGAAGAAGAGGCCGATATCGTTTTCGAGAGCAATAAAAGCCTTCTGGCCAATGCCCGCACCCCTCTGAGCGATCTGGAGGAAGAGCTTGGCTTCTCACTTACAGAAGCGGATGAGGATGAAGACATCGACACACTTGGCGGTCTGATCTTCTTGCTGTCAGGTCGCGTGCCAGTGCGGGGCGAGGTCATCGTGCACCCATCCGGGTTGGAATTTGAGGTTATCGAGGCAGAACCGCGCCGGATCAAACGATTGCGTATTCATCTGCCCGAACCGCTGCGCGACGCGGCGCAGTGACACGTTAACCCAAGGCAGCGTGCCCTTGCTTCGATCAGCCTCATGGAAAGACCGCGTCGGATTGATTGCCAGCTATGGCGGGCTCGGAATGATAGCGGCTGCCGGTCAGGCACCGCTCGGCTGGTGGTGGATGTCAGTTGCTGGCTTGGCATTGCTCATGGCGGTGCTGCCACTGAGCGGAAGCAAACAAGCCTGGGCGGCTCGGATGTGGCTCGCGGGAACAGGTTATTTCGCCGCATCCCTCTTCTGGATCGTCGAGCCATTCTTTATTGAGCCAGAAATACATGGATGGATGGCGCCTTTCGCGCTGGTGTTGATGGCGGGCGGCATGGCGCTTTTCTGGGCGTTAAGTGGCGCATTGGCCGCCTCGCTTGCACATGGGCGGGCGCGGCTTGTGGTGCTGGTGGCACTCATGGTCGCAGCTGAATTGCTGCGTGGTTGGGTCTTTACTGGCTTTCCATGGGCAATGCTCGGCCATGGCCTGATTGGCACGCCGCTTATGCATCTTGCAACCTTGATGGGCGCGGCAGGGTTGAGCCTGGCGCTACTTCTTGCGGCGCTTGCGCCAGCACTTGGGAGGGAGATGCCCCAGAGGCTTCTGGGTGCGTGGATTGCTTTGGGGCTCTTTGGGCTCGTCTGGCTCTGGGGTAATTCACAGACAGAACTGCCACCAGAACGGGCTCAGGTTGTTCGCCTCGCTCAGCCCAATGCGCCACAAGCCGAGAAATGGCAGGATGACAATATCTTTCTCTTTTTCGACAGATTGCTTGATCAAACCGAGTTCCCCGCCGATCCAGCGCCTGATCTGGTGCTCTGGCCCGAAACGGCGGTGCCCTTCCTGCTGGAGTATCCCAGCGACGGTTTATGGATGATGGCCGATGCCGTGCAAGTGCACGGCAGTGATGCGCGCCTTGCTTTTGGTGTGCAGCGATTAGAGGGGGATCGGTTTTTCAACTCACTTGCAGTTCTGAACACCAGTGGCGAGATCACACATGTTTATGACAAGCATCATCTCGTACCGTTCGGTGAATATATCCCCTTTTCCGAATGGCTCCTCGGCACCCCCCTCGGAGGCTTGGCCGGGCAGGCCCTACGCGGCTATAGCCCCGGCCCCGGCCCTGCACTTCTGGAGCTAGGCGAACTTGGCAACGCCTTGCCCTTGATTTGCTATGAGTCCATCTTTCCGCGACATCTGCGCGCCACGCCGCGCCCGGATTGGGTGCTTCAGATCACAAATGATGCCTGGTTCGGCGAGGTGACGGGTCCATTCCAGCATCTGGCACAAGCCAGATTACGCGCTGTCGAGCAGGGTCTGCCTGTGTTGAGAGTAGCCAATACAGGCGTATCAGCTGTTATTGATGCAAGAGGCAACCTTACCGCATCGCTGGGATTGAATGAGGCAGGGTTCATTGATGCAGCCATACCCGGCGCCCTCCCGCCGACTTTCTATGCACGGTTTGGAGACTGGCCGATCCTCGGAGTGCTGGTGCTACTGCTTATTGGCCCCGTCTTGGCAGGACGGATCAGCCGTCGCAAATATTGAGCAGGCTGACCCATTGCCCATCGGTAAGAAGTGCATTTGCCGGCCCCTCTCCGCGCAGTGGATCAGCCTCGCGAAGCGCTGGACCTATTAATTCAACAGAGGGATCCAGTTGGAACGGGTTATCAACAAGGGGTCGGGTGGACAACTCCGCCCTTTCAAAGCGCTGCAGCACCGCGTCAATATCTGGTGTTGTGAGGGGTGATCGCATCAGCGCTTGCGCATAGCCACGCGTTGCAACTGCGGGAAGCTCTGCCGATGTCAGCAGACGAAATGTTGCAATCAGCCCCGCATGCCGCAGCAACGGTCGTAACGGGTCTTGCTCGACGCTCCGTTGCGCAGCAATCAGCAAGACACCGGCCAGTGCTTCGGCGCTCTCTGACTCTTCCAACAACCGCGCATCAACGATGAATATCCGACCCAGCACATGCTGCACGCGCGGTTGCTGCGACGGCAGATCCTGCATGACCACGATCTGGGCAGGAGATTGAAACAATCTGCGCTGCAAGATAGTGATCGCGGGTGCAGCATAACTGCTCTGACAAGCACGTGCACCCTCGCGCAACAAGTCGTGGCGTACGCGTTCACCAAGCTCAATGCGCTTCGGCATCGGCACCACCGATGCTGTATGTGTCTGAAGTGCTTGCGGCACAATCAGCGCGGCCAACAACAGCCCTAAAAGGCCAGAGCCTGCCAAGAGCGGTTTGCGAAAACGCGAGAACAAAGAACGTGGGGGGCTGAGCGCAGCCTGAACGACCTTGAGGGCATCTATCAGCCAGTCATCATCAAGTTCGAGCGTTTCACAGCCATCACCTTCAGGGCTATAGATGGCAGGGCGCTTGCCGGGATTAAGCCGCGTGACAGCTGGAAGCGACCAATGGCTGAGCACCTGCATACTGCGCGCATCAGAAATCACCAGCGTTGCGTCGCCAAAGCTGACCACAACATCGCGCCGCTGCTCACTCGGTGCAGCGGCCCAGAGTCCTGTTCCTTCAAGTTTGCTGTAACGTTCCAGTGCGGTCATGCCGCAAGCCTGCTCTTGTTGTTTGCATAGACTCTATCTCATCCGTCGATCCAAGGCCAGCAGTCACAAATCACGCACCTGTGCGCGCAGGTCAAATTTCCGGATCTTGCCCGTTGATGTCTTTGGCAGTTCAAGAAACACTACCTTCTTCGGCGTCTTGAAACCTGCAAGCCGCTCACGACAGAAAGCAATCAATTCCGCCTCGCTGGCAGTGGCCCCGCCTTTCAGTTCGACACAGGCGCAGGGCACCTCCCCCCATTTCTCGTCAGGTTTCGCAACAACGGCAACAAGGCCGACTGAAGGATGCTTCATAAGAACGCCCTCAACCTCGACGGAGGAAACATTCTCGCCCCCCGAGATAATGATATCCTTGGCGCGATCAGCTATCTTGATATAGCCGTCAGGATGCTGGAATGCGATATCACCCGAGTGAAACCAGCCCCCCCGAAATGCTTCTGCAGTGGCTTCGGGGTTTTTGTAATAGCCCTTCATGACGCCATTGCCTTTATGCATGATCTCGCCGAGGCTTGCGCCATCTCGGGCCACCTCCTGCATCGTCTCGGGGTTCATTACAGTGAGGCCCTCCATGAATGGCATTGCAATCCCGGTACGCGCCTTGATTTCAGCCCTCTCCTCGCCTTCAAGCCTGTCAAACCCTTCATGCCACATGCATTCGGTATCTGGTCCATAAGTTTCTGTCAGCCCGTAAACCTGTGTGACATTAAACCCCAGCGGTTCGATTGCGGCGAGCGTAGCGGCGGGCGGTGGAGCACCTGCGGTAAAGACCTCGACAATGTGATCGAAAGGGAGACGGTCTTCTTCGGCTGCGTTGATGATGGTCTGCAAAACAATAGGCGCGCCACCGAAATGAGTGGCCCCTTCAGCGCTGATTGCATGATAAACGCCGCGCGCTGTAACATCGCGCAAACAGATCATCGCGCCACCAAGCGCGGGGATCATCCATGGATGGCACCATGCGTTGCAATGAAACATTGGCACGATCGTCAGATATCGAGGGTAGAGGGTCATACGCCACGATATGGGCTGCGAAAGCGTTGAGAGATAGGCTCCGCGATGATGATACACCACGCCTTTCGGCCGTCCAGTCGTGCCGGAGGTATAGTTCAGCGCGAGGCTTTCCCATTCGTCCTGCGGCATGATCCACTCATAATCCGGATCACCCGAAGCGAGAAAATCCTCATATTCCAAGGTCTCTCCCGAAGGCGCAAACCCTGCTTCACGATCTGCAACCTCCACTATCAACGGCGGGTTATCCAAGGCCGCACAGGCGTCGCGTGCGAGCGTGAGGAGCGTACCATCTACCAGCAGAACTTTTGTTCCTGCATGTCCGAGGATGTAGCTTACAGTATCGACATCCAGCCGCATGTTAATCGCATTGAGCACAGCGCCGCAGGCGGGCACACCGAAATGTGCCTCTGCATGCGCGGAGATATTGGGCAAAAGCGTGGAAACAACATTGCCTGGCCGAATACCCGCTTTTGCGAGCGCGGATGCAAGCTTTGTGACCCGCATTCCATATTCCGAGTATGTCCGCCGGGTGTTGCCGTATATCAGCGCTTCGCGATCACCAAAAACGTCAACGGCACGGCGTAGATGCGAAAGCGGGGTTAACGCCACATAATTTGCCGCACATTTTTCAAGCCCTGTCTCGTTTTCGAGCCACCCCATGCGAACCCCCTCCCAAGGTAACAGTCAACAGTGCAATCTGGGCCGCAGAGCGGTCTCCCTTGCCTTATCTAAAGGTACCGGGGTTTCAAAAGTCCAGCGATTTTCTGGTTACTCGGTGACGCCGATCGAGCAGGGCTGAGCGAGCATTCTGTATGTCGTGACTTGGAAAAGCGCCTTGAGCATGTCAATCGGTACAGGCTATGCGCGAGCGTGTTCAATAGCCAGTCGCGGTTTCGGCGAATCAGCGCACGATGAAAGAAGCCTGCAATCGATAACCGAACTCACAGCCCGTGGGTTGCATATTTTTCACAATCTTTCCGAAGCAAGCATCGCGAAACAGGCGTATGTGTTGTCATCAAAATGCCTGAAAGCTCTCGTTATTGCGCCACAAAATTAGTGGTTAATAAACAGTAACGATTGTCCTGTGACGCAAAACTGCGAATGATAGCCAGAGGAAACGCTTCCATGCCCATGAGCTATGTCCAGAGCTTCACCACCAAGCTGACAAGCTTGTTCGAAGAGCCAAAGACTTTTATCGAAAGCGGCGACAAGGACGCCATTCCGACAGACTCGGTCTTGCGCGAGGTTGGCCTCCTGCCTCAATCTCCTGTCGCAGGTCAAGGCGGCTGGATACCCATTGAGCGTGTTACGCAGGGTGACAAGTTGTTGACCTTCGATAACGGGATGCAACCCGTGCTCGAAAGCCGGACGATCACGTTGCGCCGGACCGAGATACCCGAACGTAAGGCCTTTATGATGCACATCCCAAAGGGCATCTTGGGCAACCGCAGTGATATGACAGTCATGCCCATGCAGGAGATAATGCTGGAATCCGATCGCGCAGAACTGAATTACGGCGATCCCTTTGTACTTGCGCCGGCGATCATGCTGGACGGGTATCGCGGTATTCGCAAAGTGCCTCTGAAAACTGACCTCCAACTTAGCGTTGTCGTGTTCGAATGCGAGGAGATCATCCAGACCGATGGCTCACTGCTCGCCCTCGCGCCAAGCCAAACCTATTTTTCGCCATTTGCAGAGACCGTCGCGGCACGCCCAACAAGCTACCCTCGCCTGAGTCATGAACAATTGCGCCGGGCCATTGATCGCAGGCAAAGCAACCGCGATCCTTTTGCAGCCCGTGCGCCTTTTGCTGCCCAGAACGTGGATGAAGCTTACGCCGCCCTCGAAGCACGGTTATCGTAAAACTCCCGCGTTTGCTCTGCCATCTGCCGCAACATCTCCGGTGCTTTGAACCGCTCCCCGAAGCGCGCTTGCAGGTCTTCGCATGTCTGGACCGCGAAGGCTGCGCCCAGCATGTCGAGCCAAGAGAATGGGCCTCCAGACCATGGCGCAAAGCCCCAGCCAAGGATAGCACCAACATCACCTTCGCGGATATCCGTCAGAACCCCCTCTTCCAGCGCGCGCACAGCCTCAAGGGTCTGGGCAAACATCAAACGGTGCTGCACTGTGATCAAATCGGGTTGATCAGCAGCAATCGGGAATTTCTGTTCGAGACCTGCCCATAACCCCTGTCGTTTACCCTTTTCGTCATAGGTATAGAACCCAGCGCTGGCCTTGCGCCCCAGACGGCCCTGCTCGACCATCCAGAAGACAACCTCATCTACATCACCATCAGGATAGGCATCACCCATCGCACTGCGCGTCGCCTTCGCGATTTTCGCACCCAAATCAAGCGACGTTTCATCGACCAGTTGCAGCGGCCCCAACGGCATTCCCATAAGGCGCGATGCGTTTTCTATCAGTGCAGGAGCCACGCCTTCGCGCACCATCCGCATACCCTCATTGAGATAGGGAATGATGCAGCGATTCGCGTAGAAGAAACGCGCGTCATTAACGACGATCGGCGTCTTGCGGATCTGTCGAACGAAATCGAGCGCCTTGGCCACAGCCCGATCTCCTGTCTGCTTGCCGCGAATGATCTCGACCAGCAGCATCTTGTCCACCGGCGAGAAAAAATGGATGCCGATGAACTGCTCGGGGCGGCTGGACGCCTTGGCCAGATCGGAGATCGGCAGCGTCGAAGTATTGGTCGCGAAAATCGCATCTTGCGGCAAAACAGCCTCGGCCTTGGCCGTCACTTCGGCCTTGATCTTGGGATCCTCAAACACGGCCTCGACCACCAGATCGCAGCCGCTGAGCGCAGCGTAGTCCGTGGTGGGCATGATCCGCCCGAGCACCTCAGCCTTTTTCGACTCGGACACCTTGCCACGCTTCATGCCCTTGTCGAGAAGACCTTCAGAATAAGCTTTGCCCTTCTCTGCCGCAGCTTGTTCAGCGTCGATCAGCACCACCTCGATGCCCGCATTGGCCGCAACATAGGCAATGCCTGCGCCCATCATACCAGCGCCCAGCACACCCAGCTTGCGGACCTTCTCATCCGCCACTGCCGGGCGGTTCGCGCCTTTCTCCAGCGCTTCCTTGTTGATGAAGAGCGAACGGATCATCGCACTGGAGGACGGGTTCATCAGCACATGTACGAACCACCGCGCCTCGATCTTGAGCGCCACATCAAACGGCACCATCGCGCCCTCATAGACCGCCGACAAGAGCGCCTTGGCCGCCGGATAGACGCCCTGTGTCTTGCCATTGATCATAGCTGACGCCCCGACAAAGGTCATGAATCCAGCCGGATGATAGGGTGCGCCGCCGGGCATCTTGTAGCCCTTCGCGTCCCAGGGCTTGACCAGATCGGCGTCTTTCGCGCCCAGCACCCAGTCCTTCGCACGCGCCATCAACTCGTCAGATGGCACCACCTCATCAATGATCCCGGCCGCTTTGGCCTTTTTCGGCTCGGACAGCTTCCCCTCCAGCAGGAACGGGGCCGCCCCCATAGCACCCAGCTTGCGCGCCAGCCGCGTCGTGCCGCCAGCGCCGGGGAAAATGCCGACCATGATCTCGGGCAGGCCGATCTTGGCCTTCGGGTTGTCGGCGGCGATTATACGATGGCAAGCAAGCGGAATTTCCAGCCCGATACCCAGCGCCGTGCCGGGAAGTGCCGCGACAACGGGCTTGCCGCCTTTCAGGGTCTTGGGATCCATGCCCGCACGCTCGATCTTGCGCAAGGTCCGGTGCATGGACATGATGCCGTCGAACAGCCCTTTTTCTGGCTGATCGCCCGCCATCTCCTTCATCTTGGCGATGACATTCAGGTCCATGCCCCCCGCGAAATCGGGCTTGCCGCTGGTGATGATGACACCCTTGACGGCCGCATCGCCCAGCGCGCTGTCGATATGCGCATCCAACTCGCGCAACCCCTCCATCGAGAGAACATTCATCGACTTGTTGGGAATGTCCCATGTGATCGTTGCGACGCCATCGGCATCGACGGAATAATGAAACTCGGTCATTTCGCTTCTCCCTTTGGCAGGTCGCGGGGTCCGGCCCAGTCGCTGCCATCATGATAGGTAAACCTGTTGCCTGCGCCCGAAATGTGAACCTTCATGTCCACATCGACATAGGTGCAGATGTCGTCCTCGACCTTGGTGCCCACGACCAGAAACCGGCCCGGTGCGTCCGAGCGGTTGACAAAGCGGTGCCCGTTCGGCACGCCCGCCTTCCAAGCCGCGCAATCGCCCGCGCGCATCTCGGTCTCGCTCATGTCCTCGACCAGCACCAGCACACCCTCGAGCACCATGGCAAACTCATCCTCGCGCAGATGCCAGTGGCGCAACGAGGCCACGGCGCCGGGCGCAAGCGTCACGATATTGACGCCGAACTGCGTCAGCCCCGCCAGATCGCCCAGAAGCTGCGCCGAGCGCCCTGCCATCTGGCTGGCATAGGGCTCGGGATAGGCCGAAGTGGTTCTGACCAGTGCCTGGCCTGGGTCGAGCTTCGGCATCAGACGCGCTCGATGATCGTGGCGGCACCCATGCCGGAGGCCACACACAGCGTCGCAAGCCCGGTGCCCTTGCCGGTCCGCTCCAACTCATCGAGCAGCGTACCGATGATCATGGCCCCCGTCGCTCCGAGGGGATGGCCCATCGCAATCGCCCCGCCATTTACATTCACCCGATCGGCATCCACGTCAAACGCCTGCATGAAGCGCAGTACGACCGAGGCGAAAGCCTCATTGACCTCGAAGAGGTCAATATCGGAAATCTGCATGCCCGCATCGCGCAGGATCTTCTCGGTCACGGGCACGGGGCCCGTCAGCATGATGGTCGGATCTGTGCCAATCCGCGCGGTGGCCTTTATGCGCGCTCGCGGTGTCAGCCCGTACTTTTCACCGAATTCCTTGCTGCCGATCAGCACACCCGCCGCGCCATCGACGATGCCAGAGGAATTGCCCGCATGATGAATATGCTCGATACGCTCCAGATGCGGGTATTTCATCAGCGCGACCTTGTCGAAACCCGGCATCACTTCGCCCATGTCTTTGAAAGCAGGCTTGAGTGCGCCAAGGCTCTGCATGTCCGTGCCGGGGCGAATATACTCATCACGGTCGAGAATTGTCAGCCCGTTGATATCGGTGACGGGAACAACCGATCGCGCGAAACGGCCTTCTTCCCATGCCCTGATGGCCCGCTTCTGGCTTTCCACCGCCAACGCATCCGCCATGTCGCGGGTGAAGCCATATTCCGTGGCGATGATATCAGCGGCAATCCCCTGCGGTACGAAATACTGATCCATCGCGACCGATGGATCCACCGCCACAGCCGCTCCGTCCGACCCCATCGCCACGCGGCTCATCATCTCGACACCGCCTGCGACATAAGCCATACCAACACCACCCTGCACCTGCCCTGCAGCCAGATTGACCGCCTCCATGCCTGATGCGCAGAAGCGGTTGATGGCAAGCCCCGGTACCTGCTCATCAAAATCAGAGGCCATGACAGCCGTGCGCGCAAGGCAGCCGCCCTGCTCACCAACCTGCGTGACATTGCCCCAGATCACGTCTTCAATGGCGCGTGTGTCAAGCGCGTTGCGCGCCTTGAGTGCATTGAGCACGACCGCCGAGAGACGCACTGCTGTAACTTCATGCAAGCTACCATCAGCGCGCCCTTTGCCGCGCGGCGTCCGAATGGAGTCGTAGATAAATGCGTCGCTCATATTTCCCTCTCTTTCACGATATCGGTTGTGCCCGGTCGGCAGGCGATCCGGGCATCAGGTCATATGGATGTTTCCACCCCGGCAAGGCCGAAATGTGATCCAGCCAGCGGTCAATGCCGGGCCAGTCAACGCGCTGAAAACCAAATGGCTCCGGGTAGAACAGATACCCACAGCACGCGAAATCTGCGATTGTCGGCCCCGCTCCGACGACCCAGTCGCGCTCATGCAAATGTGCATCGAGCAACTTCAAGGCGTCGCGCAACCGCGCTTGCTGAAATGCAATGACAGGCTCAGGTCGTTTTTCGGGGGGCAAAAAATTGGCAAGGAACCGCGCAGAACCTGCATTGGCCGATAATTTATGCGCGTCCCAGAACAACCAGCGCAGCACATCGCCCTCTTCCTGCAGATCCTTACCACCGAACCGCCCTGCCTTGCGCGCCAGATGACACAAGATCACACCTGACTGGGTCAGCACTTGCGCGCCATCCTCAAGAACCGGAACTTCGCCCATCGCATTGAGCGCACGAAACTCGGAAGACCGGGTCGCGCCGGAGAAAAAGTCAACCCAGACCGGTTCCCACTCAAAATCTGAAAACACGAGCATAAGCGCAACCTTATAGGCATTGCCGCTTTCACCGAAACAATGAAGTCGCATGGTCCTCCTTTCCAAGTTCCTGCTCGCCCGAGGGTGGTCAATTTGAGTATTTCCGGCAAGATGAAGCCATGACCTCGCAATCAATTATTAACGTTACCGCGCCATTATTGGAGTTGCGGTACAGGCTGGAGAGCCGATGACCGTGCAAGGTGAAGACGCCTCGTCCTGATGACGCCTGGTGCCGAGGGGCGCGGCGCATTCTGTGGCTTTCATCTTGCCTCAAATACTCCCGCCGGAGGCACCTCCCGGTCACTTTTTCCGCGCCTCAAGATCCGAGTTGAAGAGGCGCAAACGGTGGCCGAGATTATCTGCATCGGTAACAGAGTCAAAATTCTCGAACAGAAAAGACAACGCCTCCCCCTCGTCCAACCCTGCGGCCTGCGCAAAGCTGCGCAGCTTTCGATATCCATCTTCTGTCATCGCGACATTGAATCGGCGTGTAAGGCGGAAGCGTTTTGGCATGGCTGCAGCCTTTCCGTCTTTACTTGTCAGAACTGTTCTGCGCCAAGCGCCATCACGGTTTCGGAACCGCTCTGGATGCGCGCAAGATGCATGCGGGTGGCAGGCAACTGCCGCGCCATATAATAGCGACCCGTCGCGAGTTTTGCCTCGTAGAAATCACGATCCGAAGCCCCAGCATCAAGTGCGGCGTAAGCGGCTTTTGCCATACGAGCCCAGACCAACCCAAGGCAGACATGGCCGAAGAGATGCATGAAATCACTTGAGCCAGACAGCGCGTCATTGGGGGATTTCATGCCCCTCTCCATGAAATACATCGCGGCTGCCTGCAGATCTTTCGAGGCGGATTTCAGGGGCGAGAGGAAGCCTTCGAGGCGCGTGTCATTCTCGTTTTCCTTTATGAAATCCTTGACCAGCGCGAAGAACGCCATCATGGGTTTGCCACCTTCGGCGGCCAGCTTGCGGCCGACAAGATCGAGAGCCTGGACACCATTGGCGCCCTCATAGATCATCGCGATCCGGGCATCTCGGGCGAATTGGGACATGCCCCATTCCTCAATATAGCCATGCCCACCATAGACCTGCTGAGCCTGGATGCAGGCGTCGAACCCCTTATCGGTCAGAAAGCCCTTGATGACCGGGGTGAGCAGCGAAATCAGCCCATCGGCCTCACGGTCGCCCAAGCGATGCGCGCGGTCGATCAGACTTGCGCCCCACATGGTAAAGGCCCGCGCGCCTTCGACAAAGCTTTTCTGGTCCATCAGCATGCGACGCACATCTGGGTGCACGATCAGCGGATCAGCCGGACCATCGGGGTTTTTCGCGCCCGTCACGTCGCGGCCCTGGAGCCGGTCAACGGCGTATTCGCGTGCATTCTGATAGGCCACAGCGGCTTGAGCATAACCTTGCAGCCCGACGCCGATACGGGCCTCGTTCATCATGGTGAACATGGCGCGCATGCCCTTGTGCAGATCACCGATCAAATAGCCGGTCGCGCCATCGTAATTCATCACGCAGGTTGCATTGCCGTGAATGCCCATCTTCTCTTCGATCTTCCCGACCGAGACACCATTGCGTGCACCTGGTGTACCATCTTCATTTACAAGGAATTTGGGCACAATGAAAAGCGAGATCCCTTTGGTGCCCTCACCCCCGCCAGGTGCCTTCGCCAAGACGAGGTGGATCACGTTCTCCGCCATGTCATGATCGCCTGCGGAAATGAAAATCTTCTGCCCGGTAATCTTGTAACTGCCATCGTCTTGTGGTTCGGCCTTGGTGCGCATCATCCCCAGATCGGTGCCGCAATGCGGCTCGGTCAGGTTCATTGTGCCGGTCCACTCCATCGAGACCATCTTGGGCAGGTAGGTGACTTTCTGACCTTCTGACCCATGCGCAAGAATTGCGGAAATCGCGCCATGAGTAAGACCTTGATACATGTTAAGCGCCATATTGGCCGAGACGAAGATCTCGCCTACGGCGGAGCCCATTAGATAAGGCAGGTTCTGGCCACCAAATTGTTCAGGTATATCCAGTCCGTTCCATCCGCCTTCCCGGATTTTATCGAAAGCCGCTTTGAAACCCTTGGGGGTATAGACAACCCCGTTCTCCAATCGGCATCCTTCCTGATCGCCCGAAGCATTTAGCGGTGCGAGCACGCCTTCAGCAAGCTTCGCGGCCTCATCAATAATCGCGCCAGTGAAGTCGGCCTCCAGATCTGCATAGCCCGGAATATCGGACTGGCTGATCTCTAGAAGATCATGCAACACGAATTGCAGATCCGTTGTGGGGGCAGTGTAAATCGGCATGGGTCTCTCCCTATCTTTGGTCGTGGGCGCGTTGCGCCACGATCATTCAGCGGCCTTAGGGCGATCAGCATTGCGCAGCACGCCTTCGCCCCAGGCAAGTTCCTGCTTCAGGTCGGCAATGGCCTCGTTCAGCTCGTCGCGTTGGTGTTCCATATCGGCAAGACGCTCACGCGCAATTTCATAGGTCATGCGCAATTGCTTCAATTCGCTATCATCGCGATCATACATACTGAGCAATTGCCGAATTTCTTCGAGGCTGAACCCGAAGCGCTTGCCGCGCAAAATAAGCTTCAAGCGCGCCTGATCACGGCGCGAAAATAGCCGGTGCTGCCCGTCGCGACGTGGGAAAAGCAATTCCTTGGCCTCATAGAATCGCAAGGTCCGTGGTGTGACACCGAACTCGGCGCACATCTGGCGGATCGTCTTGACCTCTTCCTGCATGACAGACCTCCCTCTGACAGCACGGGCCATCCAAGCTGTCCCGTCTTGCTCTCAAGATAGGGAAGTTTACGTCAACGTAAAGCAAAACGTGGCGTCACGAATGCGCGTGTTCAGCCTTGTCGTGCGATCAATCCCGCCGCCTCGGCACGCAACTTCTCGAGATCGGCAATCGTGTGCTCAAGTTCTTCGGCCTGCAGCCTCAAGGCAACCAACTGCCGATCTGCCATTTCAAGCCATGCGTGCAATTGTGACTCAGTGCCTTCCTTCTGATAAATCTCAAGCCACTGGCGGATTTCCTCTAGACTGAAGCCGAAGCGCCGCCCGCGCATGATCAAAGTCATGCGCGCGATTTCGCGCGGGGTATAGAAGCGATTACGGCCTTCTTTTTCAGGGCTGAGCAATTCGATATATTCGTAATACCGCAGCGTGCGCGGCGTCACGTCAAATTTCACGCACATCTCCTTGAAGCTCAATCTTGTCTCTGACATTGCTTCTCTCCCTGCATTCGCCAGCAGGGATGCTAAAGGGGTGTCTGAGCATATGCAATTCGCTTCGCAGCCCTTGCCATCTGTTGGGATTCGGGCGCAGATAGGTTGCACAAGGCAAGAGAAACAGACGCGACCATGACTGAGACAAGCCCACAGGAATTTATCAACGCCCTGCCCTTTGCGCGCGCCTTGGGAATGCGGCTTGATAGCATCGGCGGCGGGCGCGCCGAGATCTCGATGGCATGGGATGCGCGCTTCGTGGGCGATCCGGCAACAGGCGTTATCCATGGCGGGGCCGTCTCAGCGCTCATGGACACATGTGGCGGCGCGGCAGTGATGTCCTATCCCGGCGCGCTGACCACGGCGACGATCGATCTGCGCATCGACTATATGCGCGCGGCAACGCCGGGGCAGCGGATTACAGCACGGGCGGAATGTTATCATGTCACTCGCCGCGTTGCCTTCGTGCGCGCTACGGCCCATGACGAGGACAGCGATAATCCTGTAGCCACGGCGACCGGAGCTTTCACTTTCGACCGCAAGGAGAGCACATGAGCCGGCCAGAACCAGTCCAGCAGGTGAAACACCGCCGCGATCTGGCGCTCAAAACGCTTGTCGATGCCGTGCCCTATGCTGGTTTTCTGGGCATCGTGTTCGAGCGGCATGGGGATGAACTGACCGCTGTGCTGCCCTATGATGACAAGCTGATCGGCAACCCGGTGCTGCCCGCACTCCATGGCGGTGTGATCGCCTCTTTCCTCGAGGTCGCGGCGATAATCGAATTGAGTTGGGCGATGCTCTGGGACGAGCTGGAATCGGGCCGGTTGCGCCCTGAGGAGATGGCCGCCAATCTGCCGCGTCTGCCCAAGACCATCGATTTCACGGTCGATTACCTACGCACTGGCCTGCCCCGCGACGGTTACGCCCGCGCCCGCGTCAATCGTTCGGGGCGGCGTTATGCGAGTGTGCATGTCGAAGCCTGGCAAGACAACCGCGCTCGCCTCTTTGCGCAGGCGACCGGGCATTTCCTGATGCCGCAGCGCGCGGATGGCTGACACTGCCTCGGTAAGTAACCGGCGGATTCTGCGCATTGCTGTGCCTATTGTGCTGGCCAATCTCTCGGTGCCGCTGCTGGGCGCGGTCGATACAGGCGTGGTGGGTCAGATGGGGGCTGCAGCCCCGATTGGCGCAGTCGGGATCGGAGCGATCATCCTCGCCTCGATCTACTGGATCTTCGGCTTCTTGCGGATGGGCACAACCGGGCTTGTCGCGCAGGCGACCGGCGCGGGCGATCTGGCCGAAAGCGGCGCGATCCTGACGCGCGGGATCATGATAGGGCTTGCTGCAGGCGCTGTCATGGTTGCGGGCCAGGTGCTGATCATGGCCGCCGCCTTCCGCATCGCGCCTGCAAGTGCGGAGGTCGAGGCGCTGGCGCGCGACTATCTCGCGATCCGCATCTGGGGCGCGCCTGCGACGATTGCGCTTTATGCCATCAATGGCTGGCTAATCGCGACCGAGCGCACGCGCGGGGTGCTGGCGCTACAACTCTGGATGAACGGGCTGAATATCGCGCTCGATCTATGGTTCGTGCTGGGCTTGGGCTGGGGCGTGCAGGGGGTGGCGATTGCGACGCTGATCTCGGAACTCACCGCGCTGGCCTTGGGGCTGTGGCTCTGCCGCGCGGCGTTTTCCGGCGCGCAATGGCGCGACTGGCCGCGCGTGTTCGACCGCGCGCGACTGAAGCGGATGTGGGTGGTCAATTCCGACATCATGCTGCGCACGATTGCGCTGCAAGGCGCGATGACGGCCTTTCTCTTCACCTCTGCGGGTTTTGGCGATGTGCAACTCGCGGCCAATCAGATCCTGTGGCAATTCCTGATGATCACTGCATATGCGCTGGACGGCTTTGCCTTCGCAGCTGAGGCGTTGGTGGGTAAGGCGGTCGGTGCGCGGGCGATCGGCATGATGCGCGCCTCAAGCCTGCGC
>SLDY01000123.1 GCA_007125005.1 Natronohydrobacter sp.
CGCGCCGCGACCGCAATATCGGGCCGCTCGGCATTCGCCTGAACTACGAGTTGAGCGCTGCGCGTTCGGCGATTTCGCGCACCACGCGCAATGTGGCCGATTTCGAGGCCCCCTATAGCGAGGCTTTCCAGAGCGCGCATCGTCTCTGGGGTGATGTGGAACTGTGGCGGATCATCAAGCGTGAAGGGCGGCCCCTGACACTGTCTTACTACGTCGCCGCGCTGGATCGCGAGTTTGATGAGCATGGCAATATCGTGAAGCGGCCCGAGAACCGGCAGATCTATGTCAGCCTGTTCGGTCGCACACTGGCACTCAGCCTTGCGATCACGGCGATGACCTTTCTGCTGGGCTTCCCGATTGCCTATTACCTGTCGATCCTGCCGATGCGCTATGCCAATCTCTTGATGATCGCCGTGCTGCTGCCCTTCTGGACCTCGCTTCTGGTGCGAACCTCGGCCTGGATCGTGCTGTTGCAGCAGCAAGGCGTGATCAACAACACGCTAGTTGCGATCGGACTGATCAGCGACGATGGCCGATTCAGTTTGATATACAACCAGACCGGCACGATCATCGCGATGACTCATATTCTCCTGCCCTTCATGGTGCTGCCGCTCTATTCGGTGATGAGGACCATACCACCGACCTACATGCGGGCTGCAAAAAGCCTTGGTGCTACGCCTACGACGGCCTTCAGGCGCGTATACTTCCCGCAAACCTTGCCGGGGATCGGCGCAGGCGGTGTGCTGGTGTTCATCATCTCGATCGGCTATTACATCACACCTGCGCTTGTGGGCGGTCAGTCGGGGCGGATGATCTCGAACGAGATTGCACGCCACATCCAGCAATCACTGAACTGGGGACTGGCGGCGGCTTTGGGTTCGATGCTGTTGGTGGGCGTTCTGGTACTCTACTGGCTTTACAACCGGCTTGTCGGCACTGACAGCCTGAAATTCGGGTGAGGGAGAACTGCTCATGTCCATGCCCGCCTATTACACCACCAAGGACAAGATCTGGCACTATGCCTTTCGGGTCATCTGCTTTACGATCTTCTTCTTCCTGCTGGCGCCGATCCTGATCATGATCCCGCTCAGCTTCAATGCGCAGCCGTTCTTTACCTTCACCCGAGAGATGCTGACGTTGAATCCGGAAGGGTTTAGTCTGCGCTGGTATCGGGATTTCCTGGAATCTGAAAGTTGGATGCGCTCGATCCGCAATTCCTTCATGATCGGGATCATGGCGACCATTGTCTCGACGACCCTCGGCACGCTTGCCGCTCTGGGCCTGTCGCGCTCTGAGATGCCTGCCAAGGGGCTGATCATGGGCATACTGATCTCCCCCATGATCGTGCCGCTGATTATTTCAGCGGCGGGGATGTTCTTCTTTTTCTCTTCTATCAATATCGCCCAGACTTATCTCGGGGTGGTGCTGGCGCATGCTGCTTTGGGAACGCCCTTCGTGGTAATTACCGTAACGGCGACTCTGGTCGGCTTTGACCAGTCTTTGACACGCGCAGCTGCCAATCTTGGCGCATCGCCAACCCGCACCTTCTTCAAGATCACAATGCCGCTGATCTTGCCGGGAGTGATCTCGGGAGCGCTATTTGCCTTCATCACATCTTTCGATGAGATCGTGGTGGTTCTGTTTGTGGCCGGGGTAGAACAACGTACCATTCCACGTGAGATGTGGTCGGGGATTCGCGAGGATATCAGCCCCACGATTCTTGCAGTCGCCACTATCCTTGTGCTGATCTCCATCGCGTTGCTAACGGTGGTAGAGCTTCTGCGCCGCCGGGGTGAACGACTGCGCGGGTTGACGCCTCAGTGAATTCGCAAAGTTTCAAAGGAAACGGGCGCGTGGAACCCCATGCGCCCGTTTTCTGTTTTGAATGTATCCCGGTTTTGGATCAGCCCAGCAGAGCCTTGACTTTTTCTGCGGTCGCTTCGGCTGTGATACCCATTTCGCGATAAATTTCCGGGGCCGGCGCAGAGGCACCGAAACCATGCATTCCGATAAATCCGGATTTTTCCCGCCTTCCGCGTTCTCCATAAAGCCAGCGATCCCAGCCGAACCGAATTCCAGCCTCGATCGCCACGCGCACTGGCCCTGCTGGTAACACTTTGCGCCGATAGGCTTCCGGCTGCTCCTCGAACAATTCCCAACATGGGAAAGATACAACCCTTGTGCCAATTCCCTGAGCCTGCAACAAATCGCGCGCAGCCATTGCGATTTCGACTTCGGAGCCTGTCGCCATCAGGATGGCTTGCCGTTTGCCTTCGGCTTCTGCCAGAATATAGGCACCCTGTGCTGTGAGGTTCTTGGTGCTGTGGTTCACACGCAAGGTGGGGAGATTCTGACGGCTCAATGCCAGCACCGACGGTGTGCTTGCGCTCGTCAAGGAAAGTTCCCAAGCCTCAGCTGTCTCGATCGTGTCGCATGGGCGGAACACATGAATGTTCGGTGTCGCCCGGAGCATGGCCAGATGCTCGACCGGCTGATGGGTCGGACCATCTTCGCCCAGACCGATGGAGTCATGCGTCATCACATATGTTGCGGGCACACCCATGAGCGCCGAAAGCCGGATGGAGCCACGCGCGTAATCGGTGAAACATAAGAATGTCCCGCCATAGGGCTTGATGCCGCCATGCAAGGCCATGCCATTCATTGCCGCGGCCATTCCATGTTCGCGGATGCCGTAATAAACATAGCGGCCCTTGCGGTTCTCAGCAGAAAACACGCCAAGACCAGCGGTCTTGGTATTGTTCGAGCCGGTCAGATCAGCTGACCCGCCCATTGTCTCGGGCATGACCTCGTTGATAACTTCGAGCGCCATTTCCGATGATTTGCGCGTCGCGACCTTGGGCGCGGAGTCTGATATCTGCTTCTTGAAGGCG
Source organism: Natronohydrobacter sp. (assembly GCA_007125005.1). Lineage (GTDB taxonomy): Bacteria > Pseudomonadota > Alphaproteobacteria > Rhodobacterales > Rhodobacteraceae > Roseinatronobacter. The sequence continues at coordinate 2,892 of SLDY01000123.1, forward strand.
CGGATTGCTGCTGTCAGCTTTTTCGGCGCTTCACCAGCCATGCGGCGCGCGAACTCCGCCTGTTTTGTACCAGATAGCTGGCCAAAGCGCTGCTCCCATCCACTGCGTTCTTGCATGCCTTTCGCGCCGATTGCGCGCCACGCATCAAGCACATCTGCCGGTATCTCGAAGGGGCCATGGGGCCAGCCATAGATTTCCTTGGTGGCAGCGATCTCATCTTCGCCCAAAGGCGAGCCGTGCGCGCCCGAGCTATCGGCCTTATTGGGGCTGCCAAACCCGATGATTGTCTTGCAGTCGATCAGTACAGGGCGATCCGATCCTTTTGCCTCATTCAGAGCGCGGTCGATATCCGCCGGATCATGGCCATTGCATGCGAGCACTTTCCAGCCTGCCGCAGCAAAGCGCGCGCGCTGGTCAGTAACATCAGACAGGCTCACGCGCCCGTCGATTGTGATATCGTTATTGTCCCACAATACGATCAGGCGCCCGAGCTTCTGGTGGCCTGCAAGGCCAATGGCCTCATGACTGATGCCTTCCATCAAACACCCATCGCCAGCGATGACGTAGGTGTGATGATTCACCACTTTAGCCCCGAATTCGGCGCGCAGCTTTTCTTCGGCCATCGCAAAACCTACGGCATTTGCGATGCCTTGCCCCAGAGGACCGGTCGTCGTTTCGATCCCTTTTGCGTGCCCATATTCGGGATGGCCTGCCGTGATCGAACCCCATTGCCGGAAATTGCGGATCTGATCGAGCGTCATATCTTCATAGCCGGTCAGATAGAGCAGTGCATAAAGCAGCATTGATCCATGCCCTGCAGAGAGTATGAACCTGTCGCGATCGGCCCAGTCCGGAGCGGAGGCGTCGAATTTCAGATGCTTCTCAAACAGCACGGTCGCGACATCGGCCATGCCCATCGGCATGCCCGGATGCCCGGACTTGGCGGCCTGAACGGCGTCCATTGCCAAAGCGCGTATGGCCGTTGCTTTGTTCCAGTGGTCGGGGTGTGCTTCACGCAGGGCAGCAATTTCCACGTCAGACAATCCTTGTCTTGCCAATGTTAGCGCCGTCTTACCAGCCTTGGCTGTAAGTTCAAGCAATGCTGTGCAAAGCGGGCCTGATCCGAGACGGGTTGTTGGAAAGTCGTCGTTTTGGCGTTAGTCTGCGTTGTCGTGGTGTCTTGTGTCGTCTGCATTGATTCGAGGCCACGACTGGTCAAAAGGCATTGAAACAGAAAGCGACAAACGCATGAGCAATGTATCCGACCTAGAGCGCCGTCTGAGTAAAGCGCTCGACAGAATCGCGAAGACTGCCCAAAATCTGAAGCCACAAACGCGAACACCCGAACCTACAGACGATGTTGCCGCGTTGCGAAAGGAGTTGGAGACAGAGCGGACCAAGAACGCGCAGCTTTCCGAACGTGTCAATGCTGTGCGCCAGCGTCAGGAAAGCTCTTTCGCGACCCTTGAGCGCCGGCTGGCGCGGATGACCGAGCAACTCGATCTGCAAAGTCTTGAGATGCTGCGCTTGAAGAAGGCAAATACCAAGCTGATCGAGGCCAATCGCCAGTTGCGTGAAAGCAGCGAGGCACAGGTTATCGAGCCAAGCACCATCAATCGCTCGCTGGTCGCAGAACTTGAAGCCCTGCGCGCGGAGCGGGCAGCCGAAGCTGCCGAGATGGAAGATGTTCTGGGCGAGTTGAAACCCTTGGTATCTTCGGAGAATGCCAATGCCTGATCAGGTTATAACGATCGGCCACAAGGAATTTACGGTCTCGTGTCAGCCGGGCGAAGAGCAATATCTCATCGCCGCAGCCGAGATGTTGGATACAGAAGCGCGCACTTTGCTCAACCAGATCGGGCGGGTTCCTGCAGATCGGATGCTCCTGATGGCTGGCCTGATGCTTGCCGACAAAACAGCCGAAGCTGACGACAGGCTCAAGGCAGCGCAGGCTGAGATTGCCTCTATGCGCGAAGAAATCTCGCGCTTGAACGCGCGACCCGAGCCAGAACCGCGGCGTGTGGAAGTCCCTGTGATCCCAAATGACGTGACCGACGCGCTTACCGACCTTGCGGCCCGCGCCGAGGCAGTTGCCGATGATCTGGAAGCGCGCGCGAAGGGTTAATCCTGAAGGGCGTTGATCGCAGAAGCCATTGCGCGCGCGAAGTCGGGATGTGCATAGATATCGTTATGCCCCGCCGTTATGCGCTGAATATGTGGAGATTTTCCGGCCTCTTCCAACCCCGTTACCAGCGCCTCTGCTCGCGCGGGAGGAATCACCTCGTCACGCGTGGCAAGGATAAGGGCGATAGAAGCATTAGCGGTCTTGAGTGCTGCCAGGGCGTCAATATTGTGACGGAATAATAGTCGCGCGGGTGCCCAAGGCAGGCTTTGCTGCGCGACTGCCACAAGGCTGTCAAAAGGTGTGACAAGAACGACACCTTCAACAGGGCGTTCTGCCGCCAGATGCGCTGCGACGCCAGCCCCGATGCTGAAGCCTATTGTCACTTGCTGCGCATGGCCTGCCGCGTAGAGATAATCATGAATTGCAAGAGCATCTGCTTTGAGAGCCTTGGCCGAGGGACGCCCTGTGCTTGGCGCATAGCCACGGAAATGGAAGGCGACCACCGGATGATCCGGCAATCGTTCATGCAAGAAAAGAGCCACACTTTCTGCATTCCATGCATTGCCGCCAAACCCCAGAATAACTGGCAGCGAAGAATCGCGACCTGGTATCATTACACCGTGCAGCTGTTCGCCATCTGCGGAGTGTATCATCAGGCGGTGACTGGTTTCTGGAAGGGGCGGGGCAGGGCCAACCATTGTGCGCGGAAAAAGGATCATACCCTGCATCAGCGCGAAGATTGCAACCATCCCCGCCCAGAGCGTCACAAGCGTAAGCACGATCTTCCACAATAGCGACATGGATCAATCCTGCGGGATTGTATCGGCCAGCGGCATGAAGGGTTTGATGTCCAGAAGCGGTGTTCCATTGACGGCATCAATCGCGTCAATCTGTAAACGCCCGTTTGCGGGCTCAATCGCAAGCACCTTGACCACACCAAGTCCGATCGGATTTGGCCGCGCTGGCGAGCGCAGGTTGAAAGTGCCGGTGCCGTCGCTCCGATGCCGCGGTACCTGTCGGATGAGATCGCGTGGGGCATGTGACATCCAGTAAAGCAGCACCAGTGCATCACCTTTTGCGATTCCCTCCAATCCGGCGCGGTATTGTGCGGCAATTTGCAACCAGGCTGGTTGCCCGCGCTCGCGGGCTTGCCGCAGGTTCTTTGGGCAATCTGCAAGCTGCCATGGGCTTTCAATCTGGCCGATAAAGGTCAGTTGCGCCCGCATCTCCAGTGCATCGGTCAGACGCTTCTCGCCCGGGCGCGGATCAAAGCGCCCTTTCATTCTGTTATTCTTTCGCCATGCCCGCGAAATCCTTGAGCAACGACGTATTTCTCGGAGCTGTCTGATCGGCTGGCAGGTGGCTTTACATTGGCGACCTTTCGGAAATTCTGTTTCAGCAATTGCTGCAGTTCACCTTCGGCCCCCCCAGCCAGGACCTTGGCAACAAAAGTGCCGCCTTCGTCCAGCACGTCAAACGCGAAATGGGCTGCAGCCTCGCAAAGTGCCATGATGCGAAGATGGTCCGTCTGTTTATGACCGCTGGAGGCAGCCGCCATATCCGAAAGAACGACATCGGCTTTTCCGCCCAGCCAAACCTTTACCTTCTCATCGGCGCCGTCCTCCAGAAAATCGAGAACATGGGCCTCTGCTCCGGCCAATGGCTCCACTTCCTGCAAATCAACGCCCAGAACCGATCCTACTCGCTTTCCGCTCTTCTCACCAAGAGCATTTACCCGCGCGACAGCAACCTGCAGCCAGCCGCCCGGCGCACAGCCAAGATCGACGACCCGCGCACCAGGTACCAGGAAGCGATATTTGTCATCCAGTTCAATCAGCTTGTAGGCCGCGCGCCCCCTGTAGCCGTCGCGTCTGGCTCTGGCTACATAGGGGTCATTCAACTGGCGCTCCAGCCAGCGGGTGGATGAGAGCTTCCGCCCGCGTGCTGTCTTGACTTTGACCTTCAATTCGCGCTGACCGCGCCCGGAGGTGTTCTTAGACTTCATGTTACTGCTGCGCTTTCTTCAGGGGTGCAGATCAAGCGCGCCATCGCGGCTCATCTGTGCAAACAAAAGCCCTTCGCGCAGCCCCCTATCCGCGACTGACATTCGCTCTGTTGGCCAGATGCGCATTAATGCGGTCAGGATTGCTGCACCAGACATGATTTGCGTGTGTCTTTCGCGCCCTATCCGCGGATCCTGTCGCCGCCCGATCGGGCCAAGCGCCAGATATTCACGGATCACGCTATCGACCTGTTGCGAGTTCATCACCAGGCCATCAACCTTATTGCGGTCGTAACGCTTTAGCCGCAGATAAGAGGCCGCAACTGTTGTGATCGTTCCGGATGTCCCTATCACCTGAAAAGCTCGGTGCGGCGTAGTGTCCTTGTAAGGAGCAAAGGCTTCGAGCTGCTCCTCGAAATACCAGCTCATAAGCGCGAAGCGTGCGGCATCGTCATCCACCTCGCGGAAATAATCCTTGAGTGTGGCAACCCCCAACGGCACGCTGATCCAATCCACCACATGCGGTTTGCCGATGGCAGGGTCGCCCATGAAGGCACCGCGATGCATCGACATGATCGCATTGCGCCGCTTTTCAGGGGCCACACTGGATAGGTCGATCCAGACAAGCTCTGTGGAGCCACCACCGATATCGATCACCAGAAGCTGCTCGGTATCAGGCGCGACCAGCGAAGCACAGGAAACAACGGCAAGCCGGGCTTCTTCCTCGGCGCTGATGATATCGAGACGTAGCCCGGTTTCGCGATGCGCTTTGCGGATGAAGTCGCGACTGTTGCGCGCACGGCGGCAGGCTTCGGTCGCGACCAACCGCATCTTGGTTACACCATGGTGTTCGAGTTTCGACCGGCAGATGCGCAAAGCCTGCAATGTGCGTTGCATTGGCTTGTAGGATAGCAAACCAGAGGTTTTCAACCCTGTGCCCAGTTCGACAGCCTTAGAAAAGCTGTCCACAACCTCAAATTGCCCGCCTGATGGACGCGCAATCAACATGCGACAACTATTTGTTCCCAGATCGAGCGCCGCATAAAGCTGTGACGCATCGGATCTGGGGTGGCGCGGGGCCTTTGCCGGTTTCGGGTGCGCAGTATCAGTTTGCGCGCCAAAATCTGTCAGGGAAGCGCCCGCGCCTGCGGGACGCTCGGGCGTCATGCTTCGCCCTCCAATTCGAGTTACTGCGAAAGTAATCAACCTAGGGTCCATAAGCAAGCTTTTGCTGACACGGACAGTCGGCGACGCCATATATTTGTCATAATCAAATTGAGAAATTTGATGACAAGCGGGGCTCGCCAATTGGATCTGAACTGTCGTAAACCGATGGTCGCGCTGGCGACATACGTTGTCGTTTCACGCCGGCAGACAGGTCTGGAAGCGACTAAAACGTTTGTCACATCGAGCAAGGGGGAGCGTCATGGCGCAGCTTGTAATTGTCTATTGGCGCGATATTCCTGCGCAGGTGATCGTTGGCAAAGGCCGCAAGGCACAGAAAATCCAGCTTTCCGAACGGTTCGAACAGGCAATTGATCGCTGTGCCATGAGAGTAGGGGCCAAGGATGCTGAAGCCTATCTTGCCGAGTGGCGCAAGGCTTCGCCGGTGGAGGTCGCAGGTAGTGATGAAGATGTCGCGAAAACCACCGCAGAAAGGTTGGAAGCGGAGTATGACGCGGGCAGGCTGAAAGCTTTGATCGCGCGGGATGGTTGGGCGTGAAGGGCATTCGGTTGTGAAACGTCTTCCATTGTTGGAGAGCATCATGGCGCTTTTGAATTTCCGTCGTTCTGTCCCGTCGCAGCAGCCTCAGGATGCGCAGGTCGAGGCGCTGATGCAGGATTTCTCAATCGAGGTCATGCCGCGCACCGCAGAAAAAATTGCCGATTTCCGCGCAATTCTTCCCCAGGGCACGCGCGTTTACATTGCTCATATCGAGGGCACACCGATCACCGATATGGTGGCCACGGCCGTCCGCCTGCGCGCTGCGGGTATGGAGCCCATGCCACATTTCCCGGCCCGCATCATCGCAGACAAG
>SLDY01000108.1 GCA_007125005.1 Natronohydrobacter sp.
GCTGCGCAATCCGGTCAAGGAACTGACGCAAGACCCGGATGGCACCTGGAATGTGATCACTGAAAACGGCACTTATCGCTGCGAGCATGTGGTCAATGCGGGCGGGCTCTGGGCGCGCGAATTGGGGCGCATGGTCGGGCTGGAGCTGCCGGTTCTGGCGATGGAACATATGTATCTCTTGACCGAACCCATGCCCGAGGTGATGGAATTCAACGCCTCCATGGGCCGCGAGTTGATCCATGTGATCGACTTCAAGGGCGAAATCTACACGCGGCAGGAAGGGCAGGGCATCTTGCTGGGCACCTATGAGAAAGCCTGCAAACCCTGGTCGCCTGTCACCACACCTTGGGATTTCGGCCATGAGCTGCTGCAGCCCGATATCGACCGTCTGGCACCCTCGTTAGAGGTCGGTTTCCGCCATTTCCCGCCCTATGAACGCGCTGGCATCAAGCAGATCATCAATGGCCCGTTCACTTTCGCGCCCGACGGCAACCCGCTGGTCGGGCCTGTGCAGGGACTGACGAATTACTGGTCGGCCTGCGCGGTCATGGCCGGGTTCTCTCAGGGCGGCGGCGTCGGGCTGGTGCTGGCGAACTGGATGACCGCCGGCGATCCCGGCCATGATGTCTTCGGGATGGATGTCGCGCGCTACGGGGATTGGGCGAGCCTGCGCTACACCAATGCAAAAGTGCGTGAGAATTACTCGCGTCGCTTCTCGATCCGCTTCCCGAATGAAGAACTGCCCGCTGCGCGCCCGCATCTGACGACCCCGCTCTATGACCTGATGCTGCGCGACAATCACGCGGTGATGGGCGACACATGGGGGTTGGAGACGCCGCTATGGTTCGCGCCTTCGACCGAGGAAGCGCATGATGTGCTGTCCTTCCAACGCTCGAATGATTTTGCGCATGTCGGCGCAGAAGTCCGGGCCGTGCGCAACAGTGTGGGCGTGACCGAGATCGCCAATTTCGCCAAATACGAGGTGACTGGATCGGGCGCAGAGGCGTTTCTTGACCGGCTGATGACGAACCGCATGCCGAAGCTCGGACGCATCGTGCTCTCGCCCATGCTCAATGACGCTGGCAAGCTGATCGGCGATTTCACCATCGCGCGCGCCGGGGCTGAGCGCTTCATGATCTGGGGCTCGCTGGCAGCGACGAAATACCACCTGCGCTGGTTCGAGCGCCATGAGCCCAAGGATGGCAGCGTCAATATCCGTGCCTTGGGCATGGGGCTGATGGGGCTGTCCATCGCGGGGCCGAAAGCGCGCGAGGTTTTGGCAGCGTTGGTGGATGCGGATGTGTCGAACAGCGCGTTTCGCTTCATGGATTTCCGCGAAATGGATGTTGCAGGCGCGCCCTGCATGGTCAATCGCATCACCTATACAGGTGATCTGGGGTATGAAATCTGGATGGCCCCGGAATACCAGCGCCGCGTCTATGCGGCGATCAAGGAGGCAGGGGCCGATCATGGTATCCGCGATTTCGGGATGCGCGCGCTTCTGTCGATGAGGTTTGAGAAGAACTTCCCGACATGGTTTGCGGAACTGCGCCCGATCTATGGCCCGATGGAAGGCGCGATGGAACGCTTCGTGGCCTATGACAAGCCCGATTTCATCGGTCGCGATGCGGCGCTGGTAGAACACGCCGAGGGGCCGCGCCTGCGCCGCGTGTCGCTGATTATCGAGGCAGAGACTGCCGACGCGATCGCCGATGAGCCGATCTGGGCGCGGGTCTCGGACGATTATGGGACAATCACACCGCCGCATAGCTACGGGCCTGCTCGCTTTGATGCAAAGGGAACCAAGCTGCCGACGCCGCATCCCTCGACCGATGCTGACTGGCGGGTGGTCGGATGGGTTACCTCGGGTGGCTATGGCCATCATGTCGGGCTATCGCTGGCGCAAGGCTATCTTCCTGCCGCCCTGGCAAATCGCTGTGAAGAGGGTTTGCTCAAGGTCGAGATCATGGGCAAAAGACTGCCCGCCCGCATTGCACTTGATCCGCCGTTCGACCCCGAGGGCAGGAGGATGAGAAGCTGATCTGCATGGCCGATCATCGGTTTTGGCGGGGCCAGTGGCGGGCAATCGGGAAGCCACTTTATGCCAAAACCAACGGGTTCAGGGGAGGTACCGGAGACAAGTGAACATGCTGTACCGCAATTGCAGTTGTAAAATCGACAAAATGTCGTTTTCTTGCTGTCCGGTGCCGCAATTGGGGCATGTCCTGCGTGGAATGCGATAATTCTAACTTACAAGCTGGCGATCAGATCCAGCAGTACATCACAGGGAGACGTTCATGACTCACTCGAAACGTAAAGCAACCGAATTACATCACTCAGCAATCCTATATGCGCGCGAATGTCGAGAAGGCAAGCTCAACCGCCGCGAATTCCTAACCCGTGCAACAGCCTTGGGTGTCGCGGCCCCCGCGGCCTACGGATTGCTTGGTCTCGCAGCACCCGAAGCGAAGGCGCAGACCCCTCAAATGGGCGGTACGCTGCGCATGCAGATGGATATAAAGGCCCAACGCGACCCGCGCACATGGGATTGGTCGGAACTGGCCAATGTTTGCCGGGGTTGGCTGGAATACCTTGTCAGCTATGAGCGGGATGGGACAGTGCAGCCAGTGCTTCTCGAAAGCTGGGAAGCGAATGAAGATGCGACCATCTACACCTTGAATGTGCGCTCCGGCGTCAAATGGAACAACGGCGATGATTTCACCGCGTCCGATGTGGCGCATAACATCGAGCGCTGGTGCGACGCCTCGGTCGAGGGCAATTCCATGGCCGGGCGCATGAGCGCGATTTCCGAAGATGGCAAGCTGCGCGAGGGTGCAGTCGAAGTGCTCGACGATCTGACCCTGCGCCTGCACCTGTCCAGCCCTGATATCGCGATCATCGTGAACATGGCCGATTATCCGGCCGCTGTTGTGCATCCGTCCTTCACCGGCGATGATCCGGTCGCCAACCCCATCGGCACAGGCCCCTACCGCCCTGTCAGCCATGACACCGGCATCGGTGCCGTGATCGAACGCAACCCCGATCACACATGGTGGAACGAGGGCAATGGTGCCTATCTGGACCGGATCGAATTCGTCGATCTGGGCACGGACCCTGCCGCTTGGCTGGCCGCTGCCGAAGGCGGCGAAATCGATATGACCTATCAGACCACCGGAGATTTCATCGATATCTTCGAAGCGATCGGCCTTCCGAAATCTGAGGCCATCACCGCCTCGACGCTTGCGGTGCGTTTCAACCAGACGCAGGCACCCTATGACAATGTCAATGTGCGCCGCGCGCTTCAGATGGCGGTGAATAACGAGATTGTTCTGGAACTGGGCTATAACGATCTTGGCACCGTAGCCGATAACCACCATGTCTGCCCGATCCATCCTGAATATGCCCCGACAGGTGGCACGCCCTTCGATCCCTCCGCCGCCAAGGCGATGATCGAAGGCGAGGGTATGGCCGATCATGAATTCGAGTTGATCTCGATCGACGACAACTGGCAGGCCGCGACGTGTGACAATATCGCCGCTCAGATCCGTGCGGCGGGTATCAGCATCAAGCGCACCATCCTGCCAGGCGCGACCTTCTGGAATGACTGGCTGAACTATCCGTTCTCGTCAACCGAGTGGAACATGCGCCCGCTGGGCGTGCAGGTTCTGAACCTTGCTTATCGCGGAGGCGTGGCGTGGAACGAATCAGGTTTCGCCAATGCCGAATTCGATGCCCTTCTGGATGAGGCCAATGGCATTGCCGATGCCGATGCCAGGCGCGAGGTGATGGCGAAGCTTCAGCAGATCATGCTTGATGAGGGCGTGCTGATTCAGCCTTATTGGCGCTCGCTCTACCGCAACAAGCGCCCCAACATCCTGAATGCGGAAATGCACCCGACCTTCGAAGTGCGCTACCAGCATTACGCGCTGTCCTGACCCGTACAGACGCGGCGGCCCCATGCCGCCGCGTCATCCCCATTCCAAGCCAACGCGCCGTTTCGGTGCCTAGCAGACAGGAAGCAGGATGCTGGTATTCCTCGCCCGCCGTATTGGAGTGATGGTTGTCACGGCTCTGTGCCTGACCTTTGTCGTATTCTATCTGACCAATATCCCGGCCAAGCTAGAAACGCTGGCCAAGACGCAGGCGGGATCGCGCATCTCGGATGCCGAAGTGGCAAGCTGGCTCGACCGCAATGGTTATAACCAGCCGATGCTGGTGCGCTACGGCGAATGGCTAGGTATCGCACGTGGCTGGACCCGCGAGACTGACGACGGCACCATGACGGGCCGCTGTTATCGTTTGACTGGCACAACAGAGCCCGGCGCGGCCCCCGCACGATGCGGCCTGATGCAGGGCTACTGGGGCAATTCCACCCGTTTCCGCGCACCAGTCTCGGATGTGATCAGCGCAAGGTTGGGGGCGACCGGCATTCTGATGCTTTGGGTCCTGATCGTCATGGTGCCGATGGCATTGGTGGTGGGCGTGTTGGCGGGCATGCGCGAGGGGTCGCGCACGGATCGAACGCTCTCGACGTTCGCTATCGCCTCGACCGCCACGCCGGAATATGTCTCAGGCGTGGTGTTCATCGCATTGCTTGCGTCAAGTACAGTGGGCCTGTCGCCGCTACTGGTCTCTTGGGGCTGGATCGACGGGCCCGTGTTGTTTCAAGGCAATGCGCGCTCGGCACTTGAGAAAATCACCTTCTGGAATTTCGCCCTGCCAGTGATGACGATTGCGCTCTATGGCATGGGCTATGTCGCGCGGATCACGCGCGCTTCGATGACCGAGGTCATGACCCAGCAATATATTCGCACCGCCCGCCTGAAAGGGGTCAGTTTCCCCAATATCGTGCTGCGCCACGCGCTCAGGAATGCCCTGATCGCGCCCTTCACGGTGATCATGCTGCAAATTCCATGGCTGCTGAACGGGGTGGTGATCGTCGAGGTGCTGTTCAGCTATCCCGGCTTTGGCTGGACCCTGTTCGAGGCTGCCGCCAATAACGATATCGAACTCTTGCTCGCCGCCTCGGTCGTGGCCGTTCTGGTGGTGCTGATAACACAGCTGATCTCGGATATCGGCTATGTCTATCTCAACCCGCGCATCCGCGTTTCATAAAGGGGGCGTGGGAAAATGGACCCGTTGAACTGGTTTGAAATTCTTGGTCGCCTGATCGTGCAACTTGTGCCTGTATGGGCAGGGTTGATTGCGCTCTTTGCCGTCTCGATTGCTTTCAGGCGCCGCCTTGGCCTCTATGGCAAGCTCTTTGACTCAGCGGTCGGCATGATCGGTTTCGCATTGGTCATGTTCTGGGTTTTCGCGGCACTCTTCGCGAATATGATCATCACCCATGATCCGCTCGCGCAATTCAGCGGCATGCGCAACGCGGCCCCCGGCACGCCGCTGCGTGACCCAGCGGGCGGATATGAGGTGTTTCTGCTCGGCGGCGATGCGCTTGCGCGCGACGTGTTCTCTCGCATGATCGTCGGCGCGCGCGAAGTGCTGCGCATCGCGCCCTTTGCGGCTATGATCTCCTTCATGATCGGTATCTCGCTGGGTCTGCCCGCTGGCTATATTGGCGGCAAGCTGGATACGGGCCTGACCTTCGTCGCCAATCTGGTGCTCGCCTTTCCGGTAATCCTGCTCTTCTTCCTGCTGGTTGCCCCGGAAATCCAGAATACGCCCATCCCGCGCGTCATGGCGGGCATCCTGTTCCTGATGCCGGTCCTGTTTTTCACGGTCCTGCTGAACGCGCGCTATTTCACCCAACCTGCAAAGCGCAATCTTTATGTCGGGGCGGTTCTGGTCGTGGGGCTCTGGGCCTATTCAGGGCTGGCCTTCAATGCCGACCCGCTGGGTGTCTGGGGCATGTCGCCCAATCTGCTGAATGTCTTTGTGGCCGTTGTTTTCGTCAATGCACCGACAGTATTTCGTATCGTGCGCGGCATCACCATGGACATCAAGACCCGCGACTACGTCTCTGCTGCGCAGACGCGCGGAGAGGGGCCATGGTATATCATGCTCTGGGAAATCCTGCCCAATGCACGCGGGCCGCTGATCGTGGATTTCTGCCTGCGCATCGGCTACACGACGATCCTTCTGGGAACGCTTGGTTTCTTTGGTCTTGGCGTCGCACCCGAAAGCCCGGATTGGGGCTCGACGATCAATCAGGGCCGCCGGTTGCTGACCGTCTATCCCCATGCGGCCCTAGCGCCCGCTATCGCGCTGATGTCGCTGGTTCTGGGCCTCAACCTGCTGGCCGACGGGCTGCGTGAAGAAAGCCTCAAAGACTGATGTTTCATCTTGCCAGAAATACTCCACGGGGGTGCGGGGGTGTGAAACCCCCGTTCCTGCCCTGAACCAAGGAGCGCGACAGATGACTGACTGGGACAAGTCCAAACCCATCCTCGAAATCGACAACCTCTCGATTTCCTTCTTCACAAGAGGTGGTGAAATCCCGGCAGTGATGGATTTCTCCTGCACGGTGATGCCGGGAGAGGCGATGGGGCTGGTGGGCGAGTCAGGGTGCGGCAAATCCACTGTAGCGCTGGGGGTGATGCAGGATCTCGGCGTCAATGGCCGGATCGTGGGCGGTACGATCCGCTTCAGGGGGCGGGATCTGAACACGATGAGCGCGGCTGAGCTTGCCAAAATCCGCGGCTCGGAAATTGCGATGATTTATCAGGAGCCTATGGCGAGCCTTAATCCCGCGATGAAGATCGGGCGGCAGTTGATGGAAGTGCCGATGATCCATCAGAACATGCCCGCTGATCAGGCCCGCGCGCGGGCGCGCCAACTGGTGGCAGATGTGCGTCTGCCCGATCCTGATCGCATCCTTGATGCCTATCCGCACCAGCTATCCGGTGGTCAGCAACAGCGCATCGTGATTGCCATGGCGCTGATGGCCAATCCTGCGCTCCTGATCCTTGATGAACCGACCACCGCGCTCGATGTGACGGTCGAGGCGGGCATCGTCGATCTGGTCAAGGAGCTGGGTCGCAAATACGGAACTTCGATGTTGTTCATCAGCCACAATCTTGGGCTCGTGATGGAGACCTGCAACCGGCTCTGCGTCATGTATTCGGGCGAGGCAGTCGAGACCGGAAATATCCGCGATGTGTTCAACCGCATGCGCCATCCCTATACGCAGGCCCTGTTTCGCGCCATTCCACTGCCCAGTGCCAATAAGGGCAGTCGCCCCTTGAGGGCGATCCCCGGCAATTTCCCCTTGCCACATGAGCGCCCGAAGGGCTGCAATTTCGGCCCGCGCTGCGATTATTTCGAAGCCGGAGTTTGTGACGCGCACGATATCAAGATGACAGGCATCGAAGGCGATGATCGCCATGAAAGCCGCTGCCTGCGCGTAGATCAGATCGACTGGGACGCAGCCTGGAGTTCTGACAAAGATGTTGCACCCACCGAAATTGGCGAGGTCGTCCTGAAAATGGATGATGTGCGCAAATATTACGAGGTTGCTGCATCCACCTTGTTTTCCGGCGGCGATCCCAAGGTGGTCAAGGCCAATGAAACGCTCAGCTTCGATGCGCGCGAGGGTGAAACGCTCGCCATCGTAGGCGAGTCTGGCTGTGGTAAATCGACTTTTGCCAAGGTGTTGATGGGGTTGGAAACCGCCACTTCGGGCAAGATCATGCTCTTTGACGAGAATGTGCAATCCACCCCGATCCAGCAACGTAACACCGATACCGTCTCGACCTTGCAGATGGTTTTCCAGAACCCGTTCGATACACTCAACCCGTCTATGACCGTGGGCGCCCAGATCATCCGTGCGCTTGAAATTTTCAATGTCGGCAAGACCACGGCAGACCGGGAAAAGCGGATGCTGGAACTGCTCGACTTGGTGAAGCTGCCGCGCGCCTTTGCCACTCGAATGCCGCGCCAGTTGTCCGGCGGGCAAAAGCAGCGCGTGGGCATCGCGCGGGCTTTCGCGGGCGATGCAAAGGTCGTGGTCGCCGATGAGCCGGTCTCGGCGCTGGATGTCTCGGTTCAGGCGGCTGTGACCGAGTTGTTGATGGACATTCAGCGCAAGAATGGCACAACGCTTCTGTTCATCAGCCATGACCTGTCAATCGTGCGCTATCTCTCGGACCGGGTGATGGTCATGTATCTGGGCCATGTGGTGGAACTCGGCACGACCGATCAGGTCTTTGCCCCGCCCTATCATCCCTATACCGAGGCGCTTTTGTCGGCGGTTCCCGTGGCCGACACCTCTGTGGTCAAGAAACGCATCGTGCTCGAAGGCGACATCCCGTCCGCCATGAACCCGCCGCCCGGTTGCCCGTTCCAGACCCGCTGTCGCTGGAAATCCGACGTGCCGGGGGGGTTGTGTGAAAAGGAAGTGCCGCCAATGCGCACGCTCGCAGATGGCCATCAGATCAAATGTCATCTGGCCGAGGATATTCTTGCAAGGATGGAGCCAGTGTTCAGCACAGCCCCCGAAGCGGCAGAATAAGGCGCGCGAACATGCGGTTCAACGCGCTGCGCATTCTCAAGGAAGGGCTTTCTGGCAATCGTGGCTGGCGTCCGCATTGGCGCAAGCCTGATCCGAAACCCGAATATGACATGCTGATCATCGGCGGTGGCGGGCATGGGCTGGCCACGGCGTATTATCTGGCGAAAAATCACGGGCTGACCAATATCGCCGTGCTGGAAAAGGGCTATCTGGGCGGCGGCAATATCGGGCGCAATACGACCATTGTGCGCGCAAATTACTTCTTGCCGGGCAATTCGGAATTCTACAGCCATTCGCTGAAGTTGTGGGAAGGTCTGGAGGCGGATCTGAACTACAACGTGATGCATTCGCAGCGTGGTCTGATTAATCTGTTCCATTCCGATGGCCAGCGCGATGCCGCCGCGCGGCGCGGTAATGCGATGCTGGCGCAGGGCGATGACGCGATCCTGCTGGGCCGCGAGGAGGTCCGCGACATCCTGCCCTATCTCGATTATGATCAGGCGCGGTTTCCCATCTATGGCGGGCTCTACC
>SLDY01000093.1 GCA_007125005.1 Natronohydrobacter sp.
ACACTCGCCTCAGCGCGCGCAGGCACAGGCAGATGCGGCGGGGGCGGGTTGGTCACGCGCGCTTTCACCTGCAACAGCGCATGGGTGCGTTCGAGCGAGGCGAGGATATTCTGCCATTCCGCCGTCAGCGCGGTGAAACGGCGCAGCGGGTCGAACAGGAGCCCGAGTGCCGTGAAAAAGGACATGAACTGCCCCACCGTGCGCGTGCCCTCGATGATCTGCATGCCGCCATAGATCAGCACCAGTCCGAAGCCGATCGCCGCGCCGAAATCCATAACTGTCGGCACGGCAGCCTGTCCAATCGCCGCGCGCGTAGCCTTACGCACAAACGCGCGCATGATCGTGCGGAACCGTCCGATCTCGCGCGCCTCCGAGCCAGTCAGTTGTAGTGTGGCGATGCCGTGAAATGCCTCGTCAAGCCGGTTGGAGCTGTCGGCGGCGGCAAGCCGCGCCTCGGTGCTGCGCCGCCGGATCAGGCGCTGGATCGCGACCAGTGGCACGCCCAGAAGGGGGATACCCAGAAGCGCAATCAGCGTCCATTGCCAATCTGTCCAGAGCGCAACGCCAAAGAGCACGATCACCGCTGCGCCATCACGGCCGAAGCCGGTTATGAGTGACCTGAACACCCGGCGCAGCGCCTCGCTATCGCCACGCACCCGCTCGATCAGAATGCCGGGCGCGTTTAGCTTGAAAAACGCCTGATCAAGCCGCGTGAGATGAGACAGTAGCAATGTCTGCAATTCTGCTGTGGCGAGTTCAGCCTGCCATGCCATCAGCGCCTTATGTGCAAGCCGCGCCAGCCCGCGTCCGAAAAAGACCAGCGCCATCGCAAAGGCGACCAGAAACACACTGGCCCGATCCCCTGCAATAAAGACTTCATCGAACATCGGCTGAACGAGGTAACTGAACGCGCCCAGAGCGGCGGCTTCGAGCACCATGAACACAACGGCCAGCGCGATGAAGGGAACACGATGGCGGATAAAGGTATCCCAGAGCCAGCGCGCGACGATCCGGTCGTCGCGCGCGCGAGCCTTGCGGGAGCTTTGGGGTTGATCGGACAAGGCGTGCCGTCACTGAGCTATTCGTCACGCGCTCCATTATCGGGTTTAGACCGGTCGCGAAACCCTGCAATTCACTTCGACCATTGCAGGATGACGCTTTTCTGATTGCCGCTCTGCGTTACATTCGCAATCGCGCCGCTGCCCAACTGAATGATCGCGAGTGAATTGTTTCCTCCCGTCTGCGAGACATTCGCGGCATGATTGCTGCCATGCTGGCGGATCAGCACACGGTTGCTACCCCCCGATTGCTGTACATGTGCAGAGTGACCTTGCCCGTGTTGATATGTCTCTGCCGCTGATGCCTGCTCGCGGGTGCCAAGTCGGGAAGTACCGCGCGCAGGTTGTGCGAGAATGAGCGCTGAGAGCGCCGTGCTGCGATGGGAGGGTTCAGCCTGAGCCGGCGCGGTGGAGAATCCAAGACCCAGCGCCGCGACAAAGGCCGCAGCGAGGCGCGACGGGGTATGGCTGGGAGGTCTGGACCGCATGATCTGGCTCCTTTCATGGATCGCATGATTTGAGTTCAAGGCTGTGTCGCGCCGCAGGTTTTGCGCTGGCCATGGGCAGTCAGTGTCAATTCGGCCAGGAAGTCCTGCGCGCGGCCGGAGAATTTTGCCTCACCAAGGGTTGCGACTTCACCTGCCTTGAGAACAAACTCACCGCCCTGACGAATTGTGGAGCGTCCAGCCTTGCTGCGCTGATCTATCGCAAGCTCATAGGTGCCACGAGCGGCTTCACGTGCCCCGGCCCTGGCTGTGATCTTCACTTGCTGGTTGGCTTCAGTAAGCTGCAGCTCGCAGATAAGAGCATCAGAAGATTTTTCGGACTGCGAGGTTGCGAGGCTCGCAGTGCAAGCAGCCCCGGTAAGGACAAGCGCTGCGATACTGTAGGGAAATGCAGACATGAGATGCCTCCTCTCTGATTTTGGTTGCTTCGGCCGGGGGCAATGCGCCCCCGACATCGCGCGCATCAGTCCTGAATGATCAGCACCACATTGCCGCTTCCATGCTGGGTGGTGTTGGCCGTATTGCCCGATCCCGTCTGGATCACGCCAACAGCGTTCCGCTGGCCAGTTTGTGTGACGGTCGCGTCATTGCGGCAGCCGATCTGAGAAACACCAACAATATTCCGACGTCCGCTCTGGGCGGTATCGGCGATATTTCCGCATCCCACTTGCCCAACGACCACGCGATTGCGTGCGCCGTCCTGAGTGCTCAGAGAAAGATTTCCGCGCCCACGCTGGGTAACACTAACCTGCTGATGGTGGCCGGTCTGGCCAACTGCGGTGCTGTGATTATGGCCCCACTGATCCACCTTGACACGATTTGAGCCAGCCTCTGCCGGTAAGGTAAATAGGGCGATAGCCAGTGCGAGCGCGGTACTGGTAAGGCTTGTAGAAACTGCAAGGCGCATGTCGTTAACTCCTGTTGATTGCGCGACATGAAGCTGTCCAGGTCGCTTGAACGATGCGGTCAGAACCGCTGGAGCCAATTGCCGAAAATCCTGACTGCTGCGCAATAACAGCATTTTGTTAACCAATTGCGGTGCCTTGGTTATCTGATAACAGGAGCGATCGACATTCGCGCCAAGCCCCTGCTCGAACACCAAAACATTATTATTATCAGAACCTTAAGTCTTTCCCGCCCAAAACACAAAAAAACGCCCCGGCAAGGGCGTCTTCGCTTCATGAGCTGCGTGAGATGTTTCGCCTTTGCAACTTTTTCTGCCTCTTACGATCCCCCCCGGGCTGCATTTAGGCCCGCACGCGTATCAGCGGTGGCAAGCTGTGCATGCAACCGCTCGAATTCGCTTCGGGCAAGTGCGCGTTGGCCCGAGTTCAGATACGCATAAGCACGCAGAATAGCGAGATCGCGCCTCAGAGAGCCGTTCAGGTTCTCATAAGCATTGAAATAGCTGATGGACTGTCGGTAATCCCCGGCACGGAAAGCCCGCACACCGCGCTGGTCCAGCACGATGCTCTCGACCTCGCGATGTTGCGTTTCATTCAGTCGAACCTGCGAAGCGGTCAACGCCCCTTGCTCCGTCATGTTCATTGCAAGATATGACAGCGCCAATCCGAAATGCGCATCGCGCCGGACATTTGGTCCAAGCGCATCACCGACCCGAGCGGCTTCCTGAAAACCGACGAGAGCCTCTGTCGGGCGACTATGGCTATAAGCGCACCAAGACCGCTCGTAAAGGACATCGAGAGACCGCGGCGAGGTTGAATTTGCCAGACAGCTTGCGAATTGTTCGCGCTCTTTCAAAGTACGGACTTGCGCGATTCGCGGGTCTCCGCGCAAGGGAAGTGGTCCGGACGTTGGCGACGGCGCGGTCGCCTGCGCTGAGGCAACAGGCGCGGGGGTCGCGCTTCTTGGTTGAGGTGTTGCAGCGGGGGCCGCAGCACGCTGAGGCGCTGGAGCACTGCCCAGCAACCGCGCTTCGAGTGCTGCCAGCCGCGTCTGCTCTCCCGGATTCGCGCGGCGCGCGATAATGAAACTCTCGCGCAATTCTGCTGGTGATGAAATCTCGCTCGATTTTTCAAGCGTTGGTTCCATCTGCGCATAACCAGGGCAAGACTGGACCGTGTTTCGATAGGTTGTCAGCGCAGCGGCTTTCTGTCCTGCCAGCACATACATCTCGGCAAGAAGCCATGCATTATTGATACGATCACAACTCATGAGCTGTGGGGTGCGACGGGCCACGGCGATTGCGCCATTGGGATCACGTGCGCTTACCGCCTGATCGAACCTGTCCTGTGCCTCGTTCGTTTCCAGAACGCGCAGCATGTCGGATGGCGGCGTCCAGCCCGAAACCTGACGCCGACCCTGCTCGATCAGATCGCGCGCAGTCGAGTAATCCCGCCGTTCGATCTGACGCCAGATTGCGGCTTCATCCACACTTGCTTGTGCAGAAGGTGACAGAAGCTCATTGAGATCACTCGGTGGGCGCCAATCTGGGAAGGCAAGCCTAAGTCGGCGCAATTCGGCCTGCACAGAGGCCTGATCATTCTGTTGCAGATAGAAGCGCAAAGCGCGCAAGTCCTCGAATTGTGCTGTCTGAGCATGTGCTATGCCCGAGCCCAAGCCCAGCAGCACGCCCAGGATCATTGCAAGACAAGATTTGGTCAGTTCGGCTTTCATAGCGGCACGCATTCCGGAACAGTGTGATCGACAGCGAACATGGTGAAGAGTTGCAGGGTTGCCGGGTAATAGGGTTGTTGCGGCGAAAATGGCGGAATTGTCGCCCCAAGCCCACGCTGGCTCGAACAGATAACGAGCCCTGCGATGGCGTGATAGCCGGGATCGTTGCTGGTCTCCAGAACAACGCCGGACAGTGGCTCGACAATGGTTGGAACACCAATGCCCGGCTGAAGGGTGCGTCCATAAACGGCGGCCATCCGCCGCACCGCACGATGCTCTGGCATGCGTGACCACACCAGAAACAGCGGCACCCTGATGGCCTCGTAGCCAGTATTGCTCGCAAGCGCCTCAGAAGCCTTCATCCCACTTTCGGAGATATCCACCCAATCGGGGACCAAGCCGTCGCGCGCCAGGTCATCCAACAAGACCTCGCCATGCTGTGCGCAACTTGCAAGCTTTGTCACCCCTGTTGCAGCCGCGACATCCCGCATGGCGAGCGGCATGTAGTAAGACGGATTTATCGAGACATGTTTTTCATGATTGAAGCCAAAAGCGGCTGGCAAGAGCAGGGACTTATCCGAGGCACCGGGCATCGCGATTATGCATTTTTCAGCAAGCGCCTCGGCGATTTCACCGGCACGCCGCAGATAGCTGCGATCGCCAAATTTTGCAGCGGCACGGACCAGCGCCCACGCGTAGAACAGGTCGCCATCCGAGGCATTATTAGTATCTGGCACAGGGTTGGCCTGACCCGGCAGCCAGCGCCACGCCAATAATGGGTCGGGACGGATCGCGAGCTGCCTCTCGGTCCACTGTAGCATCTGGCGAAAAGCAACCTCATCATCAAACATCGTGGCCGCCAGCATGCCATATCCTTGCCCCTCGGAATGACTTGATTCATGCTGAAGCGTATCAACCACGCGCCCATCTGATCTCAGGAATGCTGCTTTCCAGCTTTCCCAGACCGGTCTCGCCTGAAGGGACAGATCTGATTGGCCAAAAGCGCGGACATCACCACTGACAAGCGCCCCGCCAAGCGCTGAAACCGAAGCAAGAAAACCGCGTCTGTTCATATCTTGTGTTCCCTTGTCGATACCACAAGCCGCAATGCCACAAAGGCAGAGATGGCTGCTATTCCTAGCATGAGAATTGTGTAGAAAATGGGGCGGGCAGAAACATGATTGCCCATTGCCGCCCGAAAATTCTGTCGAGACCACGGTTCGAGCAGATAGGGACGGCGGTCCGGGGCGAACCAGTTTTCCCAAGTTCCCTCATGCGTCAGCACAGCGACCTGGCCGCGCGGACCGTTGCCGTGAGCACGTGCGCGCGCCATAGCATGAGCGATATCTTGCATGTCACTTTCCGGGTTGCGCAACATCCAGATCTCGTCGGGCTGCATGGGATCGAGCTGGAAGAGGATCGCCTGACCACTCCGCTCCGCGAGCCAGTTATTCAAGTGGTTCCCGCCGCTCGGAAAGACCCGCTCAAAAGCCCATCGCCCCATTTCCTCAACGCGCGCCCACCCCGAACTGAGGGCGAGCGAAAACCAGCGGCTTTCAGGTTGCCTGAAGTGGAAAGGGTCATATTGCGGGACGTCAGGTTCGCCTGCCCCCGGCAGTTGCAGGCTCGGGATTTGCAGAACAGCATCTTCGAGAAGCTTGCGATCTGCGATGTATTCACCAGTCGGAATTGACCCCAAATCCTCCAGCGCAATAAGATGAAGCGTTGGTGGACGGATGGCCGCACGCGTGCGTGCCAGCGCAGCGGCAATGGTCAGTTCATCCAGATCGGAGAATGCGCGGCTCGTCAGTTCATTGCGTCTCAAACTGTCTGGCGTGAGCGCCGAGAAAGCCAGATGCATGTCGGGGATAGACATGGACGGGCTATAAGGCACGTTTATTGTCGAACTGTTTGCGATCTGCAGCACTGGCCGATCATTGCCGGAGCATGGCAAGCTTGGCGGCTCACCGGGTACGAAAAGCTCAAAACTCAGCACGTTAGTGCCGGCACGCATCAGACGCGCCTCAAAATCGATCGGGAAGCGCGAAATCAACCTGCCCCCCTCGCCACGCAATGGCAACAGGCGGATAGCGGTTCCGTTTATCTTGAGCAGAACCATCGAGCCGCGCGGCAGATTATCTGCGTATGCATAGTCAAGCTCGATCCGAGCCTTTGCTGCAGTCAGCACCAGCCAGTCATCGGGGAGGCGGAAGGCATGATCACGTAGCGCATAGCGCTGAGAAAAACTTTCGTTTTCAACACCAAAAGCTGCGAACGGCACATCCTGCTGTGGCATGATCAGGGTTGCACGAGTATCCTGTTCCTGCGCATGAGTTGCGATGATGCCAGCGAGCAGATCCTCTGGCTGTGTGCCTTGAGAAATCTCCAGCACCATGACACGCGCGCCATCGCCGCCTTCCGCAAAACGCAACCTGCTTTCTGGCGCAGGCAGTATGGTTATGCGTGCAAGATTCCGGGCATTCGCCTGATACGTCCAATAATCCTCAAACGCAAACAATAGCGGCGCACCTGCCAGAGCCTGGTTCAATCTGCTTACAAGAAAGCTGCGCCATTTTTCCTTCTCACTGCCCAGCGTATCAATACCGCGGATTTCGACAGGACGATTTCCCGCAGCCTGTGCAGCCAGCGCCATCATGAACCCGTCAATACCAAAATCGCTAGCCGGGCCGGTCTCATAGTCATGGGTTTCAATGATCAATCCGCTTTTGGTCAGATCGATATCCGTCCAAAGGTCATACGAAGCCTCCGGCCCGCAAAAAATACGATGAAACTGCCGAAACTCTATGCGGACATGATTACGGCCTGTCAGCAGAATATCCGGATCAAGTATAAATCGATCGAGACCCATCTCCTCTACATGATTGAGATTTTTCATGCCGATCTCTTCACCGTTAACAATCACCCGCATTGATGATCGTTCGGGAAGGTTATTGATGCCTGACACGGTCGCGATCTGCAGCGTTTGCTGACGGTTGGTATGCCCGGCATAGAGATTGAAATTCACGATTTCGCGTTCACCGCTGATCCGGGTGATACCACTCCGCACGGGATAGGCCAGATCCATCACACGCAGCGGCGAGATCCAGTGGTCATCATGTGCAGCACTTTCTTGCGCATCGTCTTTGCCCATACGCCGCAAGGGATCCACACGGAACTCTGCCCCGGAAAACTCTGTAGATCCGGAGAATGTCATACCGTCTTGTTCGGGCAGCAAGATCAGCCCCTCGCCCACCCCTTGCCCTTCGGCGGTTTGATAGGGCAATGCCATCAAGGAAATGGTGAGCAATCCCGCAAACAGCACACGCGCAAGCGCGGGTATGCGTGCCTTGATCATCTCAACACCTCCGGGCCGGATGCAGGAAAGCTGGTCGTTGTTCCCAATGGACCTGCGCTTGTGCGCATCGCCGAGACAGGGCCGACACTTTCTGCCATGTGGAAACCGGGATTTGGAATCTCGGGATCGAATGCTTCGCCAAATGCCAGTAGATGTGCCGGCTGTGCGCCATCGAGTTCGCCCAGACGCTCGCGCTCCGCTGCAGCCCGACGCCGCGCCGGCTCTGCAATTAATGCCCGGATGGTATGGTAACTCGAGCGCACGGCGAGGAACGCCACGTATGCCATGCCCTTGAGCAGCGGCATCGGCTTATTCTTGCTTTCGCGAATACGCTCCCAGGCAGCACTATCCCCGAAAATCAGATGCGCAATGGTTTCACGCACAATCATCGGCTGGTCAGGATCAAAGCGCACACCAACAATGACGCCCGCATTTGTCCGCTCGATGCTGGCCACCTGAACGCGTATTGCGTTTTCCAGATGCGGCGAACGCGGAAATTCGGGGGTAAAATAGAGAATATACCCAGGCTTGATCGAAAGCATCTCTGCCACATCCGTATCAGGGCCAGCGACTAGTTTGAGGCGCGCACCACTGGTCGAGGCATCCAGAACCATGCCAGTCGCAAAGCTGAACTTACCATCGGATCCGATTGCCGCGACAGCCGGGGTCTGAAGTGGAACACGCGGAACGCTGCGGCGTTGCTGGCGCTCTGAGATGGCACGCAATGCGGCCGAAACGATAATGAAGTTGAAAATCGCCCAGCCACCGACGATGGCAAGGATCGTGTGATCGCCAGGGAACAGGACCCAGCGAACAGCCGCGGCGAGAACACCCAGCCCCGCGAGAATCCAGACAAACAGGAGCGGCTTGAAAATCGGAGAAATGAAGTCTTCTTCAAGAACTTCATCCTTCGCGGTCACATTGAATTTGGCACCACGCGGTTTGAATAAGGTCCGGATTACGACGCCTGAAAGATAAGGTGCCTGCGCAGTTTCATAGATCTCCGACATTAAGGGCCATCGAACGCGCGTATATAGCGCATTCTGCACCATGAAGCTGATGGCCATATAAGCGCCCATATATACAAGCACTTCTCCAATTGTGGCGACAAAGATCTGCAGTCCGAAAAACAGGTAGGCCAACGGAGCAAGAATGAAGACCATCCGAACCAGTGGAAACAGCCAGAAAGTCATCGAGTTGAGGTAGCATAACCTTTGCGTAACGCTCATCCCTTTACGCCGCAGTGGATTTTTCAGCATCAGTAGCTGCATCATCCCAGCGGCCCAGCGTCCGCGCTGTTCGATGAAGGTAATAAAGGTCTCAGGCTGCAGCCCGGCGATCATCGCGTGATCGACATACAGGCTCTTCCAGCCACGCGAGTGGATTTCGAGCGCCGTTTCAGCATCCTCGGTGATAGTTTCACCCGCAAAGCCACCCACATCATCTAAAGCAGCGCGGCGCAGTACAGAGGCGGATCCACAGAAAAACGCCCCGCCCCAGCGATCCAACCCCCGGTGACCAAGATGGTAGAACATCTCGTTCTCTGGCGGGCAATCTGGGCGGAAACCGATATTGCGTTCCACTGGATCGGGATTGAGGAAGAAATGCGGAGTCTGTACAAGAAACAGCTTTGGGTCTTCGACGAAAAACCCGACTGTGCGCGCAAGAAAATCCCGCGCGGGAACATGGTCGGCGTCGAACACGACCACCAAATCCCCGTTCAGACGCTCCAGAGCCGCAGACATGTTCCCGGCCTTGGCATGTTCGTTTCTCGCGCGTGTAGAATAAACTATGCCAAGCTCCGCGCAAAGTTCCTGCAAATCCGCGCGCCGTTGTCGCGCCTTGCGCGCGATCTCCGGGTCTTCGTGATTACAACGCTGGTCCGTTCCGCCATCGTCGCAGAGCACAACTGTCCGCTTACTGGCAGGGTAGTGAATATTCTTGGCCGCAGAAAGCGTCACCGCCAGCATTTCGGTGGGTTCATTATAGCTCGGCACCAGAATATCGACCGTGGGCAGATTTGCCGCGCTGACTTTGGGGGGCAATGTCCGGTCCACCGGGTCTGCCGTAATGAACGAACTAATGAAAAAAACGAAAATCGCGTAGGTTTCGACAACGAAGAGCGAAATTGCAATGGTAAAGGAGATGGGGTTGTCGAGTGGGGGCAGCGTCTCTGTCGCCCGCCAGAACCAGTAGCGCATGACCATGGCGCTCGCGATTGCCAGCAGCAGGAAACGGGCCACGATTTTTTTATGGGTAAATGGTTTAAGAAGTGCAACCGCAATAACAGCGAAAACACCAAGCGCGCCCTGAACAGCCGTTGAGGTAGGGATGCTGGCGAGAATAGCCAACGGGATGACCAACGCCATCCACAAGAAAGCCAGGGCAATCTCCCCTGGTCTCAATTTGCGTGTTGCAATTAACAAACTCATTCGAAAAAACCCTTACGCTAACCAGAACGTGGTACACCCAAACCAAAAGCCGAGTCCCCTAACGGCTGAAGCGCCTGATCGAGGCCTCCTGAAACACAATTTCGCATCATCATATCGAGTGCGGAGCTTCCCCGCGGTAGCGCGCGCCCTCCCATCTGCGCGCGGCGAAACGCTAGCACGCAGGTAATATCGCCACCGGGGCGCAAGACAGTATAGGTGATATCCCCGAATTGATCAGAGCGGGCTGTCAATGCACTGTCGGATACTGTTGTAAACGGGCTCGGCGTTCCACCAAATTGCGCCAACACATCGTTCAGCACCAGCCGCGATGCGCTCGCGCTACGGGTCGTCTGCGCGCGCAGCAAGATTACATTTTCGCCAGACAGTGATGTTGAATTGGGCAAAGTCACGCGTTGCTCGGTGGCAGACCCCAGATCACGCTCTAGCACCACAAGCGCCTGAGGAATATTGATGAAAGCACGCGATGAGGGCACCACACGATACTCGGTGAGTGCCTCGGCTAGTTCGGTTGGGCTGCTGCTCTGGCTAGGTATCCCCATCTGACAGGCAGTCAGAACTGCTGCAATCAGAACGATCCCAAACCCCTTCAGGGCCGAGAGCACAGCGATGGTTTTGCTATTTGTTTTCATGATCTGCCCGCTGGGGCGCAGAACAGTGCAACTCACGCCAAAGCAACAAGCTTTGACATGACACACGCATCCAGCAATGGTCGATAGACCACCCCATTTCTGCCTCTATCTCTGCCTCATGTCAGCGCTCCCTCTTGCCGGGAAGTCACTGCTGTTATCACCTTTAAACAAGGTTTTCTTACGACGATAGTAAGAAAAAAATGCAGCTTTTGCAATGTTCTTGCATTCTCTGGGCGCGCTTGTGGATCAGATCTGCAATTCCTGCAACCTTACGGCAACTGAGATTGGATAAATTCGATCAATATGGTAGATGCCCCAGCAAGGGGGCACCAGATATGTGCGTTTTTTCCGGCTGATATGCCAAATATGCCAAGCGGCGTAATGTTGCGTTCGGGCAACATGCGGCGCGGGCAGCAGGTTGTCAGCGCCGCGCCCGCTGTTTTCCGAGCTCGCGATCGAGAATGTTGCGCATTTTGTCAACCGCCCCAATCACGGCAGACTGGATTGTGTCAGCGGTATTGGTCGCCGTCACTGGTTGGCGGTTCTCAAGGCGCACCTCAACCATGCACCGCTTGTCTTCTGGTCCGCTCTTCTCGGCATTCTGATCCTGTAAATGCACTTCGATACGGGTAATTCCATTGGACACAGCACCCAATTTGGACTCGATCACGCCCTGTACATAGCGCGTAACGTCGTCACGCCCGGCAATGTTGTTATCCGTGTTGACCTGAATGTGCATCAGATTGCCCCTTTGATTACGTCCAGAAGGATGTATGCATTCGGCGTTGCGAACGCAATTACCTTCCAATCAGATCCGCAGGTATTCGTACAAGACACAGGTTGGCGATGAGGAGCGCAAACTCAGCTTGGTGGTAAGCCGCCAATCCGTCATATCGAATTCAGGAAAAAACGTATCTGCATCGGGCAAATCCATCTCGACTTCGGTGATCAAGGCCCTGTCAGCAAGCGGCAGGAAAGCCGAATAGATGCCGGCGCCCCCGATCGCATATTGGCGTAGATAGCCCAATGATTGCGCAAGATCGAGCGCCTCCGCAAGCGAGACAAAGCGAACATTATCCTCCGGTGTCGAGGGGCGCGATGTCACCACGATATTCAGCCGCCTTGGCAATGGGCGACGCGGCAGGCTCTCCCATGTGTTGCGTCCCATGATGACTGCACCACCAAGCGTCTCGCGCTGAAACGCAGCAAGATCCTCGGGCGCATGCCATGGGATTGCATTATCCTTGCCGATGGCACCATTTTTCGCACGCGCTACAATCACTGTCAGCATCGCGCTACACTGCCACCGGAGCCTTGATCGCAGGATGGGGATCATACCCCTTGATGCAGAAATCCTCGTAGCGGAAATCAAAAATGCTGTCTGGCTGGCGCAGGATTTCCATGATCGGCAGCGGGCGCGGCGTGCGCGCAAGCTGCGTGTGCACCTGCTCCATATGGTTTGAGTAAATATGTGCATCGCCAAGGGTGTGAACAAAGGTCCCCGGTGTAAGGCCCGTTATCTTGGCAAGCATCATCTGTAGCAGCGCGTAAGATGCGATGTTGAACGGAACACCCAGAAACATATCGGCAGAACGCTGATAAAGTTGCAAATGAAGCTTGCCCCCGAGCACCCGCACCTGCCAGAGCGTATGGCATGGGGGCAGCGCCATGTCCGGCACATCCACCGGGTTCCAGGAAGATACGATCATCCGACGGCTGTCAGGTGTTTCTCGGATCTGGCGCACCACTTCTGCAATCTGATCAACCCCGCCGAAATTACGCCACTGGCGGCCATAGACTGGGCCAAGATCACCTTGGGGATCTGCCCATTCATCCCAGATACTCACCCCATTTTCCTGCAGATATCCGATATTCGTATCGCCTGACAGAAACCACAGCAACTCGTGAATAATGGATTTCAGATGCACCCGCTTGGTTGTAACCAATGGAAAGCCCTCGGCCAGATCATAGCGCATCTGCATCCCGAAATATGACAAGGTGCCAGTGCCAGTGCGATCATCCGACGGCACACCATGCTCAAGAATATGCCGCAAACCGTCCAGATACTGCTTCATGATCCGCCTGAAATACCATATGCTGAGGTCGCTACCATAAACTGGGCAGCAGTGATTCTGAAACCCCCATTGCACATGCACACGCACAGGATATGCTGGATGCAAACAGGGAGAAATGTCATGCGCTATCTGCATACAATGGTCAGGGTCAAGGATCTCGAAACCTCGATCACCTTCTACAAATTACTTGGGCTGGAAGAGACCCGCCGCCACGAAAGCGAAGCGGGCCGATTCACGCTGATTTTCATGGCCCCGCCAGGCCAGCCGGAATGCCCGGTGGAGCTGACATTTAACTGGGATGGCGATGATGAGCTTCCCTCCGACAGCCGCCATTTCGGTCATCTCGCGTATGCCGTCGCGGATATCTATGCCAAATGCGCCGAACTGCAGGCAGCTGGCGTCACAATCAACCGCCCGCCGCGCGACGGTCGGATGGCATTTGTCCGCTCACCCGACAACATATCAATAGAATTGTTGCAGGACGGCGACCCCCTGCCACCACAGGAACCATGGGCAAGCATGGAAAACACCGGGCATTGGTGACTCGCTTGTGGCGAAAGTTGGGCAGGCAGTTGGATGGTTTCGGCTGCATGTTTCAGCCTTTCTCGAAACAATCTCCGACCGCGCGCGAGGTATTGTTCTGAGAAACGAAACCTTGTTCTCCAAAAGATGGCAATTTTGCGGAGTTTTTCAGGCTTTCGTGGCAAGTGATGGCAGAATTATGGCTAATATCTGATAAACTAGTTCTTGTTTAGATGACGAGACGACTTCGACCCAGATAGAGACAGGATTTGTCAGGCCATGAGACTCCTTGCCCGTCGACGCACCTTGGAAAGCAACGCAGCACAAGACTTGCGTCGCGTGGAAGACAGTGTCAAATCCGCGTACATGGGATCGAAACTCATCACTTTGCCAACACGCGCCAATGCTCCAGTGGTAATTTGGCTCGTCGCACTGACTTGCCTTCCGGAAGTCCTGCTGACACTCGCCAGCACCGGGCTCTTCGACGGCAGCGGACTGCGTCGCTGGGCACTGATGCATGGGGCTTTCTGGAACGCACTCCTGAACGGCTGGGAGCCGCTTTATGCGTTTCAGCGTGAAGCCATGTTCCTGACATACGCCCTCTTGCATGGTGGTTTCCTGCACCTCATTGGCAATATGATCGCAGTGCTGGCTTTAGGGGGAATTGTCGTCGCGCGCGTGGGTCAGCAGGGCTTCTTGCTGCTCTATGCACTCTCGGCGATTGGCGGCGCAGTTGGATTTGCAATTCTTTCCAACAGCGAAGGCCCCATGATCGGAGCTTCAGGCGCTGTTTTCGGACTGATCGGTGCCTGGAAGTTCTGGGAATGGCAAAAGCGTAACCATCTGGGCGCATCCATGCGCCCGCTCTGGCGCTCGCTGATAGGGCTCGCGCTACTCAATCTCATCCTCTGGATCGCACTTTCAGGCTTGCTGGCCTGGGAAGCGCATCTTGGCGGATTTATAGCCGGGGTGATATTCGCGGCCATCGCAACACCAACGATGCGCTACCGCATCTGAGCTGCCTTTGGCACCGCTCACGGCGCCAAAGGCACGCATGCAAAACGAGCCGTCACAGGGCGGTCTGGGGGGTCTTGTCCGCAGGACTCAGCTCGCCTCAAGCGCCGCAACAATCGGCCCGAAATCCTTCGCTTTAAGGGATGCGCCTCCCACAAGCGCGCCATCCACATTCTCGATAGCAAAGATCTCAGCGGCATTGCCGGGCTTCACAGATCCACCATAAAGCAACGAAATTGCTGGATCGGGCAGGCTTGCGCGCAGCGCGTCATGCACTTGGGCGATTTCCTCAAGGCTCGGCGTGCGCCCTGTACCAATGGCCCAGATCGGCTCATAGGCCACAACTGTATTGGCAGAAGTCGCCCCTTCAGCAAGCGACCCCGCCAACTGCGCCAGAACCACATCAAGTGTGTGGCCCGCATCGCGCTCGGCTTCTGTCTCGCCGATACAGATAATCGTGACCAATCCAGCGACATGGGCCGCACGCGCCTTCTCGGCAACCAACGCGGAACTCTCTCCATGATCCCCGCGACGTTCGGAATGGCCAAGGATGACCTGCCGCGCTCCGGCATCTGCCAGCATCTGTGCAGAAACATCCCCCGTATGCGCGCCCTTCTCACCTGGATGGCAATCCTGTGCGCCCACCATGATCGCGCTACCTTCGAGCGCCTCAGCCATCGCTGAAATCAGTGTCGCCGGTGGACAGAGCAGCACGCCACAATCGAGCTTTGGAAAAGCCTTAGCCAAAGCGCGCGCCTCGTCCAAATCGGCACGCAGGCCATTCATTTTCCAGTTTCCGGCAGCCAGTTTACAGGCATCAGACATGATAACCATCTCCCTTTTTCCTACTGATACGCCCGTAGGACTGGGAATTGCAATCAGCCGACCGCCTTGGCCGAGTTCATGCGCTCCGTCAATGTCTCGACATCCTCGAACTTGATCGATTCGCCGCAGCCACAGGCTTCCGTCACATTGGGATTGCGGAAGCGGAAGGCGCTCTCGATCAACCCCGTCTCATAATCGATCTCGGTGCCGAACAGAAACATCTGCGCCATCGGTGCAATGATCACCCGCGCGCCATCCTGCTCGACAACTTCCTCATGTTCGCGCACATCCTGCGCAGTCTCCATCGTGTATTCCATCCCCGCGCAGCCGCCCTTCTTGACACCCACGCGCAACCCCGAGGCCCCTTCGCGCTCCATAAGACGCCGGATCTGGCGGACAGCCGCCGGGGTCAGTGTTACAGGGGATTTTCCGGGAATCGCGAACATATATCCTATCCTTGCCTTGCTTGCAGCACCCGCGCCGGGTTGCCACCGACCGTCGCACCTGCCGCCACATCGCGCGTGACGACCGATCCGGCCGCGATGATCGCACCATCGCCAACTGTGATCCCCGGCAGCAGGATCGCCCCGCCGCCGATCCAGACATCGTCGCCGATGCTGATCGGTTTACCCCACTCTGCACCCAGCGCACGGCTTTCGGCATCACGCGGGTGATCCGCAGTCAGAATCTGCACATTGGGTCCGATTTGCGTGCGCGAGCCGATGCGCACTTCGCAGACATCAAGGATCACGCAATTGAAATTGACGAAGACACCAGGGCTGAAATGGATATGCTTGCCATAATCTGCATGAAACGGGGCACGGATAACTGCGCTCCCCCAAGTACCCAGCAGCGCTGTAAGCAGATCGGCGCGAGCAGCATCGCCATCGATAGTCTGGTTATAGGCGCGCATCAGGCTCTGCGCGCGGCGGCGCATCTCCACGAGTTCCGGGCAGCCCGGATCGTAGGGCGCCCCGGAGAGCATCTTGTCACGTTCGGACAAGGCCACATCCATCACATGAATCCCAGTTCCAGCCGGGCTTCATCAGACATCATATCCATGCCCCATTGCGGATCAAAGGTCATCTCCACCTCGACCGACTGCACTCCCGGCACGGCACTTATTGCATCCGAGACCCAGCCCGGCATTTCACCTGCAACGGGGCAACCGGGTGCTGTTAGCGTCATGATCACGCCCACTTCACCCGCATCCGAGATTGTGATTGTGTATATCAACCCAAGGTCGAAGATATTGACGGGGATTTCAGGGTCATAGACAGACTTGCAAGCTTCGACAATCGGCTCGTAGAGCGTATGGTCTGTGCTAGATGGCTTGATCAGAAGATCGCCTTCATTTTGTCCTGTGCTCATCCCTGACCCTTTCCTGCGCCCATTCGAAAGCCGAAGCCGCGAATTCCTGACTAGTTATATAAGAAAAGAACTCGCTCCGTCCAGTCTGGTTTACAGCACATAGCGGCTCAGATCCGCCGAGCGCGCCAGATCGCCCAGATTCTGCTCGACGAAATCCGCATCTACCACAAGCTTCTCGCCCGCACGGTCCGGTGCATGGAAGGACAATTCCTCAAAAACGCGCTCCATGACTGTATAGAGCCTGCGTGCCCCGATATTTTCCACCGACTGGTTCACATCAGCCGCAATCCGCGCAAGCGCCGCGATCCCGGCCTCGCTGAAACTTACCTCCACGCCTTCTGTGGCCATCAGCGCCGTATATTGCCGCGTGAGTGCATTGTCGGTCTCGGTCAGGATACGCACAAAATCGCCTTCGGTCAGCGCGCGCAACTCAACCCGGATCGGCAACCGCCCCTGCAATTCCGGCAACAGATCCGAGGGCTTGGCGATATGAAACGCGCCCGAGGCGATGAAAAGAATGTGATCGGTTTTCACCGGTCCATGTTTGGTGCTGACGGTCGTGCCCTCAATCAGCGGCAGCAAATCACGCTGCACCCCCTCGCGGCTGACATCACCTCCGCGCATATCCGAGCGCGCACAGACCTTGTCTATCTCGTCCAGAAACACGATCCCGTTCTGCTCGACTGCCTCGAGGGCTGCGGCCTTCACCGCCTCGTCATCAAGCAGCTTGTCGGCTTCTTCGGCCACAAGAAGGTCATGGCTCTCGGCCACACTCACCTTCTTGCGCACCTTGCGCCCACCAAAGGCCTTGCCGAAGATCTCACCGATATTCATCATCTGCCCCATACCGGGCTGGCCGGGGATCTCGAACATACCGCCCATCGGATTGGACGTTTCCGCAAGCTCGACCTCGATGATCGTATCATCCAACTCGCCCGCCAGCAGCTTGCGCCGGAACATCTCGCGCGTGCCCTCCCGCGCGCCCTCGCCAGCCAGGGCCGCGATCACGCGTTCCTCGGCGGCCTGATGCGCACGCGCCTTTACCGCCTCGCGCATATGCTCGCGAGTCATGATGATGGCACTGTCCACCAGATCGCGGATGATCTGTTCCACATCGCGCCCGACATAACCGACTTCGGTAAATTTCGTGGCCTCGACCTTGAGGAAGGGCGCACGCGCGAGTTTCGCCAGACGGCGGCTGATCTCGGTCTTGCCCACACCGGTCGGGCCAATCATGAGAATATTCTTGGGATACACCTCTTCCTGCAATTCCGCTGGCAGCTGCTTGCGCCGCCAGCGATTGCGCAGCGCCACCGCGACCGCGCGCTTCGCGTCTTTCTGGCCGATGATGAAGCGATCAAGCTCGGAGACAATCTCGCGCGGGGTGAGGTCGGTCATTGGGTGTTCCTTCAGATGCTTCGCGCAGAGATAGAGGCTTGGGGAAAGGAATTGAAGGGGGTTGCGGAATGTATTGGCTTAATGTATATACAATCCAGGCCGCGAAAGATGGCACCGATGATACCAAGGAGAGACCGAAAAGATGCCGACGAACAACAAAATGGATACTCTCTATGGTTACCAAATTCTCTTGGGACGAAACAAAGCGCAAATCGAACATCGGCAAACATGACATTGACTTCGCAGATGCAATTGAGATTTTCTCCACTGATCATCTCATTCTTCCGGCGCGCAGCGAAATAGAGGCTCGATGGATCGCGGTCGGCGCTTTGTCTGATCAGGTCATCGCTGTGATTTTCACGATGCGTGAAGATGTGATCCGCATCATTTCCGCCCGAAAGGCCCGCAAAGATGAGCGAGAACGATATCAAGACCTATACGCTCGACGAAATCCGCCAGATGAAATCCCTCACTGATTGGGACAAACTGCGCGCGCAAGGCGATTACGAAGGTGAACAGGAATTCCCGGTCGACTGGACCCGCGCCAAACTCGTCACGCCCGAGCCAAAGAAAGCCATCTCCCTGCGCGTAGACCCCGATGTGCTGGAATTCTTTAAATCGCAAGGCTCCGGCTACCAGACCCGCATGAATGCCGTCCTGCGCGCCTGGATGGAAGCGCAACTCAAGCGCTGATTGTCTCGAACGTCAGATTGCCATTGGTATAGACGCAGATATCCGCCGCAATCGCCATCGCGCGCCGCGCAACCTCTTCGGCAGACATCTCGGTCGCCATCAACCCCCGCGCCGCCGCCAGCGCGAAATTCCCACCCGAGCCGATCGCTGCCACATCATGCTCGGGCTCCAGCACATCGCCTGCGCCCGTGATAACGAACAGATCGCGCCCGTCGCTGACAATCAGCATCGCTTCCAGCTTTTGCAGATATTTATCGGTGCGCCAGTCTTTCGCCAACTCAACAGATGCCCGTGCCAATTGCCCCGGTGTCGCTTCCAGCTTCGCCTCTAACCGCTCGAGCAAAGTGAACGCATCCGCCGTCGAGCCCGCAAACCCTGCCACTACCTCATAGCCGCCCGGCGAGAGCCTGCGCACCTTGCGTGCACTGCCCTTGATCACGGTCTGGCCGAGCGACACCTGCCCGTCACCTGCAACCACAACCTGACCATCCCGGCGCACCGCCAGAATCGTCGTGCCATGCCAGCCGGGAAATTCATTCATCGCAGCCTCTTCATCTTGCCGCAAAATACTCCCGCCGGAGGCGCATCTCACGGCTCAGAGTAACGCAGAAAGGGGCGCCGGACGCGCCCCTTGAGCTTCAGACCGCGCTGTCGATCCAGCTTTGCAGCGCCGATTTCGGGGCCGCACCGACCTTGTTCGAGACAACTTGCCCATCCTTGAACAGAAACAGAGCAGGGATGCCGCGGATGCCCATTGAGGCTGCCGTGGACGGGTTTTCATCCACATTCACCTTGGCGATCTTGATCTTGCCCTCATATTCGGCAGAAAGCTCTTCAAGCGCCGGGCCGATCTGTTTGCAGGGGCCGCACCATTCGGCCCAGAAATCTACAACAACAGGGATATCGGATTCGCGCACTTCGGCGTCAAATGTGGCATCGGTGACAGCTACTGTGGGCATCGGCCCCTCCAATCTGGGTTTCTCGTCATGCCCTAACTATGCCTCGCGCGGCCCGGATTCAAGCGCTGCCCGCGCCAGTGCCTCTCGCAGCAGGTCAGGCGGCAATTCCATCAAGCACGCCTCCTGGGTCCAGAGTAGCGCCATGCGGATCCCGCGCCCCTCGAAAACCTGTGCCAGAGCATGCGCATAAGCCCCCATCTGACGCAATAGTCCTTCCGGCACATCCTCTGCCCGCGAAGGCACCAGCCGGTTCGATTTGTAATCCACCGCCAGCACATGATCGCTGGCCACAACCAGCCGGTCGATTACACCAAAGAGCGCCTGTCCCCAAAGCTCGCCTGCAATCTCGACCTCGGCCAGGGTGCCCGGTGCGAAAAGCGGTGCAAGTGCGGGCGTCTCCAACACTTGCGAAGCCTCTGTCAGCAAGCTCTCGGACATCACTGCACCGCCCTCAACACTTCCCAGTAGCGTGCGCGCATGCGAAGCCCATTCCTCCCGCGGCCAAAGAGGTAAATGCTCAAGCAGCAGATGCAACGCGGCACCGCGCGCCATCGCAGTCTCGATATCAAGCCCCTCCTCCCCAGCAAGCGCCTTGGCTCCACCAAGGCGTGATGGCGAGAGCACGCCTGCCGCAGGCAGCGGCGCAGCTGCAGCTTGCCACAAAAGCCCAGGTAATGGCATATCCGCCTCGATCACCTGTTCCGATCCCGTTTGCGCCAGAACAGGCCAGTTCAGATGCTGGTGGCGCAGCCCGGCACCGGCTGAAAAACCCTGCGCCACGGCCCCTGCATGCTCCAGCCCGTTCGCGATGCGGCTATACCAGCATTCGGGATCCTTTACCTCTCCCGCAGTTGCCACGATCAGCCAGCTTTCCGCCCGCGTCATTGCAACATAGAGAAGCCGCGCATCCTCTTGCGCACGCTTCTCGCCTGCGTCTTCCACCGCCGCGCTCAAGGCCGCTGGCATCTCATCCCGTGCCCCTCGCCAGCCCAGCGTCTTGCCCAGCGCGAAAATCTCACGCCGCTCCGCCGGGGCATAATCCGCCGTATCAGGCAGGATCACCACCGGCGCTTCGAGCCCTTTCGCGCCATGCACAGTCATCACCCGCAAGCGCCCACCCGCAGCATCCAGCTCGCGTTTGATCTGCACATCCCCATGTTCGAGCCAGCCGAGAAATCCCGTCAGGCTCGGCGTTTCCACCTGCTCATAAGCCAGCGCCTGCGCCAGAAAAGCGTCGATCCCATCCTCAGCCTCCGGCCCAAGCCGCGCGATCAGGCGGCGGCGGCCATCATGGCGGATCAGGCACCGCTCGATCAGATCATAGGGCCGCAGGAAATCCGTCTGGCGGCGCAGATCGTCGAGCACCTTCAGAGTATCCGCATCCCCCCTCTCGCGCAGCCGCGCCCAGAGAAACGCGCCCTCGCGCCCATGCGCAAGCCGGAACAGCCGATCCTCTGACCAGCCGAACAGCGGCGAGCGCAGGCAGGCCGCAAGCGACAGATCATCCTCAGGCGTGGCGAGAAACGATAGCAGCGCGGTCAGATCACGCACTGCCATCTCGCCACCCAGCCGTAGCCTGTCCGCCCCGGCAATCTCCAACCCCTCGGCCTTGCAAGCAGCGATGATCTCATGAAACAGCGCATTGCGCCGCCGTACAAGGATCAGCACATCTCCCTCGTTTATGGGCTTGGCCCCGTCACGATGCGGGATCGCCACACGCGCGTCGATCATCGCGCGCAACTCGCGCGCAATTATCCGGGCAAGCTGGCGGTGATGATGCGCCTCGGGCATCACATCGACCGGGTCATACCATTCGCGCTTTGCAGGGGTTTCAGCCTTCGGGATCACAGGCCAGAGATCCACGCGCCCCGGCAGTTCTGCGTTGAAGGCAATATGCTGGGGCGGCCCACCAAGCCCGGCATCGCGTGGCGGGCGGAACGTGGCATCGACAACGCGCAGGATTGCATCGGAAGAGCGGAAGGAATGCGCCAGCAACGCCTCATTGAGCCGCAGATCGACATGCGCAAGCGCCTCACGAAACTGCGCCTGCATCGCGTCGAACACCGCGAGGTCCGCGCCCTGAAAGGAATAGATCGACTGTTTCTTGTCGCCGACCACAAACAGCGTGCGGCTCGCATCGACTGCGCCCACCCCGGCAGTGAATTCCTGCGCCAGCTGCTCGATCACGCGCCATTGTCCGGGCGAAGTGTCCTGCGCCTCATCAACCAGAATATGATCCACACCACCATCAAGCTTGAAGAGCACCCATTGCGCCACTGACGGATCGGTCAGAAGCTGGCCCGCGCGCGCAATCAGATCATCGAAATCGAGCCATGCGCGCGCGGCCTTGGCCTGCGTATAGGCGGGCAGGAAGGCCCGCGCGAAGCGGTGCAGCGCGATGGCGCGCGTGAAGGCCGCCAGCGCAATCCGTTGCGGGCGCGCGGCCTCCACCCGCGCCATCAGCATATCGAGCGGATCAAGCAAATCCCCTAGCGCTGTGCGCGTGGCCTTGGTGGGAAAGCTGCCGATCTTGGCCGAAAACGGCTCTTTCGCACTCGCACCCGTCAACAGCAGCCCTTCCAGCGCCTGCAAAGCCGCCAGATCCGGCGCGCCCTGCAGGATCGCGCGCAATTTCGCCGCGTTTTTCGCATCAGTCACGCTGCCCGCCTCAAGGTACGGCACGACCTCATCCAACAGCGCAAATTCGTCGCCCAGAAACACATCCGCCAGCAGATCGTCTTGCGCAAACCTCTCGGGCAACTCCAGCACCGCGCGCAATTCCGCTTCGGGCACGGCGCCAGTAAACCCGGCCGCATTACCGCAAATCTCCTGCAACAGGCTGTCGATCTCCGCGCCGGTGAAGACAGCCGCCAGATCATCCAGCGACGCGCGACCCACGCCTCCGGCCAAGCCGTCCAGCACATCGGCGCGCAGCGCATGAGCCGATCGGTCATCCATCTCGGTGAAGGCGGGCGACAGCCCCGCCTCTAGCGGAAAACGGCGCAGAAGAGATGCACAAAAGGAATGGATCGTCTGTATCTTCAACCCGCCCGGTGTCTCGATGGCGCGCGCAAATAGCCTGCGCGCCTCGGCCAGCCCGCCCTGAGGTGTCTCGTCAATTCCCGCAAGGGCTGTGCGCAACTCCATCTCCGGCAGCATCGCCCAGCGCCCCAACAGCCGGAACAGCCGGTTCTGCATCTCGCTCGCCGCCGCCTTGGTATAGGTCAGGCAAAGGATGCGCTGTGGCTCCACCCCGCGTAACAGAAGCCGTGCCACGCGGTCCGTCAGCACCTTGGTCTTTCCAGAACCTGCATTTGCCGAAAGCCATGTCGAGTCCAACGGGCTAGAGGCGCGGTTCTGCGCAAGTGTCGCCTCGTCAAAGCCCATCTTCGCCCCCCACTGGCAAAACCACAGGCGCATCCTGCATCACCCACTCGCCAAAGCGCGAAAGGTGATCGTAATCGGAACTCTCATTCTCGCGCAACAAATAACGCCGCGCTGGAAAGCCTTTATTTTCATCGAGATAAGCTGCAATCAGCGCGACAAACTGCGCCCGAGTCTCGGCCAGAAGCTCAGGCGTGATATCGGTTGCGACAGGCTTGGGATTGCTGCCAAGCCCCAGATAGGTGATTCGCGCCACCTCGCGCAGCCCCAGCGCCTCGAACGCGCCTTCCTCGGCTATCATCGCCTGCAACAAAAGCTGCTTGTCGAAATATTTCTGCATCTCAAGCGAGGGCGCCTGCCCGGTCTTGTAATCAATGATATGAATGCGCCCATCAGGCCATTCATCCACACGGTCAGGCTTGGCTGTCAGCCGGAAAGCCGGGCAGTTCAGATCAAACCCGCCCTCCTCTTCCAGCATCAGCACGCGACCGGGCTGGGCAAGATGGAATTGCAAAAACGCGTGGGCCGCGCGGCCCATCCGCGCCTCCCAAAGCGCACGCGCGGCAGGCCACGGCACTTCGCGCGCCAATGTCGCGCGCGCAATGCGCATGAGTTGCGCCATCGGGTCATCTTCCAGCGGCGCACGCGTAAAATCCTCCAGCACCTTGTGCAGCACAGTGCCGCGTAGCAGCGCATCGGGCGAAGGATGCAAAGCGTTGAGCTTGCGCAGGCGCAGCACATATTTCGCGTAAATCTCATAAGGGTCGCGGATCAGCCGATTGATTGCGGTCACCGGCAGCTTGCGTGGGCGCGCAGTAAGGGGAGGAGCTGGCGCAGGGCGCGGGGCGCGGGGGTCTACGGCAACGCGCGACATATCCGCATCGAAACGCGCAGCCATCGCAAGCCAGTCATTGCCGCGCGCTTGCATCGCCTCCAGTGCCGCTGCGCCCTCACCCGGCAACCCGCCCAGCAGATTCGTCAGCCGGTTGAGCCAGCGCGAGGGCACTGTCTGCGCCTCGCTGTCGCGGATCGCGCGCGCAAGCACCACTTCGCGCGCGCCGATCGCCTGCTGGAAGTCATGCGCCGATAGCCCGATCTGGCGCTCGGGCAGCAATAAGCCCGCATCTGCACGCATCCGCCGGTTCAGCCACGGGTCCGGGTCGGGCGCCTTGGGCCAGACCCCCTCATTCAGCCCCGCCAGAATGACCAGATCGGCGCCCTGCACCCGCGCCTCCAGCGTGCCCCAGATCATCACGCCGGGATGGGCCGCAATCGGCTCGCGCACCTCAAAGCCCTGCAGATAACGCGTGACAAAACTCTCGTAATCCATGGGCCAGAACGCCCCGCCATGCTCGGCCTCATCGGCAAGCTCCTGCATCGCGCGCTGCGCCTGCACCCCGGCGGCGGCCAGCCACAACTCGCCGCTGCCACCCTCTGGCCCGCCTGCCAGCGCCTCGGCCACCGCCAGATGCTTGGCCACCAGCTCCGCAAGCGGGCGCGGTCGCGGCTCAGGCGTATCGGGCAGCGCCGCGATCAACCATTCCGCCCATGCGCCGCACTCCGCTTTCGCTGCAAACGCACGCAGATAGCCCGCGTCAGGAAAGGCCACCCCATCGCGGCGGATGCGCAATTCCAGATCGCGGGTATGGCGCAGATGCTCGCCGCGCGCCCCGGCGCTATGGGTCAGCGGGTGTTTGAGCAGCGTGAGCAAGGCCTGCCCATCGAGCCTGCGCACCATCCCTCCCGCCACATGGCGCAAAAAACGCCCCGGCGCGGAAAGTGCCAGCGGGCGGCCTGCGCTGTCATCGGGGGTGATGCGCCACAGATCAAGTGCCGCTATGACACGCCGCGTCAAATCCCGATCTGGCGTGATAAGCGCCGCGCGCTGCCCCTCCTCGGCTGCATGGCGAAGGCGCAGGGCGATGGCGAGCGCTTCCATCCTTGGCGACGCCGCCTCGATCAGGGTGATCCCGGCACAAGCCCCTGCGAGCCCAGCAAGGCGCGGTCCTTCCTCCATCCACTGATCGGTCACAGGCGCAGGTCGCAGCGCCAGCGAAACCAGCCGATTACGCACAGGCGCGGGCGGCAGCTGATCATCCCAGGGCTGCACTTGATCAGGTGCTATCTCCATCGCCTGCGTGAGTTTGAGGAACCGATATTGCGGGTGATCCTCAGGCGACAAGCCCGTCTGAAGCGCGCGCCAAGTCGCCGCCGTCATGTCAAAATCATACCCCGGCAGTACTACGGCGCCTTGCGGCAACTGCGCGACGGCTTGCATCAGAAGCGCCGTTGTCCCGCGCGAGCCCGTTGAGCCTGCAATGATGATCGGATCTTGAGGCGGGCGTTCGGCCCAGCGCGCAATGAGTGCCTCAGCCTGCGCGCGCAATCGCCCTTCCGGGTCGGGCGCGTCAGCGCGTAGCACAGCCTCGGCAAGCTCGATGAAAGCGAGGCTGCGTGCCCAATGCCCGGAATGGCGAGACACATCGAGATCACGCAACCGCGCGAACGGCACGCCCTCGGCCTGCATCTCGGCAAAAAGCCGTGCGAGGCTGTCTGCCAGGTCATACAACGCCGCGCGTGGGGCCAGATCGGGCGCACTGCTCAGCAACTGGTCGATCAGTTGTGCAAGCTCCAGCCTCCGGCGCAAAGGCGAGAGCGGCGGGGGCAGCGCGGCCGCCCCCTCGAACAACAATGGCTCTGTAACCAGCCGGATACGCGGCAAGAGGCCGGGCCCCTGCGCAACAAGCGCCTCACGAATACGGCCACGCATCCGGGCCGAGTTAACCATAAGCGTGACCCGCGCCCATGCTTCCGGTGGCAGAGCCTGCAAACGCCCTACAAGCCCAACCGCAAAAGCCGCAGGAAAATCTACACCCGGAGACAGCCCGTAAAGGCGCGCGTGTTTTTCGCTCTTCTCAAACACGCCCACCCCCTGAGTTCGGATCGAGCGCATCGAGAACACTGCGCCATCGCGATGAAGAGCCGCTGAATGACAGCATACGCGCCTCAGGCCCATCACCAGCGCCAAGGCTCAGATGCAGCGCTTCGGCAGGGGCGAGATCGCCCAGACGTTCGGGCCATTCGACCAGACAAATCGCCTCTTCAAACGCCTGCTCAAGCCCCAGCTCGACAACTTCATAGGTATCGGACAATCGGTAAAGATCGGCGTGCCACAACTCCACATCGTCCAGATCATAGCTTTGAACGAGCGTAAATGTTGGCGAGGGCACATCCTCTTGTCGCCCGAGACGTGCAAGACGGGACTGGATCAGAGCACGCGCAAAATGGCTCTTTCCTGCGCCCACTGGCCCGGACAGCAGCACAGTATCGCCCTGCACAAGCTGTGCGCCCAATTGCGCGGCAATCCGTTCCGTCACGCTGGGCGAAAGACTGACAATGTC
>SLDY01000044.1 GCA_007125005.1 Natronohydrobacter sp.
CAATGGCTCATTCTATGCCATCGAGGCCGATATCCGTGGCATCTTGTCCGGCCAGCGCCTGTCCGCCCGTCAAACGCGCACCGCTCCGCTGGTCGCGGCCTTCGGGGAATGGCTTCAGGCGCAACGTCGCAAGATATCGGCAAAGTCGCGGCTGGGTGAAAAGCTCGCCTATATCCATAATCACTGGGACGGGCTGCAAACCTTCCTGACCGATGGCCGCGTCGAGATCGACTCCAACAGGGTTGAAAATCTGATCCGCCCGGAAAGCTCTCAATCGCAAGAATTCACTTTTTGCAGGTCATGATGAAGGGGGCGCTGCCTGGGGCCGCATCGCTTCACTGATCGAGACCTGCAAGATCAACGGCGTCGAACCTATCGCCTACCTCAAGGCGACCCTGACGGCCATCGCCAATTGTCATCCCCAAAACCGCATCGACGATCTGCTGCCATGGAACTTCAAGCCGTCAAGCTGAAAGCCCGGTGATCCGCAGCGAACGCTTACAATAGTATTTCATCTTGCGAAAAATACTCTGGGGGTGAATGCGGCGCAGCCGCAGAGGGGGCAACGCCCCCTCAGAACGCCCGGCGCGCGCGCAACGCCGCGCCAATGGTCCCGTCATCCAGGAAATCCAGCGTCCCTCCAATCGGCACGCCCTGTGCGAGTGCGGTGACCTGCACCCCCAGCCCGCCCAACGCATCAGCAATGTAATGCGCTGTCGTCTGGCCATCGACTGTGGCAGGCAAGGCGAGGATCACTTCGCGCACCTCTTCGGCGCGCACCCGTTCCACCAGGTCGGGGATCCGTAAATCCTCCGGCCCCACCGCATCGAGGGCGGACAGAGTGCCGCCCAGCACGTGATAGCGGCCCCGAAACACTGCGCCGCGCTCCATCGCCCAGAGATCGGCCACATCCTCGACCACGCATATCTCACCTGTCA
The DNA here is from genome assembly GCA_007125005.1 of Natronohydrobacter sp. Taxonomy (GTDB): domain Bacteria; phylum Pseudomonadota; class Alphaproteobacteria; order Rhodobacterales; family Rhodobacteraceae; genus Roseinatronobacter. The sequence continues at coordinate 939 of SLDY01000044.1, forward strand.
CACGCTTCGGATCAGTGCAGATTTCGCAGTTCTCCAGCGTAGAGATATTGCCACAGCGCGCGCAGCTTCGGGCTGTCTGTGCCACGCGTTCAAGCGCAGACAGAAGCGGCCGCATCGACTGATCGCGGCGCTGGATCAGATGCAGCACCGCGCGGCGCGCCGAGCGCGGACCAAGGCCCGGCAGGCGCGCGAGTTGCGCGATCAGCGCCTCGATCTCATTTGGCGCGCGGTCCAATGCGGCACGCCCTCAGAATGGCATCTGCATATCGCGCGGCAGGCCCATGGCCTCGGCCATCTTGCCCATCTCCTCGCGCGAACGATCTTCTGCCTTGGTCTGGGCATCCTTGATTGCGGCAAGGATCAGATCCTCGACCACTTCCTTGTCATCGGAATTGAAAATCGAGGGATCGATATCGAGCGCTGTCAACTCGCCCTTGGCCGTTGCAGTGGCCTTAACAAGCCCGGCCCCGGATTCGCCCACCACCTTGATCGATTTCAGGTCTTCCTGAAGCTGGGCCATCTTGCCCTGCATCTCCTGCGCAGCTTTCATCATCTTGGCCATATCGGCCATGCCACCCAAACCTTTCAGCATTGTATTCTCCTCGTCTCGGAAACCATTTCAAGGGTCTTCAAACGGATCCCAATCAGGGTCCGGCTGTTCTTCGATCTCAGGCAACGCCTCGGTTGCGGCTGCTTCCTCTGCTGCGCGCAGATCACGAATCTCTGCGATCCTTGCCTCGGGAAAAGTCGCAAAGACCGCCGCGACCAGCGGGTTTTGTAACGCAGCTTCGGCCTTGGCATCTGTTTCTTCCGCGCGTTTCTCGGCAAGGGTCTGCCCGCCCCCTGATGAGGTTACAGACACGCCCCAACGCGCCGCTGTCCATGCTTGCAGACGCCCTGCCAAACGCGCGGCGAGATCTGGCGCGGCATTAGGCGTTGGCTGAAACTCGATCCGGCCGGGGCTGTACTTCACAAGCCTCAGGGCGTTTTCGACCTCCAGCAGAAGGGCCATATCGCGCTTGTCGCGGATCAGCGCCACCACAGCCTCAAAATCGGGATAGGCGGCAAGGGCGGGAGCTGCCCCGGCAAGCGCGGCTTGCGGCCCGCCCAATTGTTGCGGCCGCTGGGCTTTTGGAGCGCTCTGTCCGCTCTGGGGCGCAGGGGATGCCGCGGGCCTGCCACCACCACCGCCGCCAGCAGGGGGTGATGTATCCTGCCATTTTCGGATGATCTCTTCCGGGCTCGGCAGATCCGCCACATGGGTCAACCGGATGATTGCCATCTCGGCGGCCATCATCGCATTGGGCGCTTGCGCCACCTCTTCCAGCGCCTTGAGCAACATCTGCCATGCGCGGGTGAGCGCACGCATCGGCAGCGCCTGCGCCATCTGCGTGCCGCGGTCGCGCTCCTCGGGCGAAAGCGTCGGATCCTGCGCGGAGTCAGGTGTGATCCTGATCACGCTCAGCCAATGCGTGATCTCCGCCAGATCCCGCAAGACAGCCATCGGATCAGCGCCATCGGCATATTGGCTGGCAAGTTCCTCCAGCGCCGCTGCCGCATCACCGCGCATGACATGATCGAAAAGATCAAGCACCCGTGCCCGGTCGGCCAGTCCCAGCATCGCGCGGACCTGATCAGCCGTGGTCTCGCCTGCGCCATGACTGATCGCCTGATCGAGCAGGCTCATGGCATCGCGCACCGATCCCTCGGCTGCGCGCGTAATCAGCGCCAGCGCATCTTGCGCGACCTGCCCGCCTTCGGCCCGCGCCACCTGTGCGAGATGCGCCATCATCACTTCGGGCTCGATCCGGCGCAGATCAAAGCGCTGGCAGCGCGACAGCACCGTGACCGGCACCTTGCGGATCTCGGTTGTGGCGAAGATGAATTTCACATGCGCAGGTGGCTCTTCCAGCGTCTTGAGCAGTGCATTGAAGGCATTGTTCGAGAGCATATGAACTTCGTCGATGATATAGATCTTGTAGCGCGCAGAGGCCGCACGATAGGCGACCGAAGCGATGATCTCGCGAATATCATCGACGCCCGTGCGCGACGCTGCGTCCATCTCCAGCACATCGACATGGCGCCCTTCGGCGATTGCCCGGCAATGCTCGCATTGTCCGCAAGGCTCTGTGGTCGGCCCGCCCTGCCCGTCTGGCCCGATGCAGTTGAGCCCCTTGGCAATGATACGCGCTGTGGTGGTCTTGCCGGTACCCCGGATGCCCGTCATGATGAAGGCGTGATGAATACGATCAGACTCGAAGGCATTGCGCAAGGTGCGCACCATTGCGTCTTGCCCGATCAGATCGGCAAAACTCTCGGGGCGGTATTTCCGGGCAAGGACCTGATAGGGGCTTTGCGTATCGCTCATGGCGGTAATCTAGCGCGTGCGTGAGAGGATGGGAAACGGGTTTTCGCCTGCCTTTGCGATGCGCGACAGGTAGAGCGGGTTATCAAGTATTTATGGCAAGATGAAACCTGTGTCAGTGTGGCAAAAGCGCGTTTTTCTGCAGGAAGCCGGTCAGCGTCTCTGCATAGGCCTGCGGTTGTTCGATATGGGGCAGATGACCCGCACCCCGGATCAGGGCAAATTCTGAAGCGTCGATGAGCTCGATTGTTTCGCGCACCAGATCAGGCGGGGTAGAGCCATCGCGATCCCCGGCGATCCCGAGTGCAGGCAGGCGCAAGCTGGCCGTTGTGGAGTAGAAATCGGTCCCGGCAATGGCCTCGGCGCATCCGACCCAGCCTTGCAGTGGTGTGGCAAGGAACATGTTGCGCCAGAGCGGCAGCGCCGGGCTTTTGCGGAACTCGGGAGAAAACCAGCGCTCCATGGTGCTGTCAACCAGAGCGCTCAGGCCCTCTTCGCGGGCCATCGCCGCGCGCTCGGCCCATATCGCGGCTGTTCCGATCCGCGCCGCCGTATTCGAAAGCACCATGGCGCGGATCAGATCTGGGCGCTTGACCGCGAGCCCCTGCGCCACCATCCCGCCGATCGAGAGCCCAACAAAGACGCAAGCCTTCACCGCCAGATGATCGAGCAGCGCCTCGGTATCGCTGACAAGCTGGCCCATCGTGTAGGGCGGGATCGGCACATCCGAGAGCCCATGCCCGCGCCTGTCATAGCGGATGATGCGCAGCCCATCGGGCAAATGGGGCAAGAGTGGCTCCCACATGCGCAGATCGGTCCCGAGCGAGTTGGAGAAGATCACAGGCAGGCCATCTTCGCGCCCGTCGATATGGTAATGAAGCCGGATATGGCCAAGATCAGCGATCTGCATCCTCGCCTCCCGCTTGCAAGGCGCGCATGAAAACAGCGCGATCCACATTACCGCCTGAGGCCGTTACGATCACGGCATCACCCTCCAGCGCCTCTGGCTGGAAGAGCGCTGCAGCAAGCGCCACAGCGCCGCCCGGCTCCAGAACGAGTTTCAAACGCTCATAAGCCAGTGCCATGGCACGCAGCACCTGAGCATCCGTTACCACCAGCCCCGGCGCACAGAGGCGCCTGAGGATCGGCCATGTCAGCTTGCCCGGTGCAGGGGTAACGATTGCGTCGCAAAGCCCCGTGCGCAGGGGAAGCGTGACAACAGCCCCCTTGGCGAGCGATTGCGCCACATCGTCAAAGCCCTCGGGCTCAACCGTGCGCACCTGCATGTCAGGCGCATCGGCCTCAAGCGCAAGCGCGATGCCCGAGCTGAGCCCGCCGCCGCCACAACATACCAGCACTGGCGCATTTGTCACACCTTCCGCGCGCGCCTGTGCCGCGATCTCCAGCCCCGTCGTGCCCTGTCCAGCGATGACCTGCGGATGATCGAAAGGCTGGATCAACTCCAGCCCACGCGCCTGCGCCAGGGCAGCGCCCAGCGCATCGCGGTCTTCGTTTGCGCGGTCATAGAGCACGACCTCGGCTCCGAGGCCGCGTGTATTCGCGATCTTGATAGCGGGCGCATCTGCGGGCATGAGAATAACGGCTGGCAAGCCCAGACACCGGGCTGCGTAGGCCACACCCTGTGCGTGATTGCCTGATGAAAAGGCCAGCACACCCTGCGCCTTTGCAGGGAGCGCCGTGAGTGCTGACCATGCGCCCCGAAACTTGAAGCTGCCTGTGTGTTGCAGGCATTCTGCCTTGACCAGCACTTTACGCCCTGCGATTTCATCGAGGAAAGGCGAAGAGAGCAGCGGCGTTTGGCGGGCATGGCCCGAAAGTCTGTGCGCAGCAGCGCGGATCATGTCGATATTCACAGGCACATCCCCAGCCATTCATGAATCACAGCGCACGATTCGGGCTCATCGAGAAAAGGCACATGGCCGCGCCCGGGCACTTCGGCAAGGAGCATGTCAGGGCGCAGACGCGCCATCTCGGCTGCAGTCTGGGCGCTGACGAGATTCGATTCCGCGCCGCGGATCAGTGCAAGCGGAAGTCCCGCACATGCCTCGAACATGGGCCATAAGTCGCCCCCGCCGCCTGTCATCGCAACCAGAAACGCCTCACGCAAGGCAGGATCGTAATTGATCTGGAGCCCCTGATCGGTGGCGATGAAATGGCGCTTGGCTTCTTCCAGCCAGCGGCCCTCGGGCATATTGCTGAATTCGGGAAATGCGCGCTCCAGCGCAAGCGCGGCTTCGGCATGGCTGCGCGCAGATGGGTTGCGGCCAATATAGCCAGAAATCCGCGCCAGCCCCTCTGGTTCTATCACGGTGCCAAGATCGTTCAGGCACAGCCCGCGCAACCGTTCCTTTGCGACAGCGGCAAGATACATGCCGATGATCCCGCCACGCGACGTCCCAAGGATCGCCACCTGATCAAGCCCCAGATGATCAAGCAAGGCGAGAACATCTGCCCCCTCCTGCACGACAGTATAGGTTTCGGCGCCGGTCCATTGCGACTTGCCGCGCCCGCGATAATCCAGTCGGAGCAAGCGTAACGGCGGCAGATGCGGCGCGAGATAATCGAAATCCGATCCATTGCGTGTGAGTCCCGCAAGACACAGCAGCGCGCGGCCATGACCTTGATCGGTATAATGCAACTCGGCCCCATCAGGCGCAGTGAAAAAAGGCATCCTATCCCCCGCTCGCAACTGTATCGAGATGTGACACGCTGCCTTGCGGAGGAAAAGCCCTGTTGCCTGTTCTTGCAAAAAAATGCTGACTGCAGAACTGGCGCCGCCGCGACCCTCAGCGGTTCAGGCGCTCGAGCCTTGCACGCACACTCAGGCCATGCGCCTCGAGGCTTTCGGAGATGGCAAGCTGTTCAGCTGCTGGTCCGATCGCGGCCAGCGCTTCGGGGCTCATTCGGGCAAGCGTTGTGCGCTTCATGAAATCAAGAACCGAGAGCCCTGATGAGAACCGCGCCGAGCGCGCTGTGGGCAGCACATGGTTCGGGCCACCAACATAATCGCCGATAGCCTCGGGCGTCCAATGCCCCAGAAAGACCGCGCCCGCATGTCGGATCTGGCCCAGAAGTGCATCCGGGTCAGCGACACATAACTCCAGATGCTCGGGCGCGATCCGATCAGTAAGCGCCGCTGCTTCCGCCAGATCGCGCACGACGATCACCGCGCCGTAATCGCGCCAGCTTGCGCCGGCAATTTCCCTGCGCTCAAGGGTTTCCAGCCGCGCCGCAACTGCTTGCGCCACCGCCTGCCCGAACTCGGCATCTGTCGTGATCAGGATGGATTGAGCGCTTTCATCATGTTCCGCCTGCGAGAGCAGATCAAGCGCGATCCAGTCGGGATCATTCCCGGCATCCGCAATCACGAGGATCTCGGAAGGCCCTGCGATCATGTCTATGCCCACACGCCCGAAAACCCGCCGTTTGGCGGCAGCGACATAGGCATTTCCGGGCCCGGTAATCTTGTCAACAGGCGCGATTGTCTCAGTGCCATACGCCATTGCCGCAATCGCCTGTGCGCCACCGATGCGATAGATCGTCTCTACGCCAGCCAGCCTTGCCGCTAGAAGAACCAGCGGATTGACCGCACCCTCGGGCGTGGGCGCGCAGATCACCAATCGCTCGACACCTGCCACCTGCGCGGGGATTGCATTCATAAGGACAGAGGACGGGTAACTCGCAAGCCCACCCGGCACATAGAGCCCTGCGGCAGAAACCGCGCCCCAGCGCCAGCCAAGCTCTGCGCCATTTTCATCGCTCCAGCGGGCATCCTCGGGGCGCTGTCGCGCATGATAGGCGCGGATCCGTTCGGCTGCGAGTTCTAGGGCCCCGCGCTCTGCCTCCGGCACAGCCGCGCAATATGCCTCGATCTCGTCTGGCGTGAAGGCCAGTGTTTCCGGGGTCAGTTCGAGCCTGTCAAACCGGCGGGTCAGCTCTATCACAGCCGCATCGCCACGCGCGCGCACATCTGCAATTATCGCGGCCACCGTATCATCGACATCGACAGCTTCTTCGCGTTTGGCACCTAGCAGAGCCACGAATTGCGCCTCGAAACCGGGCGCGCTGCTATCGAGAAACACAGGCATGTCAGTCGTCCTTGTCGAGCGGATGTGACGGCGCTTTGCGCGAGGGCGCGCGATAAGGCCGCGTGACATCAGATAGCGCGACATCCAGACATTCCACTGCGAGCCGGATTTCGCCATCACCAGCCAGAATCAATGAGACATGCCCGGCCCCGTCTTCAGCCGGGGAGAATTGGATCGAAAGCAGCGACAGGACCAGATCCTGATCGTTCCGGTCGATCCCGGAAGAGGCCACACTCAGAACATCGCGCAGCATAAGCACAGCCTGAACCCGCTCGACATCGCCGGTTGTGCGGCCTTGCGCCTGGTTTTCCCAGCGGAAGCGATTGACGAGGAGTCCGAATTCCCGCCGCTTGCTGTTCCAGGCCATCTCACTTGCCGGAAAGACCGCATCCTGCACCAGGGCCGAGATGATTTTCAGATCCTCGGCATCCAGTGCCTGCAAACGCAACGGGCGCTCAACACCCTCCTCGTAACGTGCATCGCTCATGTCCGGATCCGCTCGATCTTTGCCCCGCAGGCCCCCAGTTTCTGTTCGACATGCTCATAGCCCCGATCAAGGTGATAGACGCGGCTCACCACTGTCTCTCCCTCTGCCGCGAGCCCCGCCAGAATCAGCGAAACCGAGGCACGCAGATCGGTCGCCATGACAGGTGCACCGCGCAGCTTCTCGACCCCGGTCACACGCGCTGTGCCGCCATGCACATCGATCTGCGCGCCCATGCGCATCAATTCCGGTGCATGCATGAATCGGTTCTCGAAAATATGCTCTTCCAGCACCGATACACCGTCTGCGGTACACATCGCGGCCATGAATTGCGCCTGCAGATCGGTCGGGAATCCCGGAAAAGGCTCTGTCGCCACGTTTACTGCCCGCAAGCGCTCGACCTTGCGAGACACGCGCAATCCGCGCGCGGTTTCAACCACCTCGACACCTGCCTCTTCCAACTTGTCTGCAAAGGCCTGCACCAGATCAAGCCGCCCGCCAAGGCATTCGACACTACCTCCCGCAATGGCTGGCGCCAGCATATAGGTGCCAAGTTCGATCCGGTCGGTCACAACAGGATGCGTTGCACCGCCAAGGCTTGCGACACCCTCGATGGTAATGGTCGAACTGCCCTCGCCTTCGATCTGCGCTCCCATGCGCCGCAGACACTGCGCCAGATCAACAATCTCGGGCTCTCGCGCGGCGTTCTCCAGCACAGTGGTGCCTTTTGCCAGCGTCGCGGCCATCAATGCGTTTTCGGTCGCCCCCACAGATACAATCGGAAACACGAAGCGCGCGCCTTTGAGCCCGCCGGGGGCTTTTGCGTGGACATAGCCATCGCGGAGATCCAGTTCGGCCCCCATCGCCTCGAGCGCGCGCAGATGCAGATCCACAGGTCGCGCTCCGATCGCACAGCCCCCCGGCAATGAAACGATGGCATGACCATCGCGCGCAAGCATCGGCCCAAGGACCAGAATCGAGGCACGCATCTTGCGCACGATCTCGTAATCGGCGCGGTGCCCTGTCAGATCATGGCTGGAGAGCGCCAAGACCTGCCCATCCTGAAGCGCGGCCACTTCTGCGCCAAGCGACCCCAGCAATTCAGACATGGTGCGAATGTCAGACAGCCGTGGCGCATTGGTCAGCGTGAGGGGCTGATCTGTCAGCAAGGTGGCCGGCATGAGCGTGAGGCAGGCATTCTTCGCTCCTGCAATCGGTATCTCACCCGATAAGGGACCACTACCTGTTACGACTATCGCATCCATCTGCTCTACCCTTCACGCCTTATCATTATCTTCAGCCCGATCCGGCGCACTGCGCGCACGGGCCTGTAGCTTGCGCTTGGCGATATTCGCTTTCAGCGCAGCTTTCAACCGCGCCGCGCGTGCGCCTTCGGCGGATTGCATCTTCTCGTCGCGCTTGTCGTTCTTGGCACTCATGCGCTTGTCCTAGCGCAAGAATGAAAAACCGTCCAGATTGGGCTTGCGCGACGCGCGATTTCCGACTACTCAGCCGCGCATCGGGCTGCTGTAGCTCAGGGGCAGAGCACTCCCTTGGTAAGGGAGAGGTCGAGAGTTCAAATCTCTCCAGCAGCACCATCCATCAGTTATGCCCCCAACAAGCTTGCAAAGGCATCAGCGCGGCGTTCTGCTCAGAAACTCAGCGCGAACCCTGCCACCGCTGCTGTCAAAGCGACCCCGATGCCAAGAATGTTTCTTGAACGGGCGCGATCCTGACGTGAGCTTGCGCCACCTGCATAATCGAAACGTTCGTAAACCACGTTCTGCATTGGCATACCCAGATCAAGCAGCATGTCAGAGACCGCGACAACCATCGGGCCAGGGCCACAGAGCAGCGCCTTTGAGTGCGCAGGATCCAGCCCCTCCAGCATGGATGACAGATGCTCCCGGCTCAATCGGCCGAGGGTCATGTCTGCTTCCAGCGGAGGATCTTCGCTCATCAACCAGAGCTTCAGATCAAGGCTGTTGGCAGCCGCGCGCAACTCCTCAAGACAGGCAAAATTCGCGGGCTGCCCGACAGCATAGGCCAGCCGGACTGGCCGTGTTTCACCGCGCGCGACCATATCGCGAATGATCCCCAGCAGCGGCGCAATCCCGACACCACCGCCAAAAAGCAGATATGCCTGCGCGGGATGCGCCTGGGTGGTGAATTCACCATAGGGCCCATCAATCCCGATCACGCGACCTTCCGGCAAATGACCGATCTGATTGGTAAAATCGCCAGCCTCCTTGATCAGCAAGCTCAATCCAGGGCGCTGCGGGCTGTCGGCAATGGAAAACGGGTGATCGAACAGCGGAAACCGTCGCTTGCCTTCGGTCATCCAGACGAACTGGCCAGCAAAATAGTCCATTGCAGGGGTCCCGGGGGCAGGCTGGATATCCAGTTCCCACATCCGCTCAGCGCGCTGCCTGATCGCCGCAAGCCGCCATGGCCTGCGATGCAGGAGCCACCACCGCCAGCCATAAAGCACGCCAATCACAGTGATCACGCCCAGTGCTGTGGCGCCCCAGAACCACGCCAGTGCGCCATCAGCACTGAACCGGCCAACCGCCCATGCGTGATGCAACCCTGCAAGCACGGCAAGCGCCCCCAGTAGCAGATGGGCCAAGCGCCACGCCTCATAGGGCCATGGCAGCCAGTCGCGCAAGATGGAGCTTATGATCATCACGAGCACAGAACTCAGCGCAATGACACCAGTGCGATAGGCGGGATCCGTGAGGTAGAAGCGCAGCCGTATCCAGCCCAGATCCGGATTATCGAGCCATGTGGGAAAGACATAGGCAAGCGGGTGGAGGACCAGAGCGAGTGCCAACCAAGACGCCGCGAATTTATGGAACGCCATGATCTTGTCGATCCCGAGCTGGCCTGACACAGCCTCGAACCGGCCCGAGGTCACGAATTGCACGGCCATCCCCCAGAGCGCAATCACCCCCATCGCTGCGGCTGCATATTCCCAAGCGTCCATCGGAGCGGCCGAAGTTAAACGCGCCAGCAAAAGCGGGATGAGCGCCGTGAGCAGATACGCGGCGGCGAGCGCCTTGCCACTGAAGCGGGGAAGAGGGTTATGCGGTGTCATGTCATTCCGATAGCGACAGTTCGCAACAGTCTTGTCAAGAATTCGTGTTATGCCTTGATGTGAGTCAAAGGCAGGGTCGCGCATTGAGGCCATGCTTGAGAAATGCATGTTCACATGGAGGCTATGATGCGATTTGTTGCCCTGTTTGTCTCAGTTGCCCTCCTTTTGCCCACGCCATCGCGTGCCGAAGGGTTGGAAGGGCTGGAGCGCCTGATCGCTGCATGGCTGAACTCACCTCATGGAGATTATCACTCAACCTCATTTACCTACTGGAATGAGCAAGGTGCGGTGCCTGAAAATTGTGCAATCTGCCATTCCGAGACGGGTTTCATGGATTATCTCGGCGTGGGCGGGCTGACAGCCGGGCAGGTTGATCATCCGGGCACAATCAACACAGTGATCGGCTGCGCAAGCTGTCACACGGAGGAGGCACATAAACTAGATACGGTGACTTTCCCCTCCGGCGTCGAAGTCTCGGGGCTGGGAGCATCGGCAACCTGCATGGTCTGTCACCAAGGCCGCCAATCCAGTGATCAGGTCGCAGCACGGACGGATGGCAAGGCAGATGATGAAATCTCTGAAGAACTGGCATTCCTGAATATCCATTATGCCGCCTCGGCGGCCACAATGCTGGGTTCGGAGGCCCGGCCCGGATATCAGTATCAAGGCCGCAATTATGCGGGGCGCTTCATGCATGTGCCGGGTGCAGATACATGTGTCGCTTGCCACGAGCCGCATAGCACAAGCGTGGAAACCGAGGGATGCCTTGCCTGTCATCGCGGGGTAGATGAGTTGCGCGACATCCGCACACAGCACGTCGATTTCGCGGGCACGGGGGACCGCTCGGGCGGCATTCACAGCGAAATCGTGGGCCTGCAGGAGCAACTTCTCGAGGCCATCCGCCTCTATGCGGAGGAGATCGCAGGCATGCCGATCGCCTATGCAGGCAGCTTTCCCTATTTCTTCGCTGATCCTGAAGGCGCTGGCACCTTGGCCGAAGACCAGATCACACGCGAAAACCGGTATCAGAGCTGGACACCCCGGTTGCTGAAAGCGGCCTATAACTATCAGGTCGCGCTCAAGGATCCGGGCGGTTATGTGCACAACCCGCGCTATATGCTGCAAATCCTGCATGATAGCCTTGCGGATCTGGCCGAGGTTCTGGAACTGGATGTCAGCCATATTTCGCGCCCCTGACCGAGTGGCGGATTTCGGGCTTGACCTTCTCGAGTCAAAGCAGCAAGTGCGAAGCCATGGCACAGGGACAGCTCCATATTGACCTCGCGGCGCTTCAGGCCAACTGGCGCGCGCTTGATGCGCGCTCCGGGGCAAAAGTACAGACCGCAGCGACCGTGAAGGCGAATGGCTACGGGCTGGGTGCAGGGCATGTCGCCCATGCACTGGCGCGGGCCGGGGCGCGGCGGTTTTTTGTTGCGATTGCGGAAGAAGGCGTCGCGGTTCGCTCGGCCATTGGTCCTGATCTGCCGATCCATGTCTATAGCGGGCATATGGAGGGTGACGCGCGGCTTATAGCCGAAGCCGGGCTCATACCCATGCTCAACTCCACTGAACAACTGACCCGCCAGTTCGAGGCGTTACCGGGCCATCCTTTCGGCATTCAGCTTGACACCGGCATGAACCGGCTGGGCATGGAGCCCGCCGAATGGCAGGCGGTCGGCGAGATTGCCCTGTCGCAGCGACCGGAATTGGTGATGTCGCATCTGGCTTGCGCGGATGAGCCGGACCATCCGATGAATGCGCGCCAGCTTGAGGTGTTTCACAGCCTGACCGATGGCATCAATGTTCCGCGCTCGCTGGCCGCAACCGGCGGGATATTGCTCGGGCCGGATTACCATTTCGAGATCACCCGCCCTGGCATTGGCCTTTATGGCGGCGCGCCCTTTACAGAGGCGCAAGCTGTCGTGCGGCTGAGCATCCCCGTCATCCAGATTCGGGAGGTCGCAGCAGGTGAGACAGTCGGCTACGGAAACACGTTCAAGGCACCGGATGACATGCGGCTTGCCACAATCGCCGCAGGCTATGCCGATGGGATCCATCGCGTGCTCTCTAATCAGGCGATCCTCTGGGCCGGTGATATCCCCTGCCCGCTGGTGGGCCGCGTTTCGATGGATCTGCTGACGATTGATGTCAGCAATGTCGATGGCACCCCTGAGACGCTCGATCTGCTTGGGCCGCATCAGGGGATTGACGCTATTGCGGATGTGATCGGCACCATCGGCTATGAAGTGCTTACAGGCTTGGGTTATCGCTACGCGCGGCACTATCAGCCGGGCGCCTGAGCCAATCCTCCGGCTCTGATCTGATCGACCAGCATATCCACTGCCTCTGCAAGCTTTTCATCGATGATATGCAGATATTCGGTCCAGCTATGCAGCCCTTCGAGCGGTGCTGCCCCATCAGAGATGCCGCGTAGCGCGACGAGCGGGACATCAAAGCGCTGGCAAGCGCGAAGAACGGCGAAACTCTCCATATCCACCATATCCTCAGCGATCCCTGCATAGGCCGCGCCCGAGACGATATTGGCCCCGGTCGAGAGTGTGGCCGATGGCAGACCCGCGATATGCAGCGGGAGTTGCAGACGCGCGGGCAAATCGAGAAACGGAGTTACACCTTTCTCAAACCCCAGCGCCGAGGCATCCATGTCGCGATAGCCGACCGCGCTTGCCTGAAAGACAGCGCAGTGCTCCAGCCGCGCCGATCCCGCAGACCCGAGCGACACAACCAGATCCGGCAAGCGCCCTTCATGCTTGAGCGCAGCCAGCGTTGCGGTGACGGCAACGGCACCCTCGACTGGCCCTACACCCGTGATCACAGGCGCGAAACGCGCCTGCAGATGCGGGCCATATTCGGGTGTTGCTGCCATCAGGAACAGCACATGCTGCCCGCCGATGCTTTGCACCTGCCCTGACATCACACCGCCGCGGGCCTGCGCACAACATGAACAGCGCATTGCGCCCGACTCACGACTTTGGTGGCCGTCGAACCAAGCAGCAGGCTTTGTGTGCCGGGACGATGCGAGGCGATAACGATGCAATCCACCGATTGCGCGCGGGCATGTTCGAGCACCTCATGCGCAGCATCACCCTCTGCGACAACCGCTGCCGAATTCTCGAAATCCGCAGCGAGCCCTGCGAGATCTGCCTCGATCGCCGTGCGCAGATCCTCGCGCCAGCCGTCGGGCAGATAATTGAGCGCAAAGACCGGCGCAGGTTCCATCACATGGATCAGCGAAATCTGACCGCCGGGGCTGAGCAGTGTCTTTGCTACCGCCAGAGATGGGCTGGCGTCATGGCCCTCATCATAGGCGACTGTCACGAGAATATGCGAATACATCGGCGCTCTCTCCTAGTTTGATAGCGCTTCATCTAGAGCAGGAAAGTGCCCGGAAGACCAGCCCGAAACCTATATTCAAAACCGGCGCGTTGCACCGATTGAGGCTGCGATATTTCTGTAATCATTGAGAATAATCGTAGAACGCTGCCGCTCGTAAGTGAGGCGCAAAATCGGAGCAAAACCGTTCCAGCTCCATTGCCCATGCGCCAGATCCAGCCGCGCCAGACTGCGCTGATCATCGCGGGCGATCCCGAAGAGCGGGTGCACTCCGTCATATCGGTTGCGCTCGTGATCGAGCGTCACGCCCAGTTGCACCCCGCCTGTGAAGCGATATTGGGCCCCGAGGGTTACACCAACCATACGCCCGGCCAGAGTAGCCTGCGAGGCGCTGCGATGCTCCAGCCGCCCGGCGATGCTCAGTTCGAGTTGCGGGTTGATCAGATGCCTGACCCCCAAGACTCCAAGATTGCGCTGCATGCGAGCATCTGTGCGGTAACGCAAATTTTCGCGTGTGATCTGTCCGTCGATCCGGGTCGTCGGTGTGAGCCTGCGCGCATATGCAAGCGTCACGCCCAGCGACCTTGCGTAATCGCGCCGGTCGAGCCAGCGCTGCGTTGCAAACACCTCGGCACGGGTCTGCCCTGTCTCGATATGGCCATGCACCAGCCCTGCAAAAACGCGCGCCGTATAATCATCTGGTGCATTACCGTCGAAAAAGCGCAGCCGGGTAGAAACGCCTATATGCGCATTCAACCCATCGGCCAGACGCGGACTGGCAGCAATCCCCGAATTTATCTCCAGCCCTGTGGCAGGCTTGGCACGCGCGTTGGGGTTGATCAGGAAGGGCAAACCGAAAAGTGTAACCTCCGTCGCGCTTGTGCGCTTGGCGGCATTGCTCTCCGGCACGATGGCAAAACTGATATGGCCTGAAAAAATCTTCGGGCTTTCAAGTTCTTGCGCATAGGCCGCAACGCGCTGATCAACCGCATCAGGGAGCCCAGCGCTGCGGGCAATCTCGATATGGTAAACAGCGCGTTCGGCCTGTCCCAGTCGCCCCAAGGCTGCGGCAAGCTCCAGCCGGTATTGCGGCACACGCGGATGCTCTGCGACCAGCCGTTCAAGATCGGGCAAGGCTGCGGCAGATTGGCCGAGGCGCATATTCGCCAAAGCGCGCAACCAGAGCAGTCGCTGGCGCTCGTTTGCATCGCGCGCCTGATACCCGGTGATCTCTTGCAAGGCAGCCGCGGCATTGCCCGCAGCGAAAAATGCCTCTGCCTGCGAAAGCCGTTCTGCCTCCGCCGCCACACCCCAGAGCGACAGGCATAATGTCACCAGCAAGACACGCAGCATGGCAGCAGCTTTCTTTCATCTGATGCTGGCAGGTTCGCGGCCCGCCAGCATCATGCACAGAGCAATCAGTCAGGCTTGCGCAACAGGAAAAACTCGCCTGCCACGACACCATCGGGGATCAGCATATCTTCATCCTGATAAAGCGTTCCCCCGACAGTGCCAGCCGCGCCTGCGGCGTCATCCCCGTAGAAGATCCCCCCAAACAACAGGCTGGCTGTTCCTGATGCGCCATTGATCGGCTCGGTCAGCGTACCAGTCATCTGGAAAGACAGGGCCCCGGTCGAAATATCCGGTGAGCTTACACCCCCGCCCAGATCCATACCCGGAATATCCTCTTTAGCGATGCCGCCAGAGCCCTCCACAACAGTCAGCGATCCATCAAGCGCGAAGTTGCCCTCATCCCCCGGAACAAAGCTCTCGCCCTGAAAGTTCGTTGCCTGACCTGTGATATCGGCATTGACGCCCATCGTCTCGTCCCAGTCGATCCCGATCTCGAGATCTGCACTGATCTTGTAATCCGGGTTATCGGGATCTGGTGCATCGGCGTTCAACACATCCACCGCCATGCCGCCTTCATAACTGGCCTTAAGCTCTGTTGGCATGTTCGTGGTTGGCATCATCGCCTTGACCGCGTCGATATCATCAGTGATATCGGCTGGCCCAGCAGGTCCACCGCCTGCATTGCCGCCAAAACATCCGGCCAGAACCATGGCCGCACCAATAAGCAATACGTTGGCTTTCCGTACCGGGATATTTTGCATTCAATCACTCCTTCAGATAAAAATATCGTGAGAAGAGTGTGAAGCTTTTGTCTATATGTCAACACATATATCTGCGGCACTACACTCTGTTGTAGCAGTCGGCATCTGACGTGATTTGCATCAACACGCTCTGAAAAACGGAACAGGCCGTGGGGATAAGCGCGTCCGGGAAATCAAAATACGGATCATGCAGATCCGGCAGGCCCTCGCCTGATCCCAGAAAAAACAGCGCGGTCGCTGCGGACTGGCTGAAGGCACCAAAATCTTCCGAGGCCCGCATGGGCAGATCGAAATCCGCCTCACGCAACCCCAACATCTGCCCGGCGCGAGTGATGTAGGCGACGGCATCAGGATGGTTGATGCTTGCGCTGAACTGATCATGATGGCTGATCTGCACCTCCAGCCCTCCGGCACATGCCTTGGCCTGTGCTTCCACATCAGCAGTGAAACGCTCCAGCGCCGTATCGCTGAGCGCGCGCAATGTAACGAAAACCTCTGCCCTCCCCGGTGCGATCCCGAAAGCTGGTATGCCCATGTTCAGATGGCAGATGGTGGCCAAGCGAAAACCCGCATCCATGCGGCATGGTGCGGCATAGCGGGCGAGATCGGCCATAAGTGCGGCAAGGGCCGGCGCCGGTGACACGCCAGCCTCGGGGGAAGACGCATGCGCCTCGCGCCCCAGATAGCGCAAGCGCAGTCCGACCGAAGCGCAGCTTGCAGGACCGGGTGCAACGGCAAGCGCGCCCAGCGGCAAACCCGGCATGTTGTGATAGGCAAAGGCGTAGTCAGGGCGCAGCCCCGCGAATTGCGGATCAGCAAGCACAGCGCGCGCGCCTTGTCCGGTTTCCTCTGCAGGCTGGAACAGCAAGATCACACGCCCACGCGCGAGCCCGGTATCACCGAGCAGCAATCCAAGCCCGGCGAGGCTTGCCATATGTCCGTCATGTCCGCAAAGATGCGCTACGCTCTCGCGCTCCGAGCGATAGGGCAACGCGCTTGCCTCGGTGATCGGAAGTGCGTCGAGCTCTGCACGAAACAGGATCGTGGGCCCTGGAGCCTTGCCTTGATAGACGACCGCGACCCCGTGCCCCCCAATCCCCGATAGGATCTTGTCAGGGCGCGTGGACCGAAGAAAACTGGCGATGAGCCGCGCTGTGTTCGCTTCCTGCCCCGAAAGCTCGGGTGCCTTGTGCAAATCATGACGAAGGCGCGTCACTGCGGTTATCTGGTCATGCGAGAGCATCGGAGCCGATCCTCTGGAGACCTGTGCGATGCTACAGGCTCAATTGAAAAGGACCACCCTGAAAGGATGGCCCCGAGAGCGGTCTGCAATATGCCTCAGCCGTTGACCGCGTCTTTGAGTGCTTTGGCGATGGTGACTTTGACAGCCTTGTCTGCAGGTTTTGTCATTGTCTCGCCAGTAGCAGGATTGCGCACCTGACGCTCGGGGCGTGCGCGGCACATGATCTTGCCGATGCCCGGCAGCGTAATCGCGCCACCATTGGAGACTTCTTGCATGACCAGTTCAGAGATACCATCAAGCGCCGCGCTCGCGGTTTTCTTGTCGGTGTCCATTTTCTCGGCAAGTGCCGCTACGAGTTGGGTCTTGGTCATCGGTTTCGCGGTCATTTCAAACTCCTCGATATCGCCGGGCTCGGCATCTTGGTGCCCTGACAAATTAGTTGCGATGCGCATCTAGCCCGGATTCTACAGCACTGGCAATCGCTTCAGAGCAAGAAAACCCCCCGATCAGCCTCAAAAACTGAAGCAAGCTCTATAAAAATGCCGTTTCGCTGAACGAACGAAGCTTGCGGCTATGGATCTTTTCCATAGGCATGTCCCGCAAAAGCTCCATCGCCCGAATCCCGATCTGGAGATGTCGCGAAACCTGTGAGCGGTAGAAGCTCGACGCCATCCCCGGCAGTTTGAGCTCGCCATGCAGCGGCTTGTCCGACACACATAGCAGCGTTCCATAAGGCACGCGGAACCGGAACCCATTGGCCGCGATGGTCGCGGATTCCATATCAAGCGCAATCGCCCGCGACTGGCTCAGCCTTTGCACGGGCCCGGACTGGTCGCGCAGCTCCCAGTTGCGATTATCGATCGTTGCCACAGTGCCCGTGCGCATGATCCGCTTGAGCGCAAACCCCTCTAGCTGCGTGATTTCAGCCACTGCATCCTGCAAGGCAATCTGGATCTCGGCAAGTGCCGGGATGGGAACCCAGACAGGCAGATCGGCATCAAGCACATTATCCTCGCGCAGATAGGCATGGGCGAGAACGAAATCTCCCAATGCCTGACTGTTGCGCAGCCCCGCACAATGGCCCACCATCAGCCAGGCATGCGGGCGCAGCACAGCGATATGATCCGTGGCCGTTTTCGCGTTGGACGGGCCGACACCGATATTGACCAGCGTGATCCCAGCGCCGCGATGGCGCTTGAGGTGATAGGTCGGCATCTGCGGCAGGCGCGAGAGCGGCGGAATTGGCGCATCCGGGTCAGTGATAATGGTATCGCCGGGGGCCACGAAAGCCGAATAGCCGCTCTCTGGATCGCGCAGTTGCGCGCGGGCATAGGCTTCAAACTCGTCTACATAGAACTGATAATTCGTGAACAGAATATGGTTCTGGAAATGCTCGGGCGCTGTTGCGGTATAATGCGCAAGCCGCGCCAACGAGTAATCGACACGCTGCGCCGAAAACAATGCGAGCGGCAATGAGCCATCGTCATTTCTCAGACGCTCGCCATTAACGATATCATCATTGGTTGTGGCGAGATCGGGCACATCGAACAGATCGCGTAAGGACAGCGTAAGATCGCCATTTTCCGGCAGTTGCACATCGCCCCGCCCCGCCATCGCAAAATGCAGCGGGATGGGTGTGCTGGACGGGCCGATACTGACAGGCACATTATGATTCTGTATCAGAAGCGAAATCTGCTGGCGCAGGTAGTGACGAAAAAGATCTGGCCGCGTGACAGTCGTGGCATAGGTCCCCGGCTCGGCAACATGCCCAAAGCTGAGGCGCGAGTCGATCTGGTCATAGCGCGAGGTCACGAAACGGATTTCCGGATAATAGGAGCGGAATCGCGCGGCTGTGCGCTCACCGCTGGCCGCGCGATTGAAAGCCTCGATCAGAAATTTCGTGGCGCTGGCGTAGAGCTGTTCCAACCGTGCGACTGCCTTGTCGGGATCGGTGAAGAAGCGATGCTCGACCGGCTCAGGTGTCAGGAGGCTCAGGGATTTTTCCGTCTGCATGGTTGTCTTCCTCATGGAGTGCGCCGACACTGCCATTGCTCCGGCGCTGCCACAAGCTTCAGATTGCAGAAAATCGCTCTTCCCCCGCCCCGGCCAATCCAGTAGCTTCACGCCATGACAACTGCATTGCTGACCCACCCTGACGCGCATCGGCATGAAACACCTGCCGGGCACCCCGAGCAGATCGCCCGCATGGACGCCATAACCCAGGCGCTCGCAGCCCCCGAGTTTGCTGCGCTCAAGCGCCACGAGGCGCCGCTCTGCAATGAGCACCAACTCTTGCTGTGCCATCCCGAGCACTATATCGACCGCATTCGCAAGGCGATCCCGCCTGCAGGGATATATCAGCTTGATGCCGACACGCATGTCTCCCCCGGTTCGCTGAATGCGGCGCAGCGCGCTGTCGGCGGGGCCTGTGCTGCCGTAGATCTGGTGCTGGCAGGTACAGTCCGGAACGCTTTCGTCGCGATGCGTCCGCCCGGTCATCACGCCGAAACCGCGACACCGATGGGCTTTTGCCTGTTCGGCACAATTGCAATCGCAGCGCGCCACGCGATGGAACGGCATGGGCTGAACCGCGTTGCTGTGGTGGATTTCGATGTGCATCACGGCAATGGCACACAAGATCTGCTCTGGGACGAGCCGCGCGCGTTCTTTGTCTCCAGCCATCAGATGCCGCTTTGGCCCGGCACTGGCAAAAGCAATGAGCGCGGGGCGCATGGGCAAGTGCTGAACCTGCCATTACAGCCGGGCACGGATGGCGCAAGGTTCCGGCAAAGCTATAAAGACACAGTCCTTCCGCAACTTGACCGTTTTGCACCCGAACTGGTGCTCATATCCGCAGGCTTCGATGCGCATCGCGATGACCCGCTCGCCCAGCTGAACCTTGTCGAAGAGGATTTTGCATGGGTGACAGGCGCGCTGTGCGATATAGCCGCGCGCCACGCCGAAGGGCGTGTCGTTTCCTGTCTTGAAGGGGGCTATGATCTGCCTGCACTGGGCCGGTCAGTGGCCGCGCATATGCGTGTGTTGATGGAGAAAGGCGCATGAGCGACAAGACCGTGGCCGAGATGAGTTTCGAAGAAGCCTTGCGCGGGTTGGAAGAGATTGTAACCCGCCTCGAACGTGGCGATGTGGCGCTGGAGGAGTCTATTTCGCTTTATGAGCGGGGCGCTGCGCTCAAGAAGCATTGCGAAGAGCGGCTGAACGCGGCGCAGATGCGGGTTGAGGCGATCCGTCTTGCTGAGGATGGTACGCCCAAGGGCACGGAACCCTTTTCGGCATGAGCGCATTCGCTGCGGCGCTGGAAGAGGCCGCGTGCCGGATTGATGCCCGTTTGCAAACCGAAATCGCAGCTCTGCCCGCAAGCCCGGTGCGTGATGCGATGGCCTATGCGACAGCAGGGGGCAAGAAACTGCGCGGCTTTCTGGTGCTGGAATCTGCGCGGCTCCATGGAATCGCGCCAGCGACCGCCCAATATGGCGCTGCGGCAATAGAGGCGATCCATGCCTATTCGCTGGTCCATGACGATCTGCCTGCAATGGATGACGATGATCTGCGCCGCGGCCAGCCCACGGTTCATATTCGCTGGAACGAAGCCACAGCGATCCTAGCAGGCGATGCGCTGCAAGCGCTGGCTTTCAGGCTTCTGGCACAGCAGGCGGCTGCGCCAACCCCGCAAGCCCGGCTGGAACTGATCGCAAGCCTTGCTCATGCCTCCGGAGCAGCAGGCATGGTTCTGGGGCAAGTACTTGATATCGCAGCCGAAACCGCGCCCGCGCCACTCTCGCTGGAGGCCATCACGGCGCTGCAGGCCGGCAAGACCGGCGCGCTGATCGAATGGTCTGCCTGCGCCGGGGCGCGCATGGCGGGCGATGATCCTGCGGCACTTGCAACTTATGCCCGCGCGCTGGGGCTTGCCTTTCAGATCGCAGATGACATCTTGGACATAGAGGGAGATGCCAGTCTCGCGGGCAAGCGCCTGCAGAAAGACGCCGCTGCGGGTAAGGCCACGTTTGTCTCGCATCTTGGGCTTGCAGGGGCCAAGGACCGCGCAAGGGCGCTCGTTGCCGAGGCGGAGGCTGCGCTTTCTCCCTATGGCGAGGATGGAGCGCTGTTGCGGCAGGCGGCGCAATTCGTTATCGCCCGTCAGAACTGATGGCCGCCGCACCCGGGAGAGGTAACATAATGCCGCAAACCCCACTTCTGGACAGGGTCCACAGCCCCGCCGACATGAAGACCCTGAACGACCGCGAATTGCGTCAGCTCGCCGATGAACTACGCGCCGAAACCATCGCGGCTGTCTCGGAGACAGGCGGGCATCTGGGCGCGGGTCTGGGCGTGGTTGAACTGACGGTCGCATTGCACGCCGTTTTTGATACCCCGCGCGACCGCCTGATCTGGGACGTTTCGCATCAGTGTTACCCGCACAAGATCCTGACCGGGCGGCGCGACCGCATCCGCACATTGCGCCAGAAGGACGGGCTCTCGGGATTCACCAAACGCTCGGAATCGCCCTATGATCCGTTCGGCGCAGCGCATAGCTCGACTTCCATCTCGGCTGCGCTCGGCTTTACGATGGCGCGCGAATTGGGTGGCGCGCCCGACCCCGCTCTGGGGGATGCCATTGCCGTGATCGGTGATGGCTCGATCAGCGCGGGCATGGCCTATGAAGCGCTCAACAATGCAGGCCATCTCGGTCGGCGCATGTTTGTGATCCTCAATGACAATGAAATGTCGATCGCGCCGCCGACGGGGGCAATGTCCAGCTATCTCTCGCGGCTCTACGCAGACAAGCCGATGCAGGAGATCAAACACGCTGTAAAAGGCGCGCTCTCGCTGCTGCCGTCACCCTTTCAGGAAGGGGCAAAGCGGGCAAAGGATTTGCTCAAGCATGTCACGGTTGGTGGCACCTTGTTTGAAGAGCTGGGCTTCAATTATCTCGGCCCAATTGACGGGCATGATCTCGACCAGCTCCTCTGGGTGCTCCGCACCCTGCGTGAGCGCGCGGATGAGCCGATGCTCATTCATGTGCTCACGAAAAAAGGCAAGGGCTATGCGCCGGCCGAAGGTGCAGATGATCGCGGCCATGCGCGCGCGAAATTCGATATCGTCACCGGCAAGCAGAAGAAAGCCCCCTCCAATGCGCCGAGCTACACACGGGTCTTCGCCGAAAGCTTGATCGCAGAGGCGCGGCGCGACGAGCGCATCGTCGCGATCACTGCGGCGATGCCCGATGGCACCGGGCTCGACCTCTTCGCCAAACACTTCCCCAAACGCATGTTCGATGTCGCCATCGCCGAGCAGCATGGCGTGACCTTCTGCGCGGGCCTTGCCGTAGGTGGGATGAAACCCTTCTGCGCAATGTATTCCACCTTTCTGCAGCGCGGCTATGATCAAGTGGTGCATGATGTGGCCATCCAGCGCCTGCCAGTGCGTTTCGCCATCGATCGCGCAGGGCTTGTCGGTGCAGATGGGGCAACCCATGCCGGCAGCTATGATATTGCATATCTCGCCAATCTGCCCGGCTTCGTGGTCATGGCGGCGGCCGACGAGGCTGAACTGGTTCATATGGTCGCCACAGCCGCGGCCCATGATGACGGCCCCATCGCCTTTCGTTTCCCACGCGGAGAGGGCGAAGGGGTCGAGCTGCCCGAACGCGGTCAGGTGCTGGAAATCGGCAAGGGGCGGATGATCCGCGAGGGTGCCCGCGTTGCGATCCTGTCCTTCGGCACGCGGCTTGGCGAAGTGCTGCGCGCCTGCGAGAGCCTCGGGCAGAAGGGCATCACACCCACAGTGGCCGATGCCCGCTTTGCCAAACCGCTGGATCGCGACCTGATCCTGCAGCTCGCCTCAGAACATGAGGCACTGATTACCATCGAGGAAGGCGCTGTCGGTGGTTTTGGCAGCCATGTTGCGCAACTTCTCGCGGAAGAGGGCGTGTTCGACCACGGGTTGAAGTTTCGTTCCATGGTCTTTCCAGATACCTTTATCGATCAGGCGAGCCCGCGCGACATGTATGACATCGCCGCCATGAACGCGCCCCATATCGAGGCGAAAGTCCTTGAGGTGCTCAACATCGCGCAAATGGGCAAACGCGCCTGAAACCCGCAGCCAGTCCTGCAGGTTTCATCTTGCCAAAAATACTCAGATGAGCGCCCACGGCGCAGCATATCGCTGCGGGAGCGCACAGACGTCACGCGCCCCTGCCCTCCGCGTCTGCCTGTCTCATATGCGCCAGGCGGCTCTCCAGCGTGCCAAGATGGAGCTCAAGCTTGTGTCCGTCCGGGTCGAGAAAATAGAGCGACGCGCCCTCGGAGCGGTTAGCCTTCCATCGGGGCGCTTCCGCCAGCCGCGCACACAGCGCGTCAAACTCCGCGACTGTGCAGGAAAACGCGATATGCGTGTCATCCGCGCGCCGCGCGGGCTGGCCCAGTTCCAGACAGAGCCACAGGCTGCCCGCTTCGAGATAGGCAAATCGCGGGCCCCGCGCGCGCAAGGCGCAGCCCAGCGTGTCGCAATAGAAGGCCAGCGCCCGGTCCAGATCGGCGACCACCAGCGTCACATGATTGACACCCGTGATCACGGCCTCAAAAGCCCTGTTCACCGCCCTGCTGCCACGGCTTGACCAGATTGCCAAAGCGCGTGAAGCGGCCCTCGAAGCTCAACTCGACTGTGCCGATCGGCCCGTGGCGCTGCTTGCCGATGATCACTTCGGCCTTGCCATGCACCGATTCCATGATCTCCTGCCATTTGGCCATCCCGTCAAGATCGTGGTCCGAAGGTTTCTCGCGCTCGCGGTAATATTCCTCGCGGAAGACAAACATCACGACATCGGCATCCTGTTCGATGGAGCCGGATTCGCGCAGGTCGGAAAGCTGCGGGCGCTTGTCCTCGCGGCTCTCCACCTGCCGCGAGAGCTGGCTGAGCGCAATAACCGGGATGTTGAGCTCCTTGGCAATCGCCTTGAGCCCCTGGGTGATCTCCGAGACCTCCTGCACGCGGCTCTCTTTCGAGAGGCCCCGCAGAAGCTGCAGATAGTCCACGATCAGCACATCGAGCCCATGCGTCCGCTTGAGCCTGCGCGCGCGTGCGGCGACCTGCGCAATGGGCAGGGCAGGCGTATCATCGATATAGAGCGGGCAGGCTTCGAGCTCCTTCGCGGCCTCGACAAAGCGGCGGAACTCCGCCTCGGTCATGTCCCCGCGTCGGATCTGCTCGGAGGGAACCTCGGCTGCCTCCGACAATATCCGCGCGGCGAGTTGTTCGGCGCTCATTTCGAGGCTGAAGAACCCCACAACGCCACCATCCACGGCCCCGTCCGTGCCATCAGGGCGCTGGCCATGCTTGTAGCTGCGCGCGATATTGAAGGCGACATTCGTGGCCAGCGAGGTCTTGCCCATCGAGGGGCGGCCCGCGAGGATTATCAGATCCGAGGGGTGCAGCCCGCCCAGCTTGCGGTCGAGATCCATGAGCCCGGTGGAGATCCCCGCGAGCCCCCCATCGCGCTGATAGGCAGCATTGGCAACATTCACCGCCTCGGTCACGGCTTTCAGAAAGCTCTGAAACCCGCGTTCAGCCACGCCCTGCTCGGCCAGCTTGTATAGGCGCTGCTCGGCCTCCACGATCTGCTCGCGCGGCTCGGAGGTCACGTCCATCTGCGCGGCGCGGGCCGAAATATCCTGCCCCAGCCGGATCAGATCGCGCCGCACGGCCAACTCATAGATCATCTGTGCATAATCGCGCGCGGCATAGGCAGAGATCGCAGCGGCTGCGATGCGCACCAGATAGGCCGGACCACCCAATTCCTTCAGCCCGGCATCCTCTTCCATGAAGGCCTTGAGCGTGACCGGCGAGGCCAGTGCGTTCTTGCGGATACGCGCGCTTGCAATCTCGAAGATGCGCTGATGAACTGGATCGAAGAAATGCTCGGGCTTTACCAGCGACGAGATACGGTCATAGACGTCGTTATTGACAAGGATTGCGCCCAGAAGCTGCTGTTCGGCCTCGATATTATGCGGCAGAGTTTCGATATCGCCATTCGCCTGCGACCGGATCGCCGAGATCTCGTTCATGCTCTCACCTGTTCTGCGCTGCCTTTTATGAGGTAACAGTAGCAGGATTCGGGCGTATCATGCAAATTGTATAAGCCTGTGGGTGGCCTGTGGATAACCCTATCTGGTAGCTATTTTCGATAATGACGCAAGATCATGCGGTCGCAAGCAGACGCTTGCGCCCTGCCCTTGCCCCCCGTGCGCCCTTGGGCTAAGGCCACGGCAACCCACGGGCAAGGAGCGGCGACGCGATGGCAAAGGGCAAGGGCCAAAAACGCCCCAAGGCGGAAACGCCGAAGGGCTTTCGCGATTATTTCGGCACGGAAGTCAGCGCGCGCAAGGCGATGCTGGACAAGATCGCTGCCGTCTATCACCGTTACGGGTTTGACGCGCTGGAGACCTCGGCGGTGGAAACGGTCGAGGCGCTCGGCAAGTTCCTTCCGGACGTGGACCGCCCGAATGAGGGCGTTTTCGCATGGGAGGAAGATGGCGACTGGCTCGCGCTGCGCTACGATTTGACCGCGCCTTTGGCGCGGGTCGCGGCGCAATACCGCAACGATCTGCCCACGCCCTACCGGCGTTATGCGATGGGGCCTGTCTGGCGCAACGAGAAGCCGGGGCCGGGGCGGTTTCGGCAGTTTTATCAATGCGATGCAGATACTGTTGGTGCAGCCTCAGTGGCCGCCGATGCCGAAATCTGCGCAATGCTGGCGGATGCTCTGGAAGAAGTGGGCATCCCGCGCGGGGATTATGTGATCCGGGTGAATAACCGGAAGGTCTTGAATGGATTATTAGAGAAGCTTGGCGGAGATTTTCGCCCAGCGACTTCTGAAGATGCCGAGCTTGCCAAGGTTTGGGATCGTGGCATTGAAGATGCAATTTTGAGGACAGCTGATAAGTTTGATAAAGTTGGCGAGCAAGGCGTAATTGAGCTGCTCACCGCTGGCAGAAAGGATGCGTCTGGCGCATTCATTGACGGGGTTGGTCTGTCGATCAGCAATGCCAACAGTGTATTGAGTTTCTTGACATCGCGTGCAGACACTAATTCTCAAACGATTGTAAATCTTCGCAATGTCGTTGGTGACTCCAAAGTCGGGCTTGAGGGTGTCACTGAACTTGAAGAAATCGCCGCTCTGCTGGAAGCCCAAGGCTATGGCCCCGACCGCATCATCATCGACCCATCCGTCGTGCGCGGCCTCGGCTATTACACTGGCCCGGTCTACGAGGCCGAACTGACTTTCGAGATCAAAGACGAAAAAGGTCGCCCGCGCCAGTTCGGCTCGGTCGCAGGCGGCGGGCGTTATGATGATCTCGTCAAGCGTTTCACAGGCCAGACCGTCCCCGCAACAGGCGTCAGCATCGGCGTGGACCGGCTGCTGGCCGCGCTCGCGGCCAAGGGGCGGCTTGAGGACAAGGCTCAAGGGCCAGTCGTCGTGACCGTGATGGATCGCAACCGCATGGCCGATTACATGGGCATGGTGCGCGATCTGCGCGCTGCGCGCATCCGCGCCGAGATGTATCTCGGCAACCCCAAGAATTTCGGCAACCAGTTGAAATACGCCGATAAACGCGGCAGCCCCGTCGCCATCATCCAGGGCGAGGATGAAGCTGCACGCGGGGTGGTGCAGGTCAAGGATCTGATCCTCGGCGCGAAGCTCGCGCAGGATGCGAGCCTTGAGGAATGGAAATCCCAGCCCGCGCAGGTGGAAGTGCCGCTGGCCGAGATGGTCGCGACAGTGCGCGAGATCATGGGGCGGCACGGATGACCGAGGCCGAGCGCCTAGCCGCAGCGCTCCTTGAGCAGATGCAGGCGGCGGGCGCGCAGCCTGTCGCTGCCAGTATCCTGCAACCCGCCGAAACTTTGCTCGATCTTTATGGCGAGGACATCCGCGCGCGCGCCTATGTGACCCATGACCCGAGCCAGGGCGAGATGATGCTGCGCCCCGATTTCACGGTGCCGGTGGTGCAAGCGCATATGCGCATCGGTGCAGAGCCTGCGCGCTATTGCTACGCAGGGCCTGTTTTCCGTATGCAGACGCGTGCGCGCGCGCGGGAATATCTGCAAGTGGGGTTCGAACTCTTCGCCCGCGACGATCCGGCGCGCGCGGATGCCGAGGTCTTCGCGCTGTTCACCGAGCTTTTGCAGGAATACGATCTGCGCCCCGTGACCGGCGATATCGGCATCCTGAAAGCGGCTGTGAGCGGGCTGGAAACCAGCCCTGAGCGCAAGGCAGCGCTTCTGCGCCATATCTGGCGACCGCGCCGGTTTCGCGCATTGCTTGAGCGGATGGGCGGGCATGGACCGCTGGCAGAAGCGCGCGCAGAACTTGTGCAGCGGCTTGAAACCTCATCTGCGCAAGCGCAGATCGCCGAAGCCGGTCAGATGGTGGGCTTGCGCAGCGCAGCGGAGATTGCTGCCCGCGTGGATTTGCTGCGCGCCGATGCTGAAACACCCCCGATCCCGCAAATGCAAGTCGCAAAGCTAGAAGAGATACTTGCCCTTACATGCCCGGCCACCGAAGCGCTGGCGCAGCTGCGCGCGCAGGACTGGCCTGCACTCACCCCGGCGCTTGACCGGCTGGAAGCACGGCTCGAAGCCCTCGCGGCGGCGGGGATCGCGCCCGCAGACCTTCCCTTCGAGGCGAGCTTCGGCCGCACAACGATGGAATATTATGATGGCTTCGTCTTCGGCTTCATCGCTGCAAGCGCCGATCTGCCACCTGTGGCAACAGGCGGGCGCTATGATGCGCTGACGGCTGTGCTGGGGCAGGGCCGCGCAATCCCCGCTGTGGGCGGCGTGATCAGGCCCGAGACGCTGGCCTTGCTGGAGCGGAAGGTATGAGCTTGAAATTGGGTGTGCCCTCGAAGGGCCGGTTGATGGAAAAGTGCTTCGACTGGTTTGCGGAGCGCGGCGTGAGCCTGAAACGTACTGGAGCAGCGCGTGAATATGCCGGGGCCGTGGATGGTGTTGATGACGTGGAGCTGGTGCTGCTTTCAGCGTCCGAGATCCCGCGCGAACTGGCAGCGGGGCGGATCCATCTTGGCGTCACCGGCTCCGATCTTGTGCACGAGCAACTCGCGGATTGGCAAATGCAGGTGGTGGAGCTTGCACCCATGGGTTTCGGGCATGCGGATCTGATTATCGCAGTGCCCAAGGTCTGGGTCGATGTCGAGACTTTGGACGATCTCGACGCGGTTGCCAGCCGGTTTCGGGCCGCGCATGGTTTCCGGCTGCGAATCGCAACCAAGTATCACAGGTTGGTTCGCGAATACCTGCGCGCGCATGGTGTCGCGGATTATCAGCTTGTCGATAGTCAGGGCGCGACAGAAGGGACAGTGAAAAACCTTACCGCCGAGGCTATCGCCGATATCACCTCAACAGGTGAAACCCTGCGCGCCAATCACCTTAAAATCCTGCGCGATCCGCCGGTGCATCGCTCGCAAGCCACACTCTTTGCAGCGCGCCACGCGAATTGGGCCGAGGCTGAGCAAGCCATGAGCGATCTTGTGGCGCGGCTTGGGCTTGAGCTGCCAGAAGGTGCCTTGCCTTGACGGACAAAAGCATCTGCGCAATCCTTACCATAAAAGGCTGCGCAACAACCCAAGTCCAGCGAGGATGATCAGAAGCACCAATGTGAATTTCTTGAAATCCTGCGGATTGGCTGATGCAAAGCGCCGTCCTCCGACCCACAAGCCCAGCGCCATCAGCGGCAACATGGCAGCAAGGATTACAAAGCTCTGAACACTCAGCAGACCAGTCCACCAAAGCGACGGCAGCGCGATCAGGCATAAGAGCGTGAGATAGGCAATCAATGTGGCCCGGAAAACCGGCGCCGCAACGGGTTGCGCCGCAAGATAAACTGCGATCGGCAACCCCCCCGATGCCGCACCATTCGCAAAACCAGAAGTCGTTCCCGCAACCAGATTGCCCACGGTTCCGATCTCGCGCCCGAACTGAAATCCGCGTGCCATGGCAAGGCAGATCACCAGCACCATCGCTGAAATCGCCATGCGCGCCACATCTTCCCCCATGCGTGCGATCAATGCAAAACTGGCCGGCATGACCACCGCTGCCCCCAACAGCATTGTCCAGATTCTTCGCCAGTCTACATGTGCGATCACGCCACGCGCCTGACCAAAGCTCAAGACGATCTCACACATGACCAAGGTAGCGACAAAGGGGACAGGATCTGTCACCAGCGCCGCTGATGTGATCACAAGCGCGCTGAAGCCAAAGCCGGAATATCCCCGCACCCAGGCGGCAAGCAGGATGCAGGCGGCCAGATAAGCGAGTTGCCAGATCTCCAGTCCAAGCGCTGCGTTCATGTTAAATCCGCAATTCCCGATATTGCGACATGGGCGGGATCATTCGACCCCGCCCGTCCGCGTTACGCCAAAGCTTGCGCCTTTGCCTGGATGTCTTCAAGGATCATGTCACTCGCTTTCTCGCCGATCATGATCGCGGGCGCATTGGTATTCCCGGAAATGATCTCAGGCATGATCGCACAATCGGCAACGCTCAACCCGCTGAGTCCGCGCACGCATAGCCTTTCATCCAGCACAGCCATCCGGTCGCCTTCAGGGCCCATCTTGCAGGTGCCTGTCGGGTGATAAATCGTCGTCGCGGAATTGCGTACCCAGTCGAGCAAAGCTTCATAATCGCTGTCATCAACCTGCGCGCCGGGGCGATATTCCTCTAGGATTTCATCGCGCAGGGGCGCTTGCCGGGCGATTTCGCGGGCCACACGCACCCCCTCTACCATGGTCTTGCAATCGGTCTGCGTTGCAAGATAGTTGGGATGAATGATCGGCGCGCGGGCTGGATCAGTGCTCGCAAGCTCCAGATGTCCGCGGCTTTCGGGGCGGAGTTGGCATACAGATGCCGTGAAGGCCGAGAAAGGATGCACGCCTTCGCTCGGGCTGTCTGCAGACCATGGCTGGATATGAAACTGGATATCGGGTGTTTCCAGATCAGGTGAGGTGCGCAGAAAGCCAGTAGCCAGCGAGGCGGCCATTGTCATTGGCCCTGTGCGGTTTGCCGCGTATTGCAACGCAATTTTCAGCTTCTTGAGCGGGTTGCGCACTTCATCATTCAGTGTTGGCCGGCGGGTGCGAAATACCAGACGCGCCTGCAAATGGTCCTGAAGGTTCTTCCCTACACCGGGTAAATCTACGCGCGGGGTGATGCCCATGGAGCGCAGATGCTCCGCGGGTCCGATGCCGGAGAGCATGAGGATCTGTGGCGAGCCGATCGCGCCTGCCGAGAGCACAACGCGCCGATGCGCCCTGACCTTTCGCAGCGCGCCATCCGCCCCCCGCCATGCCACACCAATCGCACGTTTGCCCTCGAACAGGACTTGTGTTGTCTGCGCGCGGGTGACGATCTGCAAATTGGGACGTTTGCGTACAGGATGCAGATAGGCGACGGCAGAACTGCAGCGCCGTCCGTTTCGTGCGGTAAGCTGAAAATACCCGACTCCTTCCTGCGATTCGCCATTGTAATCGGGGTTGAACGGATATCCCGCAGCCTGCGCTGCTTCGACCCAGGAATCACAGATAGGGCGCGACAGGCGTGCATTGGCCACCGAGAGCGGGCCGCCTGTACCATGAAACGCGTCTTCACCGCGCTCCTGATCCTCTGCGCGACGAAAATAAGGCAGGACACTGTCCCAACCCCAGCCGGGATTGCCCATCTGTTGCCAGCGATCGTAATCCTGCGGCTGCCCGCGCACATACAGCAACCCGTTGAGCGACGAAGAGCCCCCAAGCACCTTGCCGCGCGGCCAAGGCAAACGGCGCCCATTCAGCCCCGCGTCAGGCTCGGTCATATAGCACCAGTCCAATGACGGATCGCCCATCGTCCGAAAATACCCGACCGGCACATGAATCCACGGATTCAGATCCCGCCCGCCTGCCTCCAGAAGCATGACGCGCAATTTAGGATTTGCGCTCAACCTGTTGGCAAGCACACAGCCTGCAGAGCCCGCACCCACGATAACAATGTCTGCCTCATCATCGAACATCTGTCCCTCCCCGCACCGATCTTCGCCATGAAATCTCTTGACTCGCGAGAATATGGGTGCTTTTTTGAAACTACAAGTTTCAATAATAAGAAACTTCACTCGGTCAGCTTGGGGAGGAAGCCATGGCCTGAGGTGCGTAAGCACTGTCGTCACAGATGTTCGAAAATGTCCGCTCAGCTGGTCTGATGTGGTGCGGTGATGGGAGTTGCGCTGCTGTTGCACGATGCAAGCGCTTCAGAGGCTACACCCGTCGAAAACACACGTAAAAGCGAAGTTCAGGTTTTGCTTTCGCGTAACGCGCGAGTGTTGGGAGAAAACCGCGCGAATAACAACTTTGACTGCAACAGGAGGAAACCAATGAAACAAGACTTGTCCGGCATCTCACGCCGTGATTTTCTGCGCGTCACCAAGCGCTTCGGGATGAGCTCCACCTTGCTTGCCCTGGGCGGGCTGACGGGTGTTGTCACGCTGCCACAATTGGCGAAGGCGGCGGAATCGACCTATGAAAAGCGCTGGAACAAAGAGGCGCGCCACACGCTTCGTTACGGGGCTGCGGGCTTCAACCTGCGCAACCTGATGATCGAGCGGAACGGCATTCTTGAATTTGTGCGTGATCTGGAAGAGCGCACTGACGGTGAGATCCGTATCGAGTTTATCGGTGACAATCAGATTTGTGGCCAGCTTGATTGTGTGTCCAAGACGCAGGAAGGAATTGTTGATCTCTATTCTGCCTCGACCCAAAACTCTGCCGGGGGTGCGCCCTATCTGAACGTCCTGGACTACGCCTATATGTTCCCCAGCCGCGCCGCGCAGTATCACTTCTTCTACAATCCCGAAAGCAACGCCATTTTCCGTGAACCGCTCGAGCGGATGCACGGGATCAAGTTCCTCTTCACGCATTGCGAATTGCGCGGCATCATGCTGGGCAACACTTGGCGCGACAGGCCCACAGTGACCAGCGTGACCGAAATTGCAGGCACTCGTAACCGCGTGACCGGTACGCAATTGGGCCGCATTGCGATGGAGTTGATGAACCTCAACCCCACGCCGATCGCTTGGGAAGAAACGCTGGATGGTCTGCGTCAGGGCCTGATTGACGGGGCGGAAACATGGGCCTCGGCTGTGGCATATGCGAATATGTCGCCGGTCGTGTCGCAATGTATCGACCTGCGCTTCTTCTGCGGAACAGAGCATACCGCGATGTCAGCCAGCAGCTTCGACAAGCTGGAAGGCGATTTGCAGGATGCGGTGATGGAATCCTCCTATCTGGGGCAGATCGCGGCGCAATATGCCAATGAGGCGGCGCTTGTAAATACAGTCGGCTTCTCTGACCCGCAGAAAGAGGGTACGATTTTCGCAGAACATGGCGTGCGCAACGCGTTCCTGACTGCCGAAGCACGGCGCGAAGCAGAAGAAATGTGCTCGCCAGAGTTCGTTCCCGGACCGTGGGAGCAATGGCGCGAGCGTATCAACGGCTGGGCGGGTGGCATTGACACCTATACCGAAATCCACCGTATCGCGCGCGAGATTCCGGAAGATATGCTGGCCGAGAACGTCGAGCCACGTCGCTGGTGGCGCGGTTAACCTCTTTGTAGATTTGCGCCCGGGTGATGTGCCCGGGCGCAAAGCTTCGCTGGTTAAACAACGGTTTTCAAAAAGACAACATTCCCGACCTACACCAGCATTTCCATGCTGGGCGGGCAGTCATGCAGTATGAAGCAGGGCCAAAATGCAAGAAGTTCTTACAGGAATATCGGCCATCTGGGACGCGGTACAATCGGGTCAGCCGTGGGCCATGCGTACAGCAATGCGCGACCCGTCACTTTACTGGCTGATCGCCTTTATAACCCTGCCGCTCTCATTCGTTCTGATGATGCTGTTCCGGCGCGTAAAACTGCTGGACAGATACTTAGAGCCCACGGCGATGTTCTTCATCTATATGACCATCGCGATGATCATTTTTGTCGAGGTTATTCGCCGGTTCGTATTCAATGTGCAGGCACCGTGGTCAACGACCTTGCCTCCATATCTCTTTCTGCTCCTGACGTGGATTGGATGCGCCTATAACGTCAAACTGCGGACGCATCTGTCTTTTGGCGAGGTGCGCGCGATGATGCCTCCAACGGGACGTCTTGCCATGTCGTTCCTTGATGCGCTGCTGTGGTACGCCATGGCCGTTATCGTCATCGTTGCGACATTGCGTCTGACCGTCAACTCCGCTTCGAATTTCCAGTTTCTGCTGGGTACGGACAATGTGATGCGCTGGTGGTTCTACATCTGCGTGCCAGCGTCCTGGGTTGTCCTGTATGCCCGCGTGTTGGAAAACCTGCTACAGGACATTCGTAATTATCGTGCCGGTCAGGAATTCGGTCTGACCAATGATCTGGCCCGCGAATAGGACAAACACGCCATGACACTGTTTTTCTCACTTGCGGCAACAGCGCTCTTCATCCTTGGTGTCCCTATTTTTCTGGTCATCGGCCTCTGGGTCGTGGCGATGAGTTTCGTTGTTGGCCTGACGCTTGATAACATCGGCTATGCGTTCTCGGCTGTATTCACCACCTCTTTCGCCCTGCTGGCGATGCCGCTTTTCATCCTGACAGGTGATCTGATCAACCGTTCGGGGATTGCACATCGCCTATCTGCATTTGCATATGCCTGCCTCGGCTGGCTGCGCGGCGGTTTGGGCATGGCCAGCATTGGCGCGTGCGGATTGTTCGCGGCGATCTCGGGTTCAAACTCGGCCACAACGGCAACGATCGGTGCGATGATGCACCCCCGGATGGTCAAGAACGGATTCGACGAGCGATTTGCAGCGGCGACAGCCGCCGCCGGCGGCACTGTCGGTATCATCATTCCGCCCTCGATCATCTTCATCGTTTACGGGTTCTTGATGAACCTGTCGATTTCAGAGTTGTTTCTGGCAGGGATTCTTCCGGGGCTGCTGATGGTGCTGGGCATGCAGCTAGCTTGCTGGATCGTGTGCCGCCGCAACGGCTGGGGTCATCTGATCCGCTGGGAAATCACCCGCATGATCCGCACGGCCTTTGGTGCATGGCTTGGCTTCTTTGCCATTGGCCTCGTTCTGTGGGGCATCTACACCGGAAAGTTCTCGCCGACCGAGGCAGCCGGGGTCACAGTCGGGTTCTGCATACTCGTGGCGCTGATCTCTCGCCCGTTTTACCTGCTGATCAACAAAGGCAAATCTGAAAACGAGGATCTGACACGCACCCCGGGCTGGGTAGAGATGGTGCTGGTCGAAGGATTCCGCGTGCGCGATCTGCCGGGCGTCGTGCTGAATTCGGCACGCATTGCGGGCATGCTGGCGCCATTGATCGGGATTTCTGTGGTCATGCAGCAAATTCTGTCACTTTTGGGCGCAAAAGAAGCGATTGAGGCCTTTTTGACAGGGTTTGGTGGTTACTTTGCGGTACTGATCATGTGCATGGCGTTTGTTTTCATTGCCGGCATGGTACTGGAAAGTCTGCCGAACACCATCATCATGGCCCCCATTCTGGCCCCCATTGCAGTTGGTGTGGGCGTGGATCCTGTGCATTTTGCCGTGATTTTCCTGATTGGTGGCTCGATTGGCTTCATCACGCCGCCTTACGGGCTGAACCTTTACGTCGCAAGCGGTGTAACAGGGGTACCATATATGCGGCTGCTCCCTTATATCGTGCCTTATCTGATTGCCCTGATCGCGGTCTGGTTCGTGGTGGCCTTTGTCCCATGGCTATCACTCGCCCTGACCTGAAGCTGCGCCCGGGGCCTGAAAAAAGAGCGCAACATATGCGGCATCAAACCAGAACCCCGGGCGCCCCCTCAGAGCGCATCCCCACAACGCTGCGACTGCTGACGCTGCTTGAAGAAGTCGTAAGCCGCGGAGCGCCTGTCACACCGACTGAACTCATCAGCACCACCGATTTGCCCAAGGCAACGCTGCACAGACTGTTTCAGACACTGGAATCAGAAGGCTATCTGCAGCGCGAACCTGATGGCCGTACCTTTACTGTCGGCGCGCGCTCACGCCAGCTTGCGGTTGCGACAATGTCAAGCCAGCGGATGCGCACACCACGCCTCGCAATCATGCGCGCACTTGCCAAGGATACCGGCGAAACCTGCAATTTCGCGATCCCCGATCGCGAAGCGATGCTCTATCTTGATCGTGTCGAGACCGAATGGCCGCTCAGGGTACAGTTTTCCGAAGGCGCACATGTACCATTCTACTGCACGGCGGGGGGCAAGCTCTATCTTTCGACTCTGAGCGATCTGCGTCTGGACAGTTACCTTCGTAACGCCGATCTCAAGCCGCTGACACCCAACACCCTCACCAACCCTGATGCTCTGCGTGCCGAGATTATGAAAATCCGCGAGCAGGGGTATGGAGTTGACAACGAGGAGTTTCTTGAAGGGGTCATCGCCTTTGCCATGCCTCTCCGAGACAAGTACGGGCGCATGCCCGCGACAATCGCCTTTCAGGGACCAACGCAGCGCATCACGATCGAGCAGGGATACAAGTATCTCCCGCGGCTCAAACAAGCCGCCGAAGAATTATCCGCACTTTTGTGATCTGCCGGCGACTACAAAAACTGGCGATCCCGGAAGGACTCGAACCCTCAACCTGCCGATTAGAAGTCGGCTGCTCTATCCAGTTGAGCTACGGGACCGCTGCAGGCGTTTATCGTCCTTACGCGCAGATTTGCAAGCATCTGCAGCGAATATCTCGCCCATTAACGTCCATCACGCAACAGATGAACATGTCAGAGCAGCCCCCAGATATTCAGAAATCAATTTCCTGAGCCAGACCGCTTGCAATGGCCAGCTCCACAGCTTTTGAGGCCACTGCCAGATCCTGTAACCCCACACCTGTCCCATCGAACAAGGTCACCTCATCAGCACTGGAGCGGCCGGGATGCGTGCCATTGATCACAGCCCCAAGTTCGCGGATAGCGCTTTCATGCAACAGGCCAGCCGCAACCGCGTGCTGCGCCTCGCCGATGGAGATGGATTGCGCCACTTCATCGGTAAAGACAGCCGCGCGCGCAAGGAGGTCTGACGCAACCTCCTGCTTGCCCTTGGTGTCTGTTCCCATGCAGGCCAGATGCGTGCCCGGTCTGATGTGCCGATCCTCGATGATCGGCTCGAAACTTGAGGTGATGGTGATGATCACATCTGCCTCGGCACCAAGCTGATCCAGTTCGACCGCCTCGAAGGGTAATCCCAGCTCTGTTGCAGTGTCTTCCAGCCGCGTGAGCATTTCGGGATGCAGATTCCAACCGATCACTTTCTCGAACTGGCGTTGACGCACAGCTGCACGCATCTGGAAGGTGCTCTGATGCCCGGCCCCAACCATCCCCAGCACCTTCGCATCCGCACGTGCCAGATACTTGATCGAGAGGCTCGAGGCTGCGGCAGTGCGCAGCGCAGTCAGCAGATTGCCACCGACCATCGCCGTAGGCTTGCCGCTTTCAGGATCAAACAGATAGACCGTGCTCTGGTGGTTCGGAATCGCGCGCGCAGCATTGCCGGGGAAATAGCCCCCGGCCTTTACCCCCAGAATACCCCCAACCCGATCAAGGCCCGATTTGAACCCATATTGCCGCCCCTCCCCCAGCGCTTCACGCACAACAGGGAAGTTATAGGCATCTCGCCGCGCCATTGCCGCAAAGCAGCCCTCTATCGCCTCGAAGGCAGACTGCTCATCAACGAGGCCGGAAATGGCGGATTCTGGGACAACCCACATCGGGCAGACTCCTTCATGATGGAATAACCAGCGGCCCCATCAGGCGCCGCTGTCGTTTTCAGTCGCTCAATACGCCTTGCCGCGAGCAGAAACCGGCCAGAGTGTTTCCACCTTGTCGCCACGCACACCCACATACCAGTCATGAACATTGCAGGTCGGATCACAATGCCCCGGCACGAGCTTGAGCTTCTCATTCACTTTCAGAACATTACCGGGGTCTTCAACGACTCCATGCTCGTCTGAACATTTCACATAACGAACATCGTCGCGGCCATAAATGACTGGCAAACCGCTATCGACCGACTGCGCCTTGAGCCCCGCATCAACAATCGCCTTACCGGGTTTGGCGCGGCTCATCACCGAGGTCAGGATAAACAGCGCATTCTCCCATTCACCCTGGTCGATCCGATTGCCATCCTTGTCGAGGATGCGCCCATAATCGGCATCCATGAACGCGTAGGAGCCGCATTGCAACTCATTGTAAACGCCTGATGTGCTCTCGAAATAATAGCTGCCAGTGCCACCGCCACCGACAATATCACACTCCAGCCCCTCGGCCTTCAGCGCCTCGACGGCCTCGCGCACCATGGCGACAGCCACATCGATCTTGGCTTTGCGGTCGTCATAATTGTCCATGTGCTGCATCGCGCCCTGATAGGCTTGCAACCCTGCGAATCTCAGCCCCGCTGCCGCGTCAATCGCCTTGGCGATCTCCACCACAGCTTCGGTGCTTGTAACGCCGCAGCGTCCGGCACCGCAATCAATCTCGACCAGACATTCGATCTCGGTGCCATGCTTGACCGCAGCCGCTGACAGATCCGCAACATTGGCCAGATCATCCACGCAGCAAATCGTACGCGCCCCCAGTTCGGGCAGCCGTGCCAACCGGTCGATCTTGGCCGGGTCACGCACCTGATTTGAAACGAGAACATCCTTGATCCCACCGCGCGCGAACACTTCGGCCTCGCTCACTTTCTGGCAGCAGACCCCACAGGCACCGCCAAGTGTCTCTTGCAGTTTCGCAACATCAACCGATTTATGCATCTTGCCATGCACGCGGTGGCGCATCCCATGCGCCTTGGCATAATCGCCCATCTTGCGGATATTGCGCTCCAGCGCATCCAGATCGAGGATCAGGCAGGGCGTCTGAATATCGGCCGCATCCATCCCCGGCAATGCTGGCACATCGTACCCCACTTCCAGCCCATCGAATTTTGCAGGTGCATTCATTATCTTGCTCCTCAGCCCTTGATCCATGGCAGCGTGTCAAGATCGACATTGCCGCCGGTAATAATAACCCCGACCCTTTTACCAGCAAAAATCTTGCGGTTCTTCAGGATCACTGCCAGCGGCACGGCGCAACTCGGCTCGATCACTATCTTCATGCGCTGCCATGTCAGCTTCATCGCATCAATGATCTCCTGCTCGCTCGCGGTTAGGATATCGGTCACATGGTTGCGCACGAAATGCCATGTCAGCTCCTTAAGCGGCACTTTCAGCCCATCCGCTACAGTTACTGGCGCATCATCGGCAATGATATGGCCCGCCTTGAAGCTGCGACAGGCGTCATCGGCCTGTTCTGGCTCGGCCGCATATATCTCGACATGCGGGGCAATGCTGGAGAGCGTCAGACAGGTCCCGGAAATCATGCCGCCGCCGCCAATCGGAGCAATCACCGCATCAAGCCCGGAAACCTGCTCCATCAACTCTTTCGAACATGTGCCCTGCCCCGCGATCACACGCGCATCATTATAGGGGTGAACAAACTCCGCGCCGGTCGCATCCTGCACCTGGGCAAAGACGGCCTCGCGCGATGTGGTAGAGGGCTCGCATTCGGTGATGATGCCCCCATAGCCGCGCACGGCGTCCTTCTTGGCCTGCGGCGCCGTGCGTGGCATAACCACATGGCAGGGAATGCCACGCCGCCCGGCAGCGTAACTCAGCGAGAGCGCATGGTTCCCGCTCGAATGCGTCGCCACCCCGCGCGCGGCCACCTCATCAGAGAGGCCAAAGACGGCATTCGAGGCCCCGCGCACCTTGAATGCACCTGCCTTCTGAAAGTTCTCGCATTTGAAAAACAATTCAGCCCCGCTCAAGCTATTGAAATAGCTCGAGCTCAGCACGGGTGTGCGGTGAATATAGGGGGCGATACGCGCATGAGCGGCCTCGACATCCTCATAGGTCGGGATGGTCGTATCAGTCAGATCCTTCATCTCCCTGTCCTTTCATCCTTGAAAAATATCCCGGGGGAGTCGCGCAAAGCGCGGCGGGGGCAGCGCCCCCTCACGCCGCTGCTGAAAGCTCCGCACCGGTGCTCTGGCGCAAATAATCCTGCGCAGCGGCCAGTCCCGAACCGAGCCGGACCTGCCAGCCAAGATCGGCCATACACATCTCTGCCACAGCCAGCCCGGAAAGCAGCATTGCGTCAGTCAGCAGACCCAAGTGACCGATCCGAAACACTTTTCCAGCCACTTCCCCAAGCCCGACACCAAAGGCAATGCCGTATTTTTTCGCTGCAAGCTGCACTAGGTCAGTGCCGTTGAAACCTTGCGGCACCCGCACTGCGGTCACTGTGTCGGAATAGAGTTCGGCGCGAACAGCGCAAGGGCACATGCCCCAGCCCGCAACGGCACGGCGCGTCGCCTCGGCATAGCGCGCATGGCGCGCATAGACTGCCTCAAGCCCTTCCTCCTCCAGCATCTCGATGGATTTCGCAAGCCCCGCGATCAGCCCGACCGGGGGGGTGTATGGATAGCCGCCTGCCGCGTAAGAGCTTGTCATATCACGGAAATCAAAGAAGGTGCGCGGCAGGGCCGCGCTCTTCATCGCTTCAGCGGCTTTGGGCGACACGCCAAGGATCGCCAGCCCCGCAGGCAACATGAAGCCTTTCTGCGAGCCTGCCACAGCGATATCAACACCCCATCCTGCCATATCGAATGGCATCGATCCAATGGATGAAACCCCGTCGACAAAGAGCATCGCATCATGCCCGCTGTTATCCAGCGCGCTCCGAATGCCCGCGATATCCGAGCGGA
This sequence comes from Natronohydrobacter sp., assembly GCA_007125005.1. GTDB lineage: Bacteria > Pseudomonadota > Alphaproteobacteria > Rhodobacterales > Rhodobacteraceae > Roseinatronobacter. Next base: position 40,569 of record SLDY01000044.1, read on the forward strand.
CGCCTGTCGCTGTTTCGTTATGAGTTGCCAGCACTGCCTTGATTTTCCTTGAGGAATCGGCACGCAAGGCTGCTTCGATGGCGCCGAGCGGAGCGCCCTCCCCCCAAGGGGCCTCGATGATCTGCACATTCAGCCCATGCCTCTGGCACAGGTCAATCCAGCGATGGCTGAACATTCCAAAGCGCGCGGCCAGCACTGTATCGCCGGGCGAAAGTGTATTGGAAACAGCAGCTTCCCACCCGCCGGTCCCGGTCGAAGGCAGGATGATCACCTCACCTTCGTCCATATTAAGCACCCTGCGCACGCCTGCTACGGCTGGCCTGAACAGTTTTGCAAAAGCGCTGGAGCGGTGATCAAGCGTAGGGATATCGCAAGCTTTGCGAATTTCCTCAGGGATATTCGTCGGGCCGGGGATAAATACCGGATTTTGCAGGGACATCGGGAAAACTCCTCCTTGATTTCAGGAAGATGCCAGCTTCCCTCTGCCAACACAATTTTTTTGAAATATTTTTTTACATCGTGAAAAAATAACAGTAGAATTTGATCTGGAAGCGTTTTTTGTTTTTCAAATGATGAAAAAACATTTCGCCTGTCAGAAAAAGGTGATCCGATGGCCGAATCCAGGTCCCGCGGGCGCCCACGCGCCTTTCAGGACAAGACCGAACAGAACACTGTCCAGTCACTCGACCGGGCGCTGTTGATCCTGCAGGTGCTGGCGCAAGGCAATGGCCTGACGCTGACCGAACTCGCACAGGAAGCCGGACAGTCGCCGGCGACTGCCTATCGCGTGCTTTCCACCTTTCAGAGCCACGGCTTTGCAGAACTGGATCCCGGCGCGCAACGCTGGCATATCGGGGCGGGTGCGTTCCGGGTTGGCTCGGCTTTCTTGCGGCGCACGCAACTGGCAGAGCGCGCAAGGGGCGCGATGCAGATGCTCATGCGCGAAAGCGGCGAGACGGCCAATCTTGGGATCGAGGAACGCGGCGAGGTGCTATTTCTGACGCAGGTCGAAACCCATGAGCCGATCCGTGCTTTTTTCCCGCCGGGCACGCGCAGCCCGATGCATGCTTCGGGTATCGGCAAGGCCCTGCTCGCCTATATGCCGATACCACAATTGATCGAGTTATCCATGCGCGGGCAGCCGGGCTTCACGGCACATACATTGACCGATATCAGCATGCTGGAGCGCGACCTGATCCGGACACGCCAGCGCGGCTTTGCGATCGACAACGAAGAGCGCACGGAAGGTATGCGCTGCATCGCTGCACCGATCTTCAATGCGCATGGCGAGGCAGTTGCGGGTTTATCTATTTCGGGACCGGTCTTCCGGCTCACACTGGAGCGGGCGGAAGAGATGGGGACGCTCGTGAAGGATGCCGCAAAAAGCGTGACGGATGCGACTGGCGGGGTTATGCCCCGCCCGCGCAAAGTCTGAGAGCCATCATGAACGGAAACCTTGTGCGTTCAGTTCCCGCGCACTGGGTGGATGCGACCACGGCCCATGTTGTTTTCCATCGGCGCATCGCAGGAGCCGACATTCACGTTGGTACGGCCATTGATAACATCTGCGATCATCGACGCCCCGCTGCCCGACATACTCGCATTGGCTTGAAAATTGATTGTGCCGGCGGCAACCATCTGAGCGCCATTCACTGTGAGTTTGGCTGGGAAAAACATGCCACCAAGAGTTATGATCTGCGTTCCCACACCTGCCTCGCAGCCTTGATTTGAGCCAAAGCGCGCGCCAGATGACCCGCGAATGGATTGTGCCGCTGTCGAAGTTGTCGCCACGATCGACTCCTCCACCGCCGCGCCATTCCCGAACCGAAGCGAGCAATTGGTGACAAGCACGATATTTCGCAAGACGAGATTGTTGGGGATGACCAGCGTTCCGCCGTTCTGCGCACATGTCACATGAGGGATGTATCCCGAATAAAAGCTAGACGCATCCACATCCTGCGCGGAGAGTTCAAGGACGACAGGCGAAGTGATGTAGCTGGGGATTTTATCGGACTGGGAATCTGTCAGTGCGGCGATTGTCTGGGGAAGATCGTCGATAAAAGCGAGATCGATGGTGTTTTGCTTTACAGCTTTGGACAGGCCAGGGTTCCCCGCCATGGAACCACCCGGAACATCTAGATTGTTCAGATCGGGGAGCGAAACGATTTTGCCGTCCTCGAAGGTGTTATTCTGCCGCAACCAGATTGAACCATTCGAGTGAAGGCAAAGCCCCTCCTCAAAGTGGTTGTTTGAATTGAATCTGATCTCCGTCCTCGCGACGAAAGCGTTCGACAAGCACGGATCGGAAGTCTGGCTGAAGATCGTCTCACTGGCGAGTTCCCACGCATTTCCATTCGAAAGGCGCAACAAGTAAGTCGGCACAGCGCTCCCTCGCGAGACTGTCATGCGCGGTGTCACTCTGACGCTGCTGCGCGACCCTGATTGTTGAACAAACGTGTTGCCTGTGGAACTCCATGTCCCAAACTGTATATCCTGTGCCAGAAAAACAGTGCCGTATTGTTCAATTGGCATGTTCTGATGCGCGACAACAAGTGCCAACGCGATCGCATCCGCTTCGGACATCGTGCGCCGCGCATGCATCGCGGCGTGCGCGACAGAATCGGTTGTCATGTGGAGGCGCGTGATCTTGGCCGTCCGGTTCATGACATCCAGCGCAAGCCCGCCAACCAGTGCCAAGGCGACCAGAAAGAACAATGCAAAAAGGGTGATTGTGCCTCCCTCTTCGCGCCAGAACAGCCCCACGCGCCAAAAGCCTCGTTTTGGGAGGCTTGACTGACGAAGACGCTTGGGTGTGTTCCTGATGCGCATTTCTTTTTGGTCCAACAGGATGAGATCAGAAAAACCGTGGCAAGATGTTGCTTTTGATCGGCTCCTTCACTGCCCTGATTCACTCCTTGTCTTGCAAACGTATAATTTTCTTAAAATTCTGCGAGATGGGTTGCTGATATCCGAATGTCGAAATCAGGAAGGAAGTTCAGCGCGCCAATCGCTGTGAGTTGTTGCGACGGGATCACCATTTCTGTGGTGATCAAACCATTGTTGATATTCGGTATCGGCGTAGAAAGGTTTGCCATCAGGCCGGGCAAGCGGTCGGTCATGAACTGGGCAACGGCAGCTGTGTTTCCTGCATCTATCATCTGGAAGGAAATGCTGCGGTTGAGATCCTGCACGGCCCGAAGGATTTGCGCCTTGTTGTAAAGGATCATCGACGCATCAACGAGCAGCAGGAAAAACGCCAGCAAAAGCGGTATCCAAATCGCAACCTCGACGGTCGCGGTTCCGCTCTCGTCTTCGGACAGCTGTAGCGCCAGCTTTCTCGATTTTTCACGATACGAAGGCACGCTTTCGCCACTGCACTCGTTCGACTCGGAGGGCCATTTCTTGATGCAGTAATTTACTTTTAATATGGGCAAAAATATGGCCCGCGAGTTACCTGATAGAAAAAGACTGTTCCGGGTATGTGTAAAGTATCAGTTACCTAGCCGCCGCGCCTCGGCCAGAAGGGCGGCAAGAACCGGCGTGTGGGTTTCGCGCCAAGGGGCAATGAGACCGACCTGTTTCGATGCACCGTCTTGCGGGAGCATCACGGCGCAAAGTTCGGGTGTGGCTGCAAAGAGCGCCGCTGTCTGGGTGTTGACCACTGTCACCCAAGGCCCGGCCAGAACATGGGCCACAAGTGCCAGCATTGAATTGGCCTGCAAGCGCAACTCCGCCGCAACCCCGGCCTGCGCGAGCGCTTGATCAAGGATGCGACGGTTCTGCATATCTGGGGTCAGCAGGCAGAGTTGCGTTTGTGCCAGATCAGCCCAATCCAGCAGACCGTGACCCGCAAGCGGGTGATCGCGGCGCATGAGCACCGCGTAGCGCTCGGTATAGAGCGGCGCAGTCTCGACCCGGCCAAGGGGTTCATTATCCAGATAGGTGATACCTGCATCCAGTGTAAGTGTATCTATCTGCTGCAGGATCTCGCGCGATGCGCGTGCGCGGATCTCAATCCGGACATTGGGATGACGTGCAAGAAAGGGGGCAGTCAGTCTGGATACCATGGGCAAGGCCGTGGGCACAACACCAAGGCGCAAATGGCCTGCAAGCCCGTGGCGCGCGGCGCGCATTTCCTCTCGCATGGTGCGCGCATCTCCGACGATGCGCCGCGCCCATTCGAGCACGCGCGCCCCTTCAGGGGTCAGACCCTGAAAGCGCGCGCCACGCCAGACAAGCTGCACGCCCAGCTCCCCTTCAAGCTGCTTGATGGCTGCCGAGAGCGATGGCTGGGTGATGCCGCATTGCGCTGCGGCGCGGCCGAAATGGCGCTCCGTGGCAAGGGCGATGAACATTTCCAGCCGATCCAGCATGTCCGGCATCGTGACCCTCGCCGCGCGCCTACGCAAGAGCAGAATCTTGCGGCTTTGCCCCTTGTTGTGGCTTTAAGCGCGCCTTACATGTCGCGCCATGGTTCATGTCCCGTATCTCAACCCATTACCGCTGGTTTCTGTCATCCGCCTGCAGGGGATGATCGCGTCTGGATCGAATCCAGGGCGGCTGAATGACGCGGGGCTAGCGCCAGTGATCGAGGCGGCATTTCGGCGCGGGAAGCCGAAAGCGGTGGCGTTGATCATCAACTCCCCCGGCGGCAGCCCTGTGCAAAGCGCACTTATCGCCGCGCGCATCAGGCGGCTCGCAGACGAGACCAAGCTGCCGGTCCACGCCTTTGTCGAGGATGTCGCGGCCTCTGGCGGCTACTGGCTGGCCACGGCTGCGGATGACATTCTTGTCGATGGCAATTCTATTGTCGGCTCAATCGGGGTGATTTCTGCAGGGTTTGGTCTGCATGAATTCATCAATCGCTATGGCGTAGAGAGGCGGGTCTATACCTCGGGCAAATCGAAATCGCAGCTTGATCCGTTTCGGCCCGAAAACCCCGATGACGTGACGCGGCTACGGGCCTTGCAGGATCAGGTGCATCAGAATTTCATCGCGCAGGTGACCGCACGGCGCGGGGCGCGACTGGCACAGGATGAGGGCCTGTTTACCGGTGAGTTCTGGGTCGGTGCCCGTGCAATCGAGCTGGGGCTCGCGGACGGGCTTGGCCACCTCGTGCCTGTCATCAAGGAGCGTTATGGCGAACATGTGCGCTTTCGCCACTACGGCGTCCGCCGCCCGTTTCTGGCGCGATTCGGCCTGTCATTGTTAAATGAGGCCGTTATGGAAGCACAGGAACGTGCACTTTTTGCCCGGTTCGGGATCTGAGCCATGATAATCCGGATCGTGCTGCTGTTCCTGCTCTTCATGGTCATCATGGGCGCAATTCAGAAATTCCTCAATCCAAAGCACAAGACGCCGCTGGACAAACTGCGCGCGACAAAGCTTCCACGCCCCCGCAAGTGCAAGAGTTGCGGCAGGTTCCTGCTGCGCAATGATGCCTGCGACTGCAAGGACACCTAATACATGATCCTAGATTTAGTGTTTGTGGCAGGGGGGCTGGTGCTCCTGCTTGTCGCAGGTGATTTTCTGGTGCGCGGGGCTGTGAACCTCGCGCTGCGCCTTGGCATCCCGGCCATGATGGTGGGCATGACAGTGGTGGCATTCGGCACCTCTGCCCCGGAATTGCTGGTCTCGGTACAGGCCGTGCTGGCGGGCGCGGGCGGGCTGGCGCTTGGCAATGTCGTCGGCTCCAACATTGCCAATATCCTGCTGGTGATGGGCGCGCCCGCACTGCTCGCGCCAGTGTTGCTGGAACGTGACAGCCTGCGCGACTTCATTATCATGATCGCGACCACGCTGCTCTTTATCGCGCTGGCCTTCACGGGTGTCATCGGGCTGTGGCAGGCGCTTGTCCTGCTTGCGGCTTTTGCGCTTTTCATGGGCGACAGCATCATCCGTGGGCGGCGCGAGCGCGTGGCACTGGAGGATCTCGATGGCGCTGACCCGAATCTGCGCGGCCCAAAGATCGCAGGATTTCTCGCGCTAGGGCTGATCGGGCTTCCACTGGGTGCGAAACTGCTTGTCGAAGGCGCTGTGAATATCGCCGAGATCATGGGTGTTTCGGATGTGGTGATCGGTCTGACCATCGTCGCGATTGGCACTTCGCTGCCGGAACTGGCGACAACACTCATGGCCGCACTCCGGCGCGAGGGAGGTGTGGCACTGGGCAATATTCTGGGATCCAACATCTTCAATCTGCTGCTTATCCTCGGGGTTGCAGGGGTCTTCGGGCAGATAAACGTTCCGGCAGAGATGCTCCGCGTTGACCTCTGGGTGATGCTGGGCGCATCACTGTTGCTCGCGCCCTTTATCCTGAGCGGACGAGCGATCGGCAAGGCGACCGGAGCGGGTTTGCTTTTGGCCTATGGGGGCTATCTCTGGTTTCTGTTCATCAATGGAGGCTGAGCATGGCAAGGGCGCTGGTTACAGGTGCGGCGCAGCGGTTGGGGCGCGCGATGGCGCTGCATCTGGCGCAGCGCGGGCATGATGTTGCGATCCATTATGCGACTTCGCGCATCGCCGCAGAAGCGCTTGCTGAAGAGATCGAGCGCCTTGGTCAGCGTGCCATCTGCCTGCAAGCTGACCTGCTGCAGGAAGACGCCCTCACACCCCTCGTGACTTCTGCGGCAAGCGCGCTCGGCGGCCCGCTGACTGTGCTTGTGAACAACGCGTCGATCTTCGAGCAGGACAGCATTGCGACCGCCACACGCGAAAGCTGGGACAGGCACATGATGTCAAACCTGCGCGCACCCTTTGTGTTGACGCAAGCCTTCGCTGCGCAATGCCCGGCGCCTGCGCATGATGCGGCGGGCGAGCCTGTGGCAAAGGGGCTGGTGGTCAACATGATCGACCAGAAGATACGCAAGCTCACGCCCGAGCATATGACCTATACGATTGCAAAGATGGGGCTCTGGGCGTTTACGCGCATGGCCGCGCAGGAACTGGGACCAGCGATCCGGGTCAATGCAATCGGCCCCGGCCCGACCCTGCAGGCCGCGGATCAGACTGTTGAGGCGTATCTCGCGAGCCGCAATGCCACGGTCTTGCAGCGTGGCGCGAACCTGTCAGACATCACGGCAGCGCTTGGCTTTTTTCTTGATGCACCTGCGGTTACAGGCCAGATCTTGTGTGTTGACGGAGGTGAGCATCTGATCTGGAATACGCCGTCCAGCCCCGATCCCGCCCAAGTATGAGCGGCGAATTGTGCAAAGTTGTGCACTGTTCACAGACCTGTCACAGAACTGCGGCGAAAATGTTAAGAATTTCATAATCTTGTGGCTGATGAATTATTTTTATGTTTTAAATCATATAGTTGCAAAATCGCCTATTTTTTGGGCAGCTTCTCGAAGCGCCTTTCCAGTAAGGGTTTTTGCCCTTGTTCCGCTTTTCCTCCACAGGGTTATCCACAGATTTCGTGGACAGGATTCCAGTTGATATGACGGCACAAACATTGCAGACACACCGGGAATCACGCAAAGATCTGTGCCATGTCTGACTCCGCTGACACATCACATGAAAAAGAACCCGATTTGCGCGGTCATGCATGTATCGCGGCCTATGTGAAATCGCTTGATGGCTCGCCGGGCGTTTACCGGATGCTCAATGAGCGTTCGGAGGTGCTTTATGTCGGCAAGGCGCGCAATTTGCGGGCGCGTGTGTCGAATTATGCGCGCGCTTCGGGGCATTCTGCGCGCATTGGCCGAATGATCTCGGAAACCACCGAGATGATGTTCCTGACCACACGCACCGAGACGGAGGCGCTGCTCCTTGAGCAGAACCTCATCAAGCAGCTCAAACCGCGTTACAATGTGCTGCTACGCGATGACAAGAGCTTCCCCTATATCCTGCTCCCCAAGGACCACGCCTTCCCGCAATTGCGTAAACATCGCGGGCGGCGGGCAGTGAAGGGCAGCTATTTCGGCCCTTTCGCCAGCGCCGGGGCCGTGAACCGGACGCTGAACCAATTGCAGCGCGTCTTTTTGCTGCGCAACTGCACGGATTCCGTGTTCAACTCGCGCACCCGGCCCTGCTTGCTGTATCAGATAAAGCGATGCTCGGCGCCCTGTGTAGGTTACATTTCCGAACATGACTATGCCGGGCTTGTGGCAGATGCAGAGCGCTTTTTGTCGGGAAAGAGCACAAAGATTCAGGTGCAGCTTGCTGAAGAGATGAGAGAAGCAGCAGATGCGATGGAGTTCGAGCGCGCAGCGGCTTTGCGTGACCGTATCCGCGCGCTGACAAATGTTCAACAAAGCCAAGGAATCAACCCGCGCTCGATCACGGAGGCGGATGTCGTGGCGCTGCATCTGGAGAGGGGGCAGGCTTGTGTACAGGTCTTCTTCATACGCGCCGGGCAAAGCTGGGGTAATCGTGATTTCTACCCTGCCACAGGAGCAGGGGCGGAAGAGCCGGAGATTCTGGAAGCGTTTCTGGCGCAGTTCTATGACGGCAAGGAGCCGCCGCGTCAGGTGATCTTGTCGCATGGGATCGAGAATGCCGATCTGATGGCGCAACTGCTGGGAGAACGCGCGGGGCGCAAGGTCGAACTTCTGGTGCCGCAGCGGGGCGAGAAAGCGGAACTGGTGGAAAACGCGCTGCGCAATGGGCGCGAGGCGTTGGCGATGCGCATGGCCTCTTCGGCGGCGCAGGGGCGGATGCTGGAAGGACTGGCCGAGGCTTTTGCGCTGGACGCGCCGCCCGCCCGTATAGAGGTGTATGACAACAGCCATATTCAGGGCAGCGATGCCGTGGGCGCGATGATCGTGGCCGGGGCTGAGGGGTTCATCAAGAGCCAGTATCGCAAATTCAATATCCGCGGAGAAGGTATTACTGCGGGCGATGATTTCGGCATGATGAAGGAAGTGCTGACCCGGCGCTTCGAGCGGCTCTTGAAGGAAGACCCGGATCGCGAGGGCGAGACATGGCCGGACCTGCTGCTGATCGACGGTGGCGCGGGGCAGGTCTCGGCCGTTGCCGGGATCATGGCGGATCTCGGCGTCGAGGATATCCCGGTCTTGGGGGTCGCCAAGGGCATTGACCGCGACGCGGGCAAGGAAGAGTTCCACCGCCCCGGCGCGCGGCCCTTTGCGTTGCGGCATAATGATCCGGTGCTCTATTTCATCCAGCGGCTGCGCGATGAGGCGCATCGCTTCGCGATCGGGACGCATCGGGCCAAGCGCGCGAAGGCAGTCAGCGCCTCGCCACTCGATGGCATCCCCGGTGTGGGCCCAGGGCGCAAGCGTGCGCTTCTGGCGCATTTCGGCTCGGCAAAGGCTGTCGCGCGCGCAGGGCTCGCGGATCTGCGGGCCGTGGGCGGGATTTCGGAAGCGCTGGCGCAGGTGATCCATGACCATCTCAATGAACGCTGAGCGGATCGTCATCCTGACCGGCGCCGGGCTATCGGCGGAAAGCGGGCTGGGGACGTTTCGCGACAAGGACGGGCTCTGGACGCGTTATGATCTGAACGAGGTCGCCACCCCCGAGGGGTTTGCCCGCAACCCGGCGCTGGTGCATGAATTCTACAATGCGCGCCGCGCCAATATGCTGGCTGCCAACCCAAATGCTGCGCATCTCGCCCTTGCAGATTTGCAACATTTCGCCCCGGATCGGGTTACGCTGGTCACACAGAATGTCGATGACCTTCTGGAGCGTGCGGGTGCGCGCGAAGTGATCCATATGCATGGCGAATTGACCCGCGCGCTCTGCGCATCCTGCGACCATCGTTGGGACGCGCCCGAGACCATGCAGCCCACCGATCCCTGCCCTGCCTGCGGGGCACAATCGACCCGGCCCGACATCGTCTGGTTTGGCGAATTTCCCTATCAGATGGAGCGGATAGAGGCCGCACTTACCAACGCCGATCTGTTCGTGGCGATTGGCACGTCAGGCAATGTCTATCCTGCCGCGGGTTTCGTGCAGGAAGCCATTTTCGCGGGCGCGCGCACATTGGAACTGAACCTCGAGGCATCGGCAAATACCGGGCTGTTTCATGAGTCACGACTTGGCCCGGCCAGTCTTGTTGTTCCTGAATGGGTTGCAGAAATCCGATCTTGAGGCTCACGCCTCGGCAGCGTTGGTCTTGGCCGCGAGTGTCCCGCTGGCCCAGAGCTTGATCACGCGATAGGTGATTATCGGCACGATGAGCGTGGCCGCGAGCAAAAGCGCCCCGCCGATCAGACCTATCACCCCCTGCCCTTGCGAGATCAGGATCATGGCCTGTGCCACGGCGGCCAGAGGAAAGGTGAACGCCCCCCAGAGTGGCGAGAACCCGCCCGCAGTCAGCCAGCGCGCCGATGCCAGAAGCGCCACAAGTATCGCCACAGCCAGCGCCATGAAGCCATGCGCAGCATTCACCATGCCCGCGCCATGCGCCACGATCACGAAAAGCGAGGCGGGCGCGAGGTGGATGGCCAAGAGCGGGCGGAGCGGCGCGGGTGGCAGGCGCGAGACCATCTGTCGCGCGCTGATGCCCCAGATCAGCCCCGCCGGGATGAGCATCGCCCAGACCAGCAGCCGCGCGAGGTCAGGATAGCCCAGCGCATTGGCTGCTACGCCCCCAATGATGAAGCCAACAAAGGTCAGGTGGAAGACGGGCGTGACCGTGCGCCCCTCGGGCGGGCCTGCACGCAGCACATGGATCACAAGCCCCGCCAGTGCCAGATGCACCGCAAAGGCCAACAGTGCGACCCCCAGCGCCAAATCGGGCGCAAGCGGCGCGAGGCTCGCGGCAAGCAGCATCAGCGAGAGGCTCGCGGCAGCGAGCCCTGCACGGCCCGGCAGCACCTGCAATTCCTCGATCACTACTGAGGCGCGGCGCAGGGGTTTTGCAAGCCAGGCCACCAGTGCGAAGAGGAACAAAAGCGCCACCGCGCCGAGGATCAGATCGCCGATGGCGGGCGTGATCCCATAGGCCGGCGCCGCCGCACGCCAGCCAAGACCCAGCCCGAAAAGCCCCATGATCGGCGGGAAGATCGCAGGCGGGGTGCGCCGCCAGAGCCCCGGTTTGGGCATCTGCAGCGGGGGCGGCATCGGGCGGCGGGTCATGCCGGCGCCATCAGGTGCTGCGGCAGCGTGCGGTAATCGCTGAAGCGGAAATGGTGGAACAGTGCCTCGGGCGCGGCCTTGCGGTAACCCTCGGTATAGAGCCCGAAGCGCGCGCCTGCGCGGCTGGCGGTCTCGGCATCGGTTTCGCTGTCGCCGATATAGGCGATCTCGGGCAGGGCGAGCTCCATGCGGCGCAGCACCTCTAGCAAGGGTGCGGGATCGGGCTTGGCCACGGGGAGCGTGTCGCCCCCCACCACAGCGTCGAAGATTTCGCTCCAGCCCAGATGGCGCAACACGGCCTGCGTGGGTGCGAAGGGTTTGTTGGTGCACAGGCCAAGCCGCAGCCCCTGCCCGCGCAGTCTGTCCAGCGCCTCGGGCACATGCGGGTAGATGCGCGTGTCTTCATGCGCGCGTTCATAGAAATGCAGGAATCGGGCGTGCAGATGCGCGGTGCGCGCAGGATCATTCGCCCCTGTTACCGCGAGTTCCATCCGCTCGACAAAGACCCGAGCGCCGCGCCCGATGAAGCTGCGCGATTGCTCGAATGTCACCGAGGGCAGGCGCGCTTCCTCCAGCACGCGATTGGCGGCGTTCCAGATATCGGGGGCGGAATCGATCAGCGTGCCATCGAGATCGAAGATCACGGCCCGGATCATGCTGCGCGCCATTTGATTGAACACCCGATAGAGGGTGTCTGCTCGCGCGGCCCCTCCCCGGTCCGGGCGATCTGGAGCATCGCGTCATGAAGCTCGCGCGCCCCTTCCGGGCTCTCGAGCCGCCCGCGATATTGCAGCGCGCCCTCGGCATTCAGCCCGAAGAAATCGGGCGTGCAGGCCGCATCCCAGGCGCGGGCCACCGCCTGATCGGCGTCATGCAGGTAGGGGAAGGGGAAATCCTTCGCCTCCGCCATCTCGCGCATCTTGTCGAAACTGTCCGCCGGATAGGCGACCGGGTCATTGGAGCAGATCGCGGCGACCCCGATCCCGGCATCCTGCAGCGCGCGCGCATCGCGCAGGATATGGTCGAGCGCACGCAGCACATAGGGACAGTGATTGCAGATGAACATGATGAGCGTGCCTTTCGGGCCCGCGATATCCTGCAGGCGGTAACTCCGGCCATCTGTCGCGGGCAGGTGGAAGGCGGGGGCCTTCCAGCCGAAATCGCAGACAGGGGTTGGCGTTGCTGGCATGCTGTCCTCCGTCAGGTAGTGGTGCCGATGGCAGCCTCGGCCGCTGCACGAATGGCGCGGATATTCGCGCCATAGGAGGCGACATCTGTTACAGAACCGCCCTTGAACACAGCGGAGCCTGCAACCAGAACATCCGCCCCGGCGCGCGCCATGAGCGGCGCGGTTTCGGGCGTGATCCCGCCATCGATCTCGATATGAATGGGCCGCGTGCCGATAAGCGCGCGCAGGCGGCGGACCTTGTCGGACATGTCGATGAATTTCTGCCCGCCAAAGCCGGGGTTCACTGTCATCACGCAGACCAGATCGATCATGTCGAGCAGGTTTTCCACGCCATCAAGCCCAGTGCCCGGATTGATCGCCAGCCCCGCCTTGGCCCCGCTCGCGCGAATCGCCTGCAGCGTGCGGTGGATATGCGGTCCAGCCTCGATATGCGCGCTGATGATATCAGCGCCGGCCTTGGCAAAGCCCTCGATATAGGGATCCACGGGCGCGATCATCAGATGCACATCCATGATCCCGCGAATATGCGGGCGAATTGCGGCGCAGGTGGCAGGGCCAAAGGTGATATTGGGCACGAAATGGCCGTCCATCACATCGACATGCACCCAATCCGCACCCTGATCCTCCACTGCGCGGCATTCGGCACCAAAATTGGCGAAATCCGCCGCGAGGATCGAAGGGGCAATCTTGATGGCGCGCGAAAAATTCATGGCAATGCCTCCAGTCTCAGCTTTCTGGCTCTTTTAGCGCCCGCTCTGAGCAAATGCACGCCCCTGCCTGCTTCATCTTGCCCCAAATACTCCCGCCGGAGGCATCCGAACTCTCGGCCATGCCAAATCCTGCGGATCAGGCCAAAGCCGCTGCGCGCGCCGCGCGCAGACGGGCGAAATCATCGCCTGCATGATAGCTCGAGCGCGTGAGAGGAGTGGCCGAAACCATCAGGAAGCCCTTGCCCCAGGCGGCTTTTTCATAAGATTTGAATTCATCAGGCGTGACAAAGCGATCCACCCGGTGATGGCGCGGTGTGGGCTGGAGATACTGGCCGATGGTGATGAAATCGACATCCGCCGCGCGCATGTCATCCATGACCTGCAGCACCGCCTGCCGATCCTCGCCGAGCCCCACCATGATACCAGATTTGGTAAACATCGAGGGATCGAGTTCCTTTACCCGCTGCAACAGCCGCAACGAGTGGAAATAGCGCGCGCCGGGGCGCACTTCAGGGTAGAGGCCGGGAACAGTTTCGAGGTTATGATTGAACACATCTGGGCGTGCTTCGACCACTGTTTCCAGCACGGAAGGCGCAGCTTTCAGAAAATCCGGTGTCAGGATCTCGATCGTCGTTTCTGGTGCGCGGTGGCGCACGGCGCGGATGGTCTGGGCGAAATGCTCGGCCCCGCCATCTTCCAGATCATCGCGATCCACCGAGGTGATGACCACATGCTTGAGCCCCAGCTTCTCTACCGCATGCGCCACGCGGCCCGGCTCGAACGCATCAAGTGCATCGGGGCGGCCTGTGGCAACATTGCAGAACGTGCAGCCGCGCGTGCAGATCTCGCCCATGATCATCATGGTGGCATGACCCTGGCTCCAGCACTCGCCGACATTGGGGCAACCTGCTTCCTCGCAGACAGTCGTAAGCTTGTGCTCGCGCATGATCTTGTGCGTTTCGGCATAGCCTTTACCGCCCGGCGCTTTCACGCGGATCCAGTCGGGCTTTTTGGGCTGGGCCTGAACGGGTTTGCGCGCCTTTTCCGGGTGGCGCTGATCGGGCAATTTCAGGTCGCGCAAGGCTTCCCCTCCTCTGGACGATGCCTGATCAGGGACATAGCCTTCATACATCCAAAAAACAACGTCATATCGGAAAACCCGTTATGCAACTGGCGCAACAGCGCGCAAGCGCTATTGCGCCCGCGCCCGCGTCAGCGCAGTGTGGCGTCATGGGTTTTCGGTTCGTTCACACTGCCGATCTGCATCTTGACAGCCCGCTGCGCAGTCTGGCCCTGCGTGACGCGGATCTGGCCGAGCTGATCGCGGACGCCTCGCGCACAGCCTTGCGCAATATCGTGAGTCTCTGTCTTGCCGAGCAGGTTGATGCGCTGCTGATCGCAGGCGATCTCTATGATGGCAACCAGACCAGCATGAAAACTGCGCGGTTTCTGGCAGCAGAGCTTGCCCGGCTCGATCAGGCCGGGATCCGCTGTTTCATCATTCGCGGCAATCATGATGCCGAGAGCCTGATCACGCGCGAACTGACTTTTCCGCCATCCACCCATGTCTTCACGGGCCGTGCCGGGGTCGAGATCATGGAGGCGCGCCCTCGACGCGTGGCTATTCACGGGCTGAGCTTCCGCGACCGCCACGCGCCCGAAAGTCTGCTGCCAAAATATCGCCTGCCGGAACCCGATGCGCTTAATATTGGGCTGATGCACACTTCGCTCGGCGGGGCTGCGGGCCATGACCTTTATGCACCCTGCGCACTTGCTGATCTGCAAGGCAGCGGGTTTGATTACTGGGCGCTGGGGCATATCCACAAGCGGCTGGACTATCCCGCCCACGCAATCGGCCAATCTCATGTGACCATGCCCGGCATCCCTCAAGGTCGCGATATCGGTGAAGCCGGTGCGGGGAGCGTGACGCTGGTGCAGATTGATGACGCAGGGCGGATCACCACCGAGGCGCGGGTTGTCGCTCTTGCAGGCTTTGCGCTGGTCTGCGTGGATGTGCGCGGGCTGGAGCAATGGGGCGATCTGCGCAACGCCATCGCCCGCGCGCTGGAAGACGCGCGCCTGCCCTGCCCGCATCTGGTTGCGCGGCTAGTTTTGCGCGGTTCGACCGTGCTTGCCACAAGGCTGCGACGCGACCGGGATCTGGCGCTGGCCGAGGCGCAGGAAATCGCGCGCGGGCTGGGCGGGATCTGGGTCGAACAGCTCGTGCTCGATCTGGGGTCCGAACAGCCTCGGTCGGGTGCGCTTGGTGATCTCGCTGCGCTGATCGAAAGCGATATTCTGCCCAGCCCTGCCTATGCGCTGGCGCTTGAGGAAATGCGTGCGGCACTGGAAACCGCGCTGCCGCCCGAAACCCGAAAAGAGATTGCAGAGTTTCCTGATGCGATGATCCACGACGGAGTGGCCGAGATCCTTGCCCAACTGCGCGGACAAATGCCATGAGGCTGAACGCGCTTGAGCTTGCGCGCTACGGGCATTTCACTGGCACGCGGTTGGAATTTCCCGCTGTCAGGGAGGGTGCACCCGATCTGCATGTCATCTATGGCCCGAATGAGGCGGGCAAATCCACACTGCTTTCGGGTTGGCTTGATTTGCTGTTCGGCATTCACGCACAGACGGGCTATAACTTTCTGCATGACAACCGGGCCTTGCGGCTGGAGGCCGAGATTGCGGGCCCGCAAGGGTTGCTTGCCGTAGCCCGGATCAAGGGGAACAAGAATACGCTCCTTGATCTTCGCAGTGGCGCTCCCTTGCCCGAAGCAACGCTCTCTGCAGCGCTTGGTGGGCTTGATCGCGCAGCTTATACCACAATGTTCTCGCTTGATGATGATACGATCGAGGCCGGGGGGCAGAGTATTCTCGACAGCAAGGGCGAATTGGGTGAGTTGCTTTTTGCAGCCAGCAGCGGGCTGGCCGATCTGAGTGCGGGACTTGCAGCGCAGCAGGAGGCATGCGCGGAATGGTTCAAGCCCTCGGGGCGCAAACATGCATTGGCAGGGCACAAGGCAAGGCTCAGCGAGTTGAGCATGCGGCGGCGCGAGGTCGATCTGGCTGTAAGTGACTGGCGCAAACTGGTGCAGGAGGTCGCGCAGGCGCAGGCAGGTTACGCAGCCGCACAGCAGCGACGCGCCGAGACGCAGGCGCAACTTGAGCGATTGCGGCGCGATCTCGATGCGCGCCCGATGCTTGCGCGGCTGCGGCGCATGGAAGCAAGATTGCGCGATTTGCCTGCACCGCGCGCGATCCCACCAGACTGGCGTGCCGGACTGCCGGGCTGGCTGCTCGAGGAGGCCGAGTTGGCGGCATTGATCCCTGCTGCACGCGATGCTGTAACTGCGCTGGAGACTGCGCTGGAGGCTCAGCCCGAGGATGCGGCGGCGGCGGCTTATGTTGCGCGGCTTGATGATCTGGAGGGGCGTTTTGGCGCGATTGCCGCCGAGCAGGCGGATCTGCCCCGACGCCGCACAGAACTGGCAGCACTGGAATCCGAGCAGGCGGAGTTGCTGGCCCGGCTGGGGCGTCCGGGGCTTGCGCTGGAAGACGCGCATTTGCCGCAGGATATGCAGGCACGGCTGGCAGAGATGGTCGAGCGCGCCGGTTTGCTGGAGGCACGCGCGGCAAGCGCCCGCCAAGAGCTTGCGCGCGCGCAGGCCGCGCTGCCTGATGATGCGGAGACCCCTGCCCCGGATGCGGCGGCGCTCGCGCGGCTGAAACCGCTGATTGCAGAATTGCGCCGCGCGGATTTGCTGCGCGCGCGGCGCGAGGCACGCGCGCAGGTGGAAGCTGGCCACACTGCCCGCAGGCAGGCTTTCGCGGCGCTTGTTCCATGGCAGGGAGACGCTGGCGCATTGGCGGCGCTGGATTTGCCCGATGCTGAGAGCCTGCAGGCATTGGAGCAAGCCCGGGCAGCAGCGGACAAGACAGCACGCGCCACAGGCGAGGAGTGTCTGCGGCTCGAAGAGCGCATCGCGCGACTGCGCGCCGAGGGGGATTTCGCGCGCTCTGTCTCGGGCGCAACTGTGCAAGAGGCGCGCGCGGCGCGCGAAGCGGCTTGGGCGGAGCACAAGGTGCAGTTGTCGCGCGAAACAGCAGCGGCATTTGAGACCGCTCTGCGCGCGGATGACAAATTGCAGGCAGCGCAGCTGGAACAGGCACGGATGGCGGAGAAGCTGGTGCTCTTGCGGCAAGAGGAGGCTGGTCTGGAGCAGGCGATTTTGCGCCACGATGCAGCGCAAAGGGAGCTGGCCGCACAGGAGGCTGTGCTGCACCGCCATTGGGCAGCGCTGGGGGCAGATGGCGCGGGACGGACAGTCGCTGATCTGCGCGGCTGGCTGGCACGGCGTAGCGCGGCACTCGCGGCGGAAGCTGACCTGCAGGAAGCGCAGGCGCAGGCCGCGGCGCTGGAACAGCAGATCGCGCAGGCAAAGACGACGCTTGCCGCAGCGCTTGCGGGCATCTCTGTGCTCGATGGCACTGATTACGAGCTCGCACTGGCCGAGGCCGAGGCCGTGCTGGCCTCTGCCGAGGCTTTGCGCGCGAAGGCTCAGGCGCGGCATGATCTTGAGGCACGCAAGCGGGCTTTGGAGGAAGCCCGGAAGGCACAGGCAGACTGGCGGGCCAAGTGGGAACAGCTTTGCGCCCAGACATGGATCGCAACGCCCGCGCCTGATCTTGCCGGAATGCGCGTGATTCTGGGCGTGCTCGCGGCGCTTGCGCCACTGGCCCCGCAGGTATCTGCCTTGCAACGTCGCATTCGCCGTATCGAGGAGGATATTGCAGCCTTTCATGCGGATCTCAGCGCGATCACCGAAGCGCTCTCGGAGCCAGTCACAGCTGACCCGATGGTGCTATGGCCGCGCCTGCGCGCGCGGCTGCGCACGGCACAGGCGACAGAAACAGAACGCGCACGGCTTGCCCGCGAATTGACCCAAACCAAGGCGCAGTTGCAGGCACTGGAGCAACGGCATGCGCGGCTGGCGCAGGCAACCGAGGCGCTGCGGGCGGCGTTTCCCGACCAGAGCCTCAGCGCGATTGATGAGGAGTTGCGCGCCATTGCGCAGGCCACAGAGCGTGGCGCGGAGTGCGACAGCCTGCGCGCAGACCTCGCGGCGCATCTGGGCACGGAAACGCTTGAGGCAGAGATTGCGCGGCTTGATGCGATGGATGACGCGGCGGCGCAGGTGGAGGCCGAGACGCTTGCCGCCACGCTCACCGCGCAGGATGAAGCGTTGCGCGCGGCTTATGCCACACTCGCGGCGGCGGAATCAGCCCGCGATGCTGCCGGGGCCGATGGTGGCGCGGCGCGGCTGGAGGCGGAGCGCCAGACCCTGTTGTTGCAGATCGCGCAAGAGGCGCAGACTTACATGGCGCGGCAGGCGGGCATTCTGGCGCTCGAACAGGCCCTGCGGCTCTATCGCGATACCCATCGCTCGGAAATGATGGCTGAGGCCAGTCGTGTTTTCGCGCTCCTGACCGGTGGGCGCTATGAAGGGCTTTCAACCCAACCCGAGGGGCGCAGCGAAAAATTGATCGCGCAAGAGCAAGGCGGGGCAAGCAAGCTGGTGGACAGCCTCTCCAAGGGAACGCGGTTTCAGCTTTATCTGGCGCTGCGCGCGGCCGGGTATCTGGAACTTGCCCGAACGCGCCCCGCTGTGCCTTTCATAGCCGATGATATCATGGAGACATTCGACGACACTCGCAGTGAGGCGGCTTTTCGGATGCTTGCGCAAATGGCCCAGAGCGGACAGGTGATCTACCTTACCCATCATGCGCATCTCTGCGAAATCGCGCGCCGCGCCTGCCCGCAGGTGCGCGTGCAGGATCTGAGCGCACTATAGCAAAAGCCCCGGCGACTCGCCCATATCGAGGCCGGGAAAGACCACTGCTTCCACATCCGAGGCGCGCAGACCGAAGAGATCGCGCATCGCCCATGCAGAATAGGCACGAATATCACGCAGCGGCATCAGGTCTCTCCCGGCATAGAGATCGGCTTCTGAAAGCCCCGGCCAGCCGCCAATGATGCGACCACCGCGAATGGCGCCACCTGCCAGCAGAAGCGCACCCCCTGTACCGTGATCAGTGCCGCGAGAGCCATTCTCGCGCATGGTGCGCCCGAATTCTGTCATCGCCATGACTGTCGTCTTGCCCCAGAGCGGCCCGAGGCCTTCGCGCAGGGTCAGGATAGCGGATTGCAACCTCTCCAGCGCGGGCAGCAAGGCGCGCGCCTGCGCGTTATGCGTATCCCAGCCAGACAGCGAGAAGCTGGCGATGCGCGTGCTGCCCTGCATCTGCTGGGCGACATAGGCGGCCAGACCGTCTGCGTCGCCTGCGGTAATTGCAGGGCCCGCCATCATCATGGAGTCTTCGCCCTCCTCGAGCAGCTCTGCAAGATCACCGCCAGTCATCTCCAGAGCAGTTCGCCCGGCTTCGGCGAAGAGCGGATCGGCATTGAAAAGATGCGCAAGCAGCAGGCGACTTTGTGGGCTGAGATCAAGGTCGGTGCCCGGTGTCCATTGCGTCATGGGCGCGCTACCTTCGAGAATGAGCATCCGCTCACGCCCGACAGCGAAGGCCGTGCGCGCATCGACATTGGGCATCAGCGTGAGCATCCGGTTGAGCCAGCCATCGCGGGACAGCGCGGGGGGAAGCTGTCCTGCACTGCCAACTTCGAGATGATCCTGCCCATCAAAATGGCTGCGCCGGTCGCGATAGGGCGTTGAGGTCGCGGGCACAAAGGCCAACTCACCTTTGCGCCAGAGCGGTGCAAGCCCGCCAAGCGCCGGATGGAGCGTGAAGAAGCCGTCCAGCGCCTGGCCGGGATTGGCAGGGTCAAAGAGCGTGGGGCGCAGCGCTGCGAAATGCGGGTCGCCCACCGGGCGCAGAAGATCGAGACCATCAAGCGCGCCGCGTAGGATGATAACCACGAGGCGGTGATCTCCAGGCGCATCGGCCAGCGCGATGGGCGTGACAAACGGGCTCGCGGCAAGCGAGCAGCCCAGCGCAAGGCTCTGGCTCAAAAAGCTGCGGCGGTTCAGATCCTTGCCCATACGACCTCCGGCAGCGTGATGATGCAATGAGGCGCGGCCGCA
>SLDY01000126.1 GCA_007125005.1 Natronohydrobacter sp.
CTTCGATCACATCCTTGTCCACCAGCCTTATGCCCAGATCGGTCAGCCGGATCACCGGCACGATCGCGTAAAGGATGATGGCAATGCCATAGAGTTTGGGTTCGGTCACCGAGAAGAGGAAGATCAGCGGGATCAGATAGACGAATGTGGGCAGGGTCTGCAGCATGTCCAGCACCGGTATCGTCAGGCGCTGCATGGTATTGCTGCGCGACATGGCAATCCCGATGGGCACGCCGAACAGCACGCACAGGAAGGCGCAGACGAAGATAATCGACATGGTCTGCATGGCGAATGTGTAGTGATCGACGAACAGCAGGAACGCCAGCGCACCACCGACAAAGCCCATCAATGTCCAGGACCGCGAGGCGACCCAGACCAGCAGCAGCAGCAGGGTCAGCATGATCCACCACGGTGTCGCCGTGAAGACATGCAGCGCGTTCTCCAGTGCCCAGCTCAGCGGCTGGGTCAGCGGGTCCAGAACGACCCGCAGCGGGTCGCGGGCATTGAGGAACCCCTGTTCCAGCCCGCGTGTCAGTTCACGCGAGCGCCAGATTGCCGGACAGGCCTGATTGAGCGCGTCCAGCGACGGAAAGGGCAACTCCCATAGGGATTCCGCCAGACTTTTTTCCGCCTGCTCACCGGCGCCACGGGCCAGCAGGTCGGCCATGCTCATCGGGCCGGGGCTGGCATCCCTGTCACACCATTCGCGCAGGCCAAGCCCGTCGAACACGAAATCATAGGCGGCCATGCTCGGTCCCTCCTGGTGCACGATGGCTGGATCGGGGGCGGGCCACGCATCTGCGCGCGGCCCGCCCCATTACGGAGTTACTGGAAGATCGCGCTCAGCCGCTCGGCGGCTTCATCGCTGATCCAGCCCATCCAGGTGTCTTGGCTGGTGGTCAGGAAATAAACCGCCGCCTCCTCGGCCGAGGCGCTGTTGTCTGCCTGCCAGGCCAGCAGGTTGCTCAGTTCCTGCGTGCCGAAGGAGATATTGCTGACCAGCTCGAAGATCTCGGGCTTGCGTTCGGCGAAATCGGCGGTGACCACGGTCAGCACCGGCGCAGCGGGATAGGCCGAAATACCAGGCGTTTCGCAGTCCTGGGTCTGGTTGCATTCATGGATCTCGGGGTGATGTGGCCCCATGTCCACCGCGACCATGTTGTAGCGCCCCAGCACGGCGGTCGGCCCCCAGTAATACCCGAACCACGGTTCGCGGTTCTCATAGGCGGCGGCCATGGCAGCCGGCAGGGTATCGCCCGAGCCGTGGTTGAACACCTCGATCCCGTGACCTTCGAAATCGAAGGCGATGACCAGGTTGTCGTTGGCGATCCGGCAGCCCCAGCCGTCAGGGCAGTTGTGGAAACGCCCGCCCACCAGTTCGGGGTTGGCAAGGATGCCCTCGATCGTGGCCAGTTCTGGGTGTTCCTCGACCAGATAATCAGGCACCCACCAGTTTTCGCTTCCGCCCTCGGCGAAGACATCCGCGGCCTTGACCAGCTGCCCTTCGGCTTCAAGCCGGAAATACGCCGGGGCAGAGTTGACCCAGAGTTCCGGCACCACATCGGGTTCGTTGTTCTCGGCCAGCGAGGTGATGGCCGTCGTGGTCGCCGATGGCACCACCGTGACATCGCAGCCATAGCCCTGCGCCATCAGGAATTCAGTGATCCGGGTGATGATCTGGCCCGAGGCCCAGTTCATCTCGGCAACCGATACGCGCCCGCAATCGGCAAGCGCGATGGTGGGCAGGGCAAGCCCTGCAACAGCGGTGGCGATAAAGGTTCTCTTCATGGTTCAGTCTCCCTGTTGAGTGGTTTGGGTTTGGGTCCGGTGTCAGTCGTTGTCATCTCCTTGTGCGCCCGCGCCCGCCTGCGAACTGGCGGATGTGGGCACGGTGAAGGCCATCATCAGTTGCGTCAGTCGTGCGTATTCGGTTGCAAGGACCGTGCCGCGATGGGTTTGTGGCCAGTCGGGGCATGGGGGCTGGTCCTGCTGGTCGGGCGCAAGCGTGACCTGCGCCGGTCCCGACATGCGCCCCGGACCGGCCATCACCGGACAAGCACCCGGTGCAAGGACAATCTGCGTATCCGCCACCGTCACCCTGATCCGCTGTCCGGTCTGGTCTGCCACACGCGCGCCAAAGGGCAGCAGGAAGCACGGGCTGTTTATCGTCCGCTGCGCGTTTGGCGGGCCGGAAAGTGCCGCGGCATCCGCCAGCGCGATGCCCGTGCGCAGGGCACAGTCGGCACCGGCTTCGGGGGGCTGCAAGACCTCCAGCAACGCGCCCGCCCAGTCCAGACCGGCCCGGGCCAGCCAGCAGGCGGCCTCGGCGGCTTCTTCCGCCTCGCCCCAGCTGCGCCCGGCGCCGCGCGTGGCGCGCGTTGTCAGGGCGGAAATCTCCGACAAGGTCAGATCGAGCGCCGCGTCTGTCCGGGGATCATGCTTCATCAGCACCCCCGTTCAGGTCTTCGGGGTAAGGCGCGTCCTGAAACAGGCTGATCCGCACCCAGCGGTCCGAGCGCGGATCGAAGCGTGTCGCGCCGAAGAACGCCAGCTTGCAGCGCAGAATGTCGATGGGCAGCATGTCGGCACCGATCAGATTGTCTCGGATTTCCGCAAATGGGTGCTGCGCCGTGATCTGCGCGCGCCGGACCGCTGGGCGGTGCTCGGGCGCAGCCAGCAGCAGATGCGCAACTGGCAGCTCATCGGGCTGATCATGCAACGCCTGCCAGAGGGCGGCGGCCTGCCGTCCGGTATCAAGCGGCAATTCGCGCTCGGCACCGGGTTCTTGGTGGCGCTCGCCCAAACGCGGCTCCAGCTTGTCTTCGGACACGTACCAGAAGCGAGCGCATTGGGCGGGCTGCATGTAGTCGATCCCCAGCGCCCAGTCATAATGCGCCTGCAATATGGCGCGCAATTCCGCCATCCGCATCGCGCCATTGATCGCGAAGGCCGTGCCTTCATCGGCATCCATGCAATCGCCCAGCCCGTCGATCAGCGCACCATGCGGCTCCAGCATCGCCGCGAGTAGCGCCTCCTGGCCTTCCAGCGGCAAGGTTTCCTGCCCCCAGTGCCAGAGGTCATCCCATGGGTGCGCGGCACTCCGGTCCCAGCCGTTGGCGACATGGTCGGCGATGCGGGCCAGGCCTTCGCGCAGATCGGCCAGTTTCGCGCGCTGTATGTCATGGGCGCTGGTCCAAAGATCCGCATTCGCGCGCGCCGCCTCAATCGCGGCCATAAAATCCGCAAGTTCCGGCTGGCCGATGCTGGCCTGCGCGCGCACCCGCGCCAAAGCCTCTTCGCGCGCCAGCATCCAGTTGTTCAGCAGCACCGGATGGCGGATCAGGAACGGGGCCATGCCCAGACCCGTCGAATTGCCGACACCCAGAGCGCGTTTAAGGTCTGGCGCAAGGCGTGCGGCCTTGTCGCCGCCGCGCGCGCGGGCCAGATGTTCGACCAGATCGACAGTGAAGGCGCGCGTCAGCCAGACCGACAGCATTTCCGCCTGAAACGGCGCGCTGAGTTCCGGGCGCTGTGCAATCGCGGCGCGATCCGCTGCGCCGAATTTGCCCGAGCCATAGACCGCCGTGGTGCGCATCAGATAGCCGGTTTCCAGCAGCATCGCGGCATCTGGCTGCGCCCCCTGGGCCAGCCGTTCCACGACATGATCGAACAGCCGCACCGAGCGGTTGGCGCGGCTGAGGCTGAGTTCGCGCGGGGAAATCCGCCCGGCTTCCTGCAAGGGCACATTGGCGGCAAGGCGGTCCAGATCGGCCGCATCGGGCGTGCCGTCAAACAGCGCGAATGTGGCATCCCAGGCGGTGGCGATCACCCGATCCGAACGCGCTTCGGGCGGCAGGTCATGGGCAAAGGCCACAAGGCTGTAGGTGCGGACTGGGCCAATTGCGCGGTAGACGGCGCGGCCCACGCCATTGGCGTCAACCTCCCATACGGGCCGGTCAAAGCGCCAGCCCTCGGCCCGCAGCCGTCGCAGAAGCTGGCGCAGGAAGGACAGCCGCGTGGGATGGCTGCATCCCATACGGGCAAGGCGCATCACCTCGTCCGGGCTGCGCCGAAAGGCGCGCGCCTCAGGCATGGGGTTGAGACCCTCGCAACTCATTGCGCGGCCTCTTGCTGCAAGCTTTGCGCGGCGCTGAAGCTCTCGCGGAAGAACCGTGCCCAGTTGCCGCCCATCACGGCGGCGATATCGGGGTTCGAGAAGCCGGCGGCGCGCAAACCCTCCTCGATCTTCCCGAAATCGCGATTGTCGTGAAACCAGTCGGGCATGGGCGGAAAGCCGGGGTTGTCGGCGCTGCCCTCGCCATAGTCGCGCGCCTTGGTCCAGCGGCCTGCGCGCATCCAGTCCACCACGCTATCAGGCTGATCCTGACACAGATCGGTGCCGATGCCGATCTGCTCCACCCCCATCAACTCGGCCGTCCGCGCGACCATGGTGCAGAAATCTTCCAGTGTGCAGTCACTGCCCCCGCGCAGATGATGCGGATAGATCGAGAACCCCAGCATCCCGCCGCTTTCCGCCAAGGCGCGGAGCAGGCGGTCGGATTTGTTGCGCAGCGCGGGGTGCCAGCTTGCGGGATTGGCATGGGTGATGGCAATCGGACGGGCAGAATGGGCGATGGCGTCGACGGTAGAGCGCTCGCCCGAATGGCTCATGTCGATGACCATGCCGACGCGGTTCATTTCCGCGACCACCTCGCGGCCCATGCGGGTCAGGCCGGTATCTTCGGCCTCATAGCATCCAGAGGCCAGCAGCGACTGGTTGTTATAGGTCAGTTGCATGAAGCGCAGGCCCAGACGGTGCAGCACTTCGACCAGCCCGATATCATCCTCGATGCAGGACGGGTTCTGCGCGCCGAAGAAGATCGCCGTGCGCCCGGTCGCGCGGGCAAGGTCGATATCAGCCGCCGTGAAGCCCTGAAAGATCAGGTCGGGAAAGCGCTCGAACCAGCGGTTCCAGGCTTCGATATTGAGCACCGTTTCGCGGAAATTCTCGTGATAGGTGATCGTCACATGCACCGCATCGACCCCGCCCGCGCGCATCTGGCGGAAAATCTTTTCCGACCAGTTGGCATATTGCAGCGCGTCGATGCGCGGGCTCATGCGGGCGCCCCCGAATGGATATAGGAGGTCTTGACGATGGTGTAGAATTCTTCCGCGTAGCGGCCCTGTTCGCGCGGCCCGTAGCTGGACGCGCCGCGCCCGCCGAAGGGAACATGGTAATCCGTGCCCGCCGTCGGCAGATTGACCATGACACAGCCTGCCCGCGCGTTGCGGCGGAAATGCGTGGCGCGGGCCAGATCGCGGGTCATGATCCCGGCGGTCAGGCCGAATTCGCTGTCATTGGCGATTTGCAACGCCTCATCATAGCTGCCCGCCTTTAGGATGCAGGTAATGGGCGCGAACATTTCCTCGCGGTTGATGACCATGTCGTTGCTTGTGCCTGCAAAGACGGCGGGGGCCATGAAATACCCATCAGTCGCGCGCTCCAGCCTTGTGCCGCCGCACAGAAGCTCTGCTCCTTCGCGCTTGCCGGTCTCGATATAGTCCAGATTGGCGGCGAGTTGGTCTGCGCTGACCACAGGGCCGATCTGGGTGCCGCCTTCCAGTGCATGGCCAACTTTCAACGCCTGCGCGCTCGCGACAAGTTTCTCGACAAAGGCATCATGCATGCGCTCATGCACGATCAACCGGCTGGCCGCAGTGCATTTCTGACCCGTGCCGCCAAAGGCCGCGTTGGTGGCATGGGCGACGGCCAGATCGAGGTCGCAATCTTCCATGATGACCATCGGGTTCTTGGATCCCATTTCCATCTGCAACTTGGTCATGTTGGGAATGGCCGCGCGCGCGATCTCGCGCCCCACTGGCACCGATCCGGTGAAGCTGATCGCATCGACGGCGGCGCTTTGCGCCAAAGCCTGCCCGATTTCGCGCCCCGCGCCCATGACCAGATTGAACAGACCCTTGGGCAAGTCCTGACGCGCGATGATCTGCGTCAGCGCCACGGCGCTTGCGGGGGTCTGGTTCGCGGGTTTCCAGATCACGGCATTGCCGAAGGCCAACGCGGGCGCGATTTTCCATGCAGGCGTCGCCACGGGGAAATTCCACGGGCTGATGATCGCCACCACGCCCACCGGCTCGCGGCGCACGTCGATTTCGATATCTGGGCGCACAGAGTCGGCGGTCTGGCCCAACTGACGCAGCGCTTCGGCGGCGAAATAGGTGAAGAACTGGCCTGCGCGATAGACCTCGCCCTTGCCTTCGGCCAGCGGCTTGCCCTCTTCGCGCGCGATCAGCCTGCCAATTTCTTCTGCGCGCGCCATCAGCTCGGTGCCAATGGCCATCAGCACATCATGGCGTTTCTGCGGACCAGTCGCGCCCCATTCGGCTTGCGCGCGGTGCGCAGCGTCCAGCGCAGTGACAAGCTGGGCTGAGTCAGCCTGCGCGAAATGGCCGATCACATCGGACAGGTCCGAAGGGTTACGGTTTTCTACCGTACCTGTCCCGCTGTGCCAGTCGCCTGCAATGAAATTACGCGTCTCCAGGTCCATGTCATTCCTTCTTACCGCTTAGGCGGCCTTGATCCTGTCCATCAGGGCGGCATCGACCTGCACGCCCTCTCGCTCGATGCGCTGACGATTGGCGGCGCGGCGCGCCCCGGGCAACCGCGTGCCTGGTTGATTCGTGATTGCATTCGTCAACTGCGTGATTGCCGCGTGGAACCCGTTACCGGAAAATGCCGCAGGATCGATGCCGATGAAAAACTGCCCTGTCCCCGGAGGCCCGCCCTTGGGGCCGGAAAAGGGGCTGGCCTCCAGCCCCAGATTGCCGCCTGACAGGGCGGCGGCGAAGATCTCGACCATCAGCCCCATCCCGAAACCCTTCTGCCCGCCAGCAGGCAACATCGAGCCAGCGAGTGCCGCTTCGGCGTCTTCGGTGGGTTGGCCATCGGCATCAAGCGCCCAGCCCGGCTCAATCGCCTCGCCCTTGCGGGCGCGCAGGATGATCTCGGATTTCGCGATCGCGCTGGCGGATTGATCGATGACCAGCCGGGCGCGGCCCGCGCCATCGGGCACCGCCAGAGCGAATGGGTTTGTGCCGATTACCGGCTTGCTGCCCCCGACAGGCGCCATCGAGGCAGGCGCATTGGTGAAGCACAGCCCCACAAGCCCGGCTTCGGCCATCCGTTCGGCGTGATGGCCCAGTACGCCGCAATTGTAGGACCGCGACACGGCCAGGGCCGCAATGCCCTGAGCGCGCACAGTCGCGTCAAACTCCGGCCAGCCTGCATCAATGGCCGCGTGGGCGAAGCCATGCGCGGCATCGACCTGCACCGCGGCAGGCCGTGGGCGGGATACGACCGGACGAGCCGCACCCAGAACCTTGCCGCAGCGCAGATGCTCGGCATAGATCGGCACATACATCAGGCCATGGCTGCGAATGCCGTCACGCTCGGCCAGGCGCGTGGACCGGGCGACAGACGCCGCCTGCTCCATAGATGCGCCGGCGCGAACCAAGATCTGGAGCGCAAGGTCTTCGACTTGATCCAGTGAAAGTGTCGTGTCGGTCATCTTGCCTCCCGATGTCACGCTATGGGGGTAGCTTGTTCAGATCAATCGAATTAAAGTGAATTAAACTTCAGTATTTCTGGAATTCGCAACCATGATCCGAACCCAGACACTGCGCGTTTTCGTCACCGTCGCGAGTTGCGGAAACATCCGCGACGCGGCCAAGGCCCTGGGCAGAACGGATTCGGCCATATCCATGACACTCAAGCAGCTTGAAAGCGATCTTGGCGCCCCATTATTCGAAACGGACCGGAAACACACTCTGACGACGCTTGGCGTCGAGGTGAACAAGCTCGCTCAGGACTTGCTGCGCGAATATGACCGCACCACCGAACGGATCATGGCGCTGGCTGCGGGGCGCGAAGGGGTCTTGCGTATTGCCGCCGTCCCGTCTGTCGCGGCACAGCTTCTGCCGCCGGTGCTCAGCGCCATGCTGGCCGATCATCCCGGCGTCAGGATCGAGTTGCTGGATACCGACAGCGCCAGCGTGCATGCGCTGGTCGAAACCGGCGTGGTCGAGTTGGGCATCGGCGGCAAACCGGAAGCTAGCGCTGGCCTGAGTTTCGTCGCCCTGTTCAATGACCCTTTTCGGCTGGTCTGCCGCAAGGACCATCCGCTTACACGCCTCGCAAGACCCTTGACGCGTCAGGATCTGCAGGCGCATCGGCTGATCAGCAACAATTCCACCGCTGGCTATTCCGGGCTTGATCCAGACGGTCCAGATCGCGTGTCGGCAATAAGCGCCCGCAATGTCATCTCACTGCTCGCATTGGTGCGCGCCGGGGCTGGGGCAACGATCCTGCCTGCTCTTGCGACGCGCTCGATCGATGAAGACCTCGGCGCACTAGAACTGCAAGATCGCCTGGCGCTTCGCACCGTTGGCTTTGTCATGCGGCGTGGGGGCAGCATCAGCCCGATTTGTGCCGCGTTTCAGGACCGGCTCGTCTCGCTGATCCAGACGACCGACATTACACGCCAGTCTATGGAGCCTGGCAAGGATCATGGCCAGCCTTGAACATAGGCTGCAGAAACCGTTGAACGGCGACTGGTCAGAAAAGCCACTGCCAGTTCTTGAAACCATGGCCAAAGCCAGGCGGGAGGTTTCGTTTTCTGCACTTTTCCAAGAATTCGGATGGTTTGGCTGCCGACCGCTTTCGCAAAATGCTGCGCGTGCAAAGAAGAAACTTGAATGTCTGCATGCCGCCCTC
>SLDY01000136.1 GCA_007125005.1 Natronohydrobacter sp.
CCCGCCATAAAGAGCGTCTCACGCAACCTGCCCAGGTGGCGGAACTGGTAGACGCGCTAGCTTCAGGTGCTAGTGCCCGTACGGGCGTGGAGGTTCGAGTCCTCTCCTGGGCACCATGTTTCTTGACATAAACTTCTGAAAAAACGGTGAATTCCCACAAGGGGCACGGTTTGCGCTTGCGACTAATCGTTACAAGGATGTTGGGGCGAGCGACGAGCCACGTCGCGCGGTCAGGCCGCCTTGCGCGCAAGGGCAATATGGGTAAGAAACGGGGCGCCGCTCGATACAACGCCGCCGTCAAACTGCAATTGGATGCGGTGGGAGCATTGGTCGCACCCGCCCCACAGCCTCAGAGCGATCAAACTGCTTTCTTGAGTGCCTCGATGAGATCAGTGCGCTCCCAGGAAAAACCCCCGTCATCCTCCGGTGCACGGCCAAAATGGCCATAAGCCGAAGTGCGCGCATAGATCGGGCGGTTCAGGCCCAGATGCTCGCGGATGCCAAGCGGGGTCAGATCCATCACCTGTGACACTGCACGCTCAATGCCCGCGTCATCGACAAGCCCGGTGCCATGTGTATCCACATAGATCGACAAAGGTTTGGCCACTCCGATGGCATAGGAGATCTGCAGGGTGCAGCGCTGCGCCATGCCGGATGCCACCACATTCTTGGCCAGATAGCGCGCGGCATAAGCCGCAGAGCGGTCTACTTTGGTGGGATCCTTGCCCGAGAACGCCCCGCCCCCATGCGGCGCTGAACCCCCATAGGTATCGACAATGATCTTGCGCCCCGTAAGCCCGGCATCGCCATCCGGCCCGCCGATCACGAACGTGCCGGTGGGGTTGACCCACCATTCGGTGCGTTCTGTCAGCCAGTCCTTGGGCAGCACTTCGCGGATATAGGGCTCGACAATGGCACGGATATCGTCGGAGGACTGATCCTCATTCGCGTGCTGGGTCGAGAGCACAAGCTGGGTCACTTCGACTGGCTTGCCATCTTCATAGCGGAGCGAAATCTGTGATTTCGCATCAGGGCGCAGGCTGGGCTCCAGCCCGGATTTGCGCACCTCGGCAAGGCGTTTGAGGATTTGATGCGCATATTGGATCGGCGCCGGCATGAGTTCCGGGGTCTCATTGACCGCGTAGCCGAACATGATGCCCTGATCGCCCGCACCGTCACGATCCACGCCTTGCGCGATATGGGCGGATTGCTCATGCAGGAAATTGAGCACATGGCAGGTATTCCAGTGGAATTTCTCCTGCTCATAACCAATGTCGCGGATACAATCGCGTGCGATCTGGGGGATGCGGCCCATGTAATCCTTCAGCCGCTCCGGATCAGAAAGCCCGACTTCGCCGCCGATCACCACCAGTGATGAGGTTGCAAATGTCTCGCAAGCCACGCGGGCAGTCTCTTCTTCGGCAATAAGTGCGTCAAGCACGGCATCTGATATGCGGTCGCAGACTTTGTCCGGGTGCCCCTCTGAAACGGATTCCGATGTGAAGATATAGTTTTTTCTGGTCATACCTGCCCTCGCCCGACCTTTTGGAAACAGGGGTTTGCCCCGGTTCGTTCAGCGGTTCTGAAAAACAATGCAACGCCCATAGCAAGAACTGCCAAAAGCCACAACTGGTAGAATAATACGCTCTAGCGAGGCTCGCTTGCGAACGATTTCAGAAATTCCAGCACATGTGGGCCGATCCCCTCTACGATCAGGGCGACACCTTCGGCATTCGGGTGGATATGATCGTCCTGCATGAGATCGGCAAAGCTCGCCCCCGCATCGGCCTTTTCGGTCATGGGCTGCATGAAATTCGGGTAGAGGGGCACATCATGGATGCCTGCGAGATCAATATACATGCGCTCGAAGGAACGCTGAAATTCTGGCCCGTAATTTCCGGGAGCCGGCAAACCCGCGAGCATCGCGGGGATACCTTCGCGCGCGAGCCGGGTGAGGATGCCATCAAGGTTTTCGCGGCTGGCATTGGGGTTGAGCCCGCGCAAGAGATCATTGCCCCCCAGCGTTATCAGCATCGCATCCACTGGCTCGGAAAGCGTCCAGTCCATACGCGCAAGCCCGCCCGCCGTGGTGTCGCCCGAGACCCCGGCATTGATGACCTCCACATCGAGCCCCTGATCGCGCAGCCAGGCTTCGAGCTGCGGCACGAAGCCCTCATCGCTGGGCAGCCCGTATCCTTGTGTCAGGCTGTCACCAAGCGCCACCAATCTTATTGGCTCTGCGCTTGCCGGGACGACGGAAATGCCCAACACAAGCGTGAAAGACAGGATTGCTGCGGCGCGGCAGTTGCCGATGGCGCGTGCCACCCCATATGCTGGAAGGAAGGTTCTTGAAAGGACAGTGTGTATGAATGACATGGTTCTCTCGCTTAGGGATGTGGAGCTGACTTTGCAGGGCAATGCTGGTCCCGTGCATATTCTGCGTGGGATCACTCTGGATGTCACGCGCGGCGAAAGCGTCGGGCTGGTAGGGCCTTCCGGGTCGGGCAAATCCTCGCTCCTCATGCTTATGGGCGGGCTTGAGCGTGCCACCGGCGGGCAGGTCCTGGCAATGGGCCATGATCTGACCGCGCTGGGTGAAGATGCGCTGGCCCGGTTTCGCAGAGAGCATATGGGGGTGGTGTTCCAGTCTTTCCACCTGATTCCGACAATGACCGCCCTTGAAAATGTTGCCACGCCTCTGGAGCTTGCAGGCCGCCGCGATGCGTTCGAACGCGCCGAGGAAGAGTTGCGCGCGGTCGGGTTGGGGCATCGTCTCGACCATTATCCGGCCCAGCTTTCAGGCGGCGAGCAGCAGCGCGTGGCACTGGCACGAGCGGCGGCCCCGCGCCCTGACATTCTGCTTGCGGATGAGCCGACCGGCAATCTTGATGGTCCCAATGGGCAGGCAATCATGGAGCTGCTTTTCGGGTTGCGCGACCGGCATGGCGCGACCCTTATTCTTGTCACGCATGCCCCCGATCTCGCTGCGCGCTGCGACCGCGTGATCCGGCTTTCGGATGGTGCGATCGAGGGTGAGGATCGCAAGTCACGCAAGGAGGCGGCTGAATGATCACAGTTGCGTGGAAGATCGCCCGGCGCGAATTGCGCGGGGGCTTGCGCGGCTTCTGGGTGTTTCTCGCTTGTCTGGCGCTCGGCGTGGGGGCGATTGCGGCTGTGGGCTCGGTGCGCGGGGCCATAGATGATGGGCTTGCGCGAGAAGGCGCGACGCTTCTGGGCGGTGATGCGGAATTGCGCATGACCTATCGTTTCGCGACCGAGGAAGAGCGAGGTTGGATGAACGGCTTCGCGGCCGAAGTCTCGGAAGTGGTCGATTTCCGCTCGATGGCGATTGCAGGCACGGGCGATGATGCTGAACGTTCGGTCACGCAGGTCAAGGGCGTGGACAGCGCCTATCCGTTGGTCGGAAGCGTCGGGCTTGAACCCGAAATCGGGCTGGTGGCGGCGCTCGGTATGCAGGATGGGCTGCCCGGTGGGGTGATGGAACGCATTCTGGCCGAGCGTCTGGGGCTGGAGATCGGTGATACGTTCCGCCTTGGTGTGCAGGAGTTTCGACTGAGCGCCCATCTGACCCGCGAGCCCGACGGGTTGGGCGCGAATTTCGGCTTCGGCCCGCGCACCATCGTGCGCAGCGCCGATCTGGAGAATGCCGAATTGCTGGGGCCGGGCACGCTCTATGAGGTGAATTACCGGCTGCTCCTGCCGGGACAATCGCTGGATGCGGCCCGCGCTGTGGCCACCGAACAGTTTGATGGCGCGGGCGTGCGCTGGCGCGACAGCCGAAATGCCGCACCACAAATCCGCAATGTGATCGAGCGGGTATCGTCCTTTCTTGTGCTGGTGGGGTTGGCAGGGCTGGCGGTGGGCGGCGTGGGGGTATCTGCGGCGGTGCGCACCTATCTTGACGGCAAGACCAATGTGATCGCCACGCTCAAGACAATCGGAGCCGACAGCCGCACTATTTTTGCGGTTTACTTCCTGCAAGTGGGCGCGCTCACAGTGTTTGGCCTTGCATTGGGGCTGGCGCTGGGGGCTGTCGTGCCCTTTGCAGTTGCGCCTTTTGCACAGTCTCAGGTGCCGATTGATCTTGAGATTTCATTGCAACCGGGCGCGCTGGTAGAGGCTGCGCTTTATGGCGCGCTGACCGCGCTCATCTTTACGCTTTGGCCGCTCGCGCGCACCGAAGATGTGCGCGCGGCTGCGATCTTTCGTGGCATCTCCGAAGGTGGCAAACGCTGGCCGCGCTGGCCGTATCTTCTCGCCACCTTGGGATTGGTCGCGCTTCTTGTTGGCGTGGTCGCGTCTTTTGCTGCTGTGCCGCGTCTTGCTTTCGCAACAGCGGGTGGGATCATCGGGGCGCTCGCAGTGCTGGCCATAGCAGCGGTCGCGCTGCGCTGGCTTGCCCGCCGTGGAGCGCGCGCACGCGCGCTCAGGGGCCATACTGCGCTGCGCATGGCAATGGGAGCAATCAGCAATCCGCGCGAGGGAGCGACGGCGGTGATTTTATCCTTGGGGTTGGGGCTCACTGTATTGGCCGCAGTCGGCCAGATAGACAGCAATCTGCGCCGCGCTATCGCCACTGATCTGCCGGATCGTGCGCCGAGCTATTTCTTCCTCGATATCCAGAATCATCAGCTTGAGGGTTTTTTAACTCGACTCGCCGAAGATGAGAATGTGGACAAGGTCGAGACCGCACCCATGCTGCGCGGTGTTGTCTCTGAGATCAATGGCATCCGGGCGCGTGAGCATCCGGCGGCTGGGCATTGGGTCTTGCGTGGCGATCGTGGGATCTCCTACGCTGCCACCATGCCCGAAGGTACAAGGCTCATAGCAGGCGAGTGGTGGGCAGAGGATTATGACGGTCCGCCGCTGGTGAGTTTCGGCGCTGAACAGGCTGCAGAAATTGGCATCGGTGTTGGTGACACTGTCACCGTCAACATCCTTGGCCGCGATATCAGCGCTGAAATTGCTAATCTGCGCGAGGTCGATTTCTCGACCGGCGGGATCGGATTTGTGATGGTGATGTCACCTGAGCCGATGCGCGCGGCCCCGCATACGCATATAGCGACTGTCTATGCGCTGGAGGCCGCCGAGGGTGCGATCCTGCGCGATCTGTCCAACATGTTCCCCAATATCACTGCAATCCGTGTGCGCGAGGCCGCTGAACGCGTGACCGAGGCGCTTTCCACCATGGCTACGGCGACCAGCTATGCGGCACTCGCAACGCTGATCACGGGTTTTGTGGTGCTGATCGGGGCGGCTGCGGCGGGCGAGCGTGCGCGTGTGTTCGAGGCGGCGGTGATGAAAACGCTTGGCGCTACGCGCGGGCGGATTCTTGCGTCTTTCGCGCTGCGCTCGGCGTTGATGGGCGCTGCAGCAGGGCTCGTCGCACTGGGTGCAGCGGCGCTTGCAGCCTGGGCGGTGATGCGTTTCGTGATGGGATCAAGCTATCAATTTGAGCCTGTCTCTGCCATCGCCATTGTGCTGGGCGGCATATTCGCCACGCTGCTTGCGGGGTTCGTTTTCGCGCTGCGTCCGCTTGGTGCGCGACCAGCGCGCATCCTGCGGGCGCAGGATTGAGATTTGACGGGCTTGACCTTCGCGCCATGCGTCCTCAAAGCGTGGGCAGGAGGTACACATGGAG
This sequence comes from Natronohydrobacter sp., assembly GCA_007125005.1. Taxonomy (GTDB): domain Bacteria; phylum Pseudomonadota; class Alphaproteobacteria; order Rhodobacterales; family Rhodobacteraceae; genus Roseinatronobacter. The sequence goes on from SLDY01000136.1 coordinate 5,663, forward strand.
TTTGCGCTGACGTCATTGCAAGCCCTGCAGAAGTTGCGGTTCGACAGTGTGATTGATGCGCGCGCACCTGCAGAATATGCGCAGGATCATCTGCCCGGCGCGATCAATCTGCCGGTTCTGAGCGATGCTGAGCGCGCGCATGTTGGCACGATCTACAAGCAGCAGAGCCCATTTGATGCGCGCAAGATTGGCGCGGCCCTGGTGGCGCGAAATGTGGCCGACCATCTGATTGGGCCGCTTGCAGGCAAGCCCGGTAGTTGGCAACCTTTGGTGTATTGCTGGCGTGGCGGGCAGCGTTCCGGCGCGTTTGCCACGATCCTGCGGCAGATCGGCTGGCGCGTGGCGGTGCTGGAGGGGGGCTACAAGAGCTATCGGCGTTTGGTGCAGGCGTTGCTTTACGAGGCGCCCTTTCCGGCGCGGGTGGTGCTCTTGGATGGTGGCACAGGCGCGGCCAAGACCGAGATTATCACGCGGGTGGCGGCGATGGGCGGGCAGGTGATCGATCTCGAGGGGCTCGCGTCACATCGCGGCTCACTGTTTGGGGCGTTGGAGGCGCAGCCCGCGCAAAAGCTTTTTGAGTCGCGGCTTGCGCAGGTCATGCTCGGTCTGGACCCAGCGCGCCCGGTGCTGATCGAGGCAGAGTCGAACCGGATTGGCGCTTTGCGCCTGCCGCCTGCACTTTGGGCTGCGATGCAGCGCGCTGAAAGGGTGCGGATCGAGGCACCCTTGGACGCGCGCACAGCCTATTCCTTACGCAGCTATTCGGTATTCATGGAGACACCCGAACGGCTTTTAGCGGTGATTGCCGCTCTGCGTCCCTATCAGCCCGCAGCACGGATCAAGGCATGGCAAACAATGGCGGCGGCTGGTGATTTTGCAACCTTGGCACAAGAACTGATCGTCCATCATTACGACCCGCGCTATCAACGGATGGTGCGCGAAAACACTGGCGATCAGTCGATCGTCTTGCCGGATTTGTCGGAAAAGTCTCAGGAAATGGCAGCGGAACGGATTTTGGAACTGCTGGGTGCAAGAAAGTTGCACATGCAGACGGATTAACGAGCGACGATAGAGGGTTGATCCGCTGCAGTGATCCACCCGATAATTGCCGCCTGATATCCTGCGGCTTGCAGTTTTTCAACTATTCCCTGGGCGCTCTCTGAGGGCAGAGCCGCCAGCAGACCACCTGATGTCTGCGGATCATACAGCAGTGAAGTACGCGGGTTTGCAGGGGCCTCCAACAGATGCGCCACTGCCGCGCGATTCGCGCTTGCGAGGCTGGAATGATACCCGGCTGCAATCAGTGCCTCGGCCCCCTCAAGAACAGGGAGGGCGGCCAGGTCAAGGTCTGCACGAAGGCCGCTATCGGCGAGCATCTCCGCAAGATGCCCGGCAAGCCCGAAGCCAGTCACATCGGTCATGGCATGGGCATCGGGGCCAAGAATTTCTGCCGCCTGCGCTTGCGATTGGACCATCGCGTCCCAAGCTTCGCGCACAACGTTACCAGGTGCGGCCCATTGCATTTCAGTTGCCATTATCACGCCCGTGCCTAATGGCTTGGTTAGGATCAGTGCATCGCCCTTTTGCGCGCCGGATTTGCGCAAGGCTGCGCGGTCGAGCAGCCCTGTCACTGTGAAACCAAGCTGCATCTCGGCGCCCATGCTGCTATGGCCGCCAATCAGCGTCGCACCTTCGGGCCCTAGCACGGATAATGCACCTGCCATGACTTCGCGCAGGCTGCGGGTCTGCAATTCGGGTGCCATGCGTGGCAGCGTGACCGAGGCGAGCGCGGCCTGTGGGCGTGCGCCCATCGCCCAGATATCGCCCAAGGCATGCGTGGCCGCGATTTGCGCCATCAGATAGGGATCCTCGCTGAGAGCGCGCAGATGGTCGGTCGCGATGACCTGCCGCGCCGCGCCAATGCGCAGAACTGCCGCATCATCGCCGATGCCGGTTTCGATATCGGCACGCGCGGGTTTGGGCAGCGCAGCCTGAAGGCTCTGCGCGCCCATTTTCGCACCGCATCCGCCACAGAGCGGACGATCCTCCAGCATTTCCCGCACCCCTGCTGCCATCGCCGGAGGCTGGATAGCCGGCATTGGGCGCGCATCGCGAAACTGATCCATGAATTTTGCATCGATCCTGTCTTTGAGGCGCCAAAGCCACCCCCCTTCGAGCGTGATCCCCCATTTCTCGGCCAGTGCCGTTTTTCCGCCCAGCGAGACAAGTTTGAGATAATCGCGCTGCGGATCGTAGCGGCGCATCCGGCCAGCCCCAAGCGCGGCGCGCAGATTGTCATAAAGGAAGGGGGCCTGGCGCACGGCAAAGACACCGGCTTTGGCGCGCGGGGCGTGGTCCATATGCGCGCAATCGCCAACGGCGAATATCGACGGGTCAGAGCGCGAGCGCAAAAACGCGTCCACAGTGACGAAACCTCCGGTCAGATCAAGCCCGGTCTGGCGCAACCAGCCCTGTGGGCGCGCACCTGCTGCGCCCAGCACAAATCCTGCCTCGATGCCTGTGCCATCGGTCAGAAATACGCTGTCCGCTGTCACTTTCTCTACCGTCGCCCCTTCGCGTATCACGATGCCTGCTTGCGCCAGAAGCGCGCGCAGTCTGCTCCGGGCGCGCGCACCTATATGCGGAAGGATCTGCGCCGCCTCGACAAGGGTGATGTGTGGGCTCTGACCTTGCAATCTCCGTGCCATGGCGAGCGCCAGTTCAACCCCGGCGACCCCACCGCCGATGATCACAATCTGGCGCGTGGGTTCAGCCTTCGCGAGCCACCTCTCCCAGGCGTTTGCATATTCCCCGAGTGGTTTTGCAGAGACGGCATGCGCCGTATAGCCCGAGATCTCTGGCAGGCCGGATGTGATGCCGATATCCAGCGATGCGATGTCATAGGCGATCGGTGGCCTGCCTTCGAGCGTGATCTGTCGTGCGCTCAGGTCAATGCCTGATGCGCGGCTCAGGACAAGCCGAGCGCCCGCCCGGCGGGCAAGGCGTATGAGATCAATATCAAGGGCTTCACGCGGGTAATGCCCAGCAATATGTCCGGGGAGCATGCCAGTATAGGGGGCTGTCGGGTCGGGGTTTATCA
>SLDY01000147.1 GCA_007125005.1 Natronohydrobacter sp.
GGCGGCCGGTATCGGTCACAGATAGGATCTCGACTTCGGGTCTGTATCTATGGTCGGACATAACGTCGGACCTAAGCGAAAATCTTCAGCGCAAAAAGACGGCCCCCGGCGTAGGCTTACCTCGGAGCGCGACGACAGTTGTCATGAAGTCCTTTGGAACTGAGCTTCGGGGTAGGGCTATCTTGGCTTTTGGGTCGCTTAGTGTGCTTCGAGCGCCAAACATTGATGAAGCAGGTGCCAGGGGTGCTTCCTGCCCGAAGAAAGCATTTGGGACGTATGGGCATATCTTCTGAGCCCGTTGCCGGATATCTGCCGGCAAAACCGCCATTGTCAGGCTGTGAGCGCGTCGACCTTCGACTTTACGGCTTCAAACTCTGGGGTGAAGCGCTCATTCAGAATGCCTTCGCCCGTTGCTCGTTGGTACAAAGTATGATCGGGATTGACATCAGCACCAAGGATTACTGGCCCATCGTCGCAAATGCCAATATCCCAGCCGATTATGCCAAGCGATGGGAAGAGACCATGCGCCTGTCTGGCAATTGAACTGATTGTTCCGGCGAAAGGCAGGTTGATATCCGTAAGTGAACGCTGGCTTTCGGGATGTGTTCGTATCATGGCATTTCCCGCAGCGAGGCCGCGGCGCACTTGGAGCACTTCGCCAGTGGCGTGGTCAATCTCTGCGATCATACCGCTTTCATCTTGAGATTTGTCTGAAAAGCCTTCGGCAGCGGGAAGCTTCCAGACAGTGTATAACGTTGTCGGCCCTTCGGTTCCCGAAATTGTCACGATGCGGACACGACCAAGTGTGGTGCCGGTGATGTTACTCAGATCGGAATGCTGTTTTTCTGCGTGCTGTAGCAGCACTCCCTGAGGATTATCGCGCATAACCTCTGCAAAGTAATCATCAAGCGCAACAGTTTTGTGATCTGCCAGGCGCAATGTGTCTCGGTTGTCATCAAAAGATAGTAGAAGGGAATAACCTGAGGCGCATCTGCCAATCATGGGCTTTGAAAAGATCGGAAATACAGCGTCGTTATGCAGGAACTGACGAAGCTGCTCCAGAGTACGAATATTGGGCTTTGCACAGGGCCTGAGTGCCGGACACAAAATGGCCTGCGTGCGCGTTGTCGGTAAGCCTAAGCCTGTGAGAAGTGTCTCAAGCAGCAATTTGTCGGAGATCAGTTTGGTGATCCCGATGTCATCTTTCTTCTGCATTGTACTGTTCAGGAATGCGCTCCCTTTCTTACCTACAAATTCGCGGCGCCTTGCTGCGGTCAGCCTGGGGTGAAACAGTCCCATGCTGTAATACTCAGTTCTGCAGATACCGTTTCGCTTGCGCTGCAGATCGAGGATCTGGGCGAGTTGGCGAAAAGGACTGACATTGTATTGTCGGGCAATTTGCATAATCGACGACTTCTCAGGATGGCGTGCCTGTGTCGATGGCGTCATCAGAGCCTGTTCAGTCATGGTCATTGTCATGGAGTTTCCCACATTTTCCCTGTTTCGACGCTGTTGCAGCCTACGCAACTCTGAGACAAAATTATGTCGTTACTATGACCCGCCTAGTAATTCGGCATCTCAGCATTTGATTGTTACGCCCCTGCGGCGAAATGAATTGCGCAGTTGGATGGCTGAAAAATGAACATTTCTGCTGTATTTCAAACCGCAAACTGTAGGCGCTGGCTTTTCCGGGCTTTGTTTGATACTCTCATAAAAAAGCTGCAAAAATGCAGTCGAAATGAGGCAGACATGAGCAGAGCTTTACTCCCCGGCGGCGTGTTTGCCGTTGCGTTGTCGCAGGCTGAAATCGATGGTGTGGCAGGGCTGGAATTACGCTGGCTTCGCGTAGGTGCAAGCTTTCGATGGAGTGGAGCAGCTCTTCGGCTGGACGGCCCCCCCTCGGTGCTGCCTTTGAATTCCAGCAGGGAGCATATACACCTCAATACCCGCGCCCGGGCCGTCGCCGAAAGACTTGTAGGCAGCTTACCCGGTGCGATATTCTCGCCTGACTTCAATGCCCCGGCTCCAACCCAGGGGGTCGTCATGACAGATGGATCGCAGGTTTTCACTGCACGAATTATTGACGAACCAGCTTCGCAGCTTTTTGTTTTTGAAAACGGCTTGCCAGAGCCGGGCAAGCTGTGCTGGATAACGCATTACAACGATGATGAGATAATGCCCGAAGCCTCCGGGCAAGATGTCATCTGCTTTTCTTCCGATACATTGATCGCAACACCTCAAGGCGCATTGCCGATTGGGCGATTATCCGCGGGCGACGTGATTCTGACCAGAGACAACGGCCCGCAGGAAATCCTCTGGAAAGGGCAAACGGTGTTGTCGGGCCCTGCATTGCGTCGGCATCCTTATCTTCGCCCAGTAAGAATTCGTCGATCCGCATTGCTGGAAAGCCTTCCCACAGAGGATCTGTGCGTCTCTCCAGCCCATCGAATTATGCTGACTGGGCCTCGCGCGCAGGCACTTTTCGGCTGCGATGAGGTGCTCGTGCGTGCCCGCGATCTGATCGATTACGATGCGATTACAGTTGATATTGCACTCCATGGAGTGATTTATGTTCACCTCTTGCTTGAGGCGCATCAGATCATCTTTGCAAATGGTGTTGCTACAGAGAGCTTTCATCCTGCCTTGGCCCCCGCATCAGCTTTGCGCCGCCACAGCCAAGAGTTGCGTGCAATAGCGCAGGACTGGTTGACAGCGCCGAGCAGCTATGGCCCGACTGCAAGGCGTTGCCTCGCGGCTGGCGAGGCTGCGCTTATGGCCGCGTGACATGCTGCAAGCCCGATTGACACTGTCTCGGCGGTCTGTATAAGCGCGCTCGACCGGGGATAATGGTATCGCTGGTTGCATTGGTGTTGGGGGCCCTCGCAAGAGGATGCCTGTCGCTCGCCTGGCGAGAGAGGACAACGCCCTTCCATTTGCCCTTAATTGGGCCTTAACGAAGGAGATCAGCCGTGACAAAACGCACGTCTGCCAAGTACAAGATCGATCGCCGTATGGGCGAAAACATCTGGGGCCGCCCGAAGAGCCCCGTGAACAAGCGCGAGTACGGTCCCGGCCAGCACGGCCAGCGCCGCAAAGGCAAGCTGTCCGATTTCGGCACGCAGCTGCGCGCGAAGCAAAAGCTCAAGGGGTATTATGGCGATCTGACTGAAAAGCAGTTCCGCCGTATCTACGCTGAAGCCGAGCGTGTCAAAGGCGACACGGGTGAAAACCTGATCGGCCTTCTGGAGCGTCGTCTGGACGCAATCGTATATCGCGCAAAATTCGTGCCGACGGTCTTTGCCGCACGCCAGTTTGTGAACCACGGTCATGTGACTGTAAATGGTGCGCGCGTGAACATTCCGAGCTACCGCGTCCGCGAAGGCGATGTGATCGCAATCCGCGACAAATCAAAGCAACTCGCCATCGTGCTGGAGGCTGTTGCTCTGGCCGAGCGTGATGTGCCGGATTACCTTGATGTTGATCACTCCAAAATGACTGCGACCTTTGTGCGCACACCATCGCTGGGCGATGTTCCTTACCCGGTGCAGATGGAGCCCAACCTCGTCGTGGAATTCTACGCAAAGAACTGATCTTTGCTCTTCCTCATACTCAGGAAGCCCCGCCCAACATGTGGCGGGGCTTTCTTGTATGTGACCGTCAGGTTAGCTGGTATTGCGCAATCTGACTGTACCAGGGCACACATTGACGCATTGGAATGGATTTCCCCGCTGGCTACCTCTTCTTCGGGGCGATTTAAGAGGGCGCAAGCCAAGCCCTACAGTTCAGAAATCAGTGGGCGCGCCGCCTTCGCGTTTGCGACGGGCGACGAAATCCAGCAGTGCCTCGTGCCTGTCGTCGGACATGGGCGGGGGTGTGAAACTCTCGACGATGTTGCGATAGATACCATGCGCGCGAGTGATGGTGTCGGTCGCACCGTCACGTTCCCACGCTTCGAAATTCCGCCAATCCGAGACAAACGGTGCATAGAAGGCCGTTTCATATCGTTCCCGTGTATGCTCTACTCCGAAGAAATGCCCACCAGAACCAACCTCGCGGATAGCGTCCAGCGCCAGGGCACCGGGTGTGGTTTCGGTCAGGACGGGCTCGCAATAGCGTTGGATCATATGCAAAACCTCACAATCCATGACGAATTTCTCAGGGCTCGCGATCAGCCCACCTTCCAGCCACCCGGCTGCGTGGTAGACAAGATTTGAGCCGGATTGCACGGCGGCCCACAGGCTGTTGCAAGTTTCCCACATTGCCTGTGCATCAGGGATATTGGCCGTGCAGACCCCGGAAGAACGAAGTGGCAGGCCATAGCGTCGCGCCAGTTGCCCTGTCATCTGCGTGGCGCGCATGTATTCTGGTGTTCCGAAGGCTGGCGCACCCGAGCGCATGTCCACATTCGAGGTGAAGGTGCCGATGGCCACCGGGGCGCCTGGGGCGGCGTACTGGATCAGTGCGATGGCGCAGAGCGCTTCGGCAATGGATTGTGCCACCGCGCCCGCAAGCGTGACCGGGGCCATGGCGCCCGCAAGCGTGAAAGGGGTAACGACGACTGGTTGCCCCCGCCGCGCCAGCCGCAACGCTCCATCAATCATGGGAAAGTCATGGCGGAGCGGCGAAACCGAGTTGATATTGGTGTACATATGCGGGGCGGCGTCAAATTCGGCATGGCTCAGCCCTGCGGCCAGCCGCACCATCTCCATCGCATCCTCGACCCGCTCGCGCCCGAGGCTGTAGGCATGAACTACCTTGTCGGTCAAAATCAGCTTTTCTGCGATGCAATCAAGGTGTCGGACCGAGGCATGAATATCGACCGGTTCAACCGGATAGCCACCCGCGACATGAATGCAGTTGAAGCTCTGCGTCAGCATCAGGAATTCGCGAAAGGTCTGGAAATCGCCTGTACGCTTGCCACGGATCATGTCCCAGCTTGACGGCGGCGAGGAAACATTGACAAAGGCCAGATGCCGGTCGCCGATGCGCACCGCACGGTCCGGGTTGCGCGGCGTGATCGTAAACGCACCCGGCGCGCGGGCCAGCATTTCCATGACGAAATCACCATCCATGCGCACATTATGGCCGTCGACACGGCAGCCCGCGTCGCGAAACAGGGCCAGCGCTTCGTCATTCAGGAACTCGACGCCGATTTCCGACAGGATATGCAGCGCCGCCGCGTGGACCGCCTCGACCCCCTCTTCCGGCAGGGGCTCAGTCGGGCGGTCAGTGTTCAGAGGCACGCGCCAGGGCATCTGGTCCAGCCGGAACCCCTGTTTGCGGCGCGCATTCGCGCCCCGCCCGCCAGAGCGGACGCGTTTGGATTCAGGCAGAGTTTCAGAACACATGAGCGGCCTTTCACAAGAACTGTCGCGCCGATGCTAGTGTTGCAGGATTTGCTCTGGCAAGTAGAGTGTTGGCAACAGTTAAGTACCGATCTGCGCCGCTGTTCAGACAGCCTTGAGCGCACGCACCCAGTCGGCTGCTTCATGGGCGTGGATTTCTGCCGCCCGAATATGCCCGTCAAAGCCCTGCGCCAATTCGCGGATCAGGCGTTTGGACCGGATCAACAGATAGACATCGCCCGCATAGACAGCCGCGCGGGTGTAGCCGAACAGCGTCATCGGCGGTGCAAAGCGTTTGCGCCCGTCGAACAGATACATACGAAAGGCGGGGTATAATTCGTCAACTGTGCGCGCGATATGGTCGATCTGGCGCTGGCGGGTGTTTGCGCCCAACCCCTTCCAGACGCCGCAACCATCCGCGAAAATCTCGAAACTTTGCAGGGGCATGCACATTTCGATATCGGCTTCGGGGGATTGCGACAAGCGTAGGCGGCGTTGAGTCTGGGCCTGCAGTCGGCGCTTCTCCTGTTCGGAGCTTTGTGCCTGAAAACTGATGATTTCGGGTGTGCGCATCAGATCTGGCAGCAGGGCGGGAACATATCGGATCTTCTGGCCCGTTGCTTCTTCGTGCCAGCGCTCCATCGCGGTGCGGCTTTCCTCATCCAGCGCGGCTTCGGTTTCGACCGCATCAAGGCTCTGGGTGACGGCACCACTATCTTCCGAAAGGCCCAGAAGCCAGTCAGTCGAGACCTGAAACTGAGCTGCAATTGACAACAGCGTTTCCGCACGCGGCAGTCTCGGGTCTGGTCCTGTCAGAAGCTGCGACAGGGCTGAACGATCTATGCCAATGGCCGCTGCAAAGCCCGATTGCGTCTGGCTGGACTGTGCCAGCAACCGCATCAGCCGCTTGCGGAACAGTGCCGAAGATTCCCGTTTTCTCATGCGGAGTATGCGTCCCTGATGTTGTCTTTAGTAAACATATTTTTTTATAGGCAGCAATCCTCTTGATTAGTGGCGAGAACACTCGCGTTGCAGGCGCGGCAGTTTGGGGTCACCGTCTGCCAGACAGCATCAATCGGAGGCACCGTGCGTCGGATCGAGTGGCCCACACTAGCGTTGATCGTGACCTGCTACGGGCTGTGGGCCTTGGCAGGCGCATGGCTCTGGCCTGTCAACCCGACACTTGCGCTGGCGCTCATGGCTGTCATGGCCGCGCTGCATTCGTCACTGGTGCATGAAAACCTGCACGGTCATCCGACGCGCAATCGTTGGGTGAATGAAGCATTGGTGACGCTGCCCTTGTCGCTGATCTATCCATATCGGCGTTACAAGGCCACGCATCTGGCTCATCACCATGATGCCCGCCTGACCGATCCGTTTGAAGACCCCGAATCCTATTACAAAGCTCGTTGGACCCATGACCGGATGCCGCGCTGGCTGCAAAGCGTTCTGCGGATCAACAACACGATGGTCGGGCGGATCATTCTCGGCCCAGTGCTGGGTGCGGTCGGATTCCTGCGGCAGGAAGCGCTTTTGCTGCGCGCAGACGTTCCCGGCGTGCGTCTGGCCTGGGGGCTGCATGTTGCGAGCCTGGCACCGCTGCTGGGGCTAATCTGGGCCTTCGGCATTCCGCTCTGGCTGTATGTGCTGGCCGTTGTCTGGCCTGGCTTGTCGTTGATCTCGATCCGGACCTATGCAGAACACCGCTGGCATGACGCGCCTGGAGGGCGGACCATCATTGTCGAACGCTCGCCGCTCTCCTGGCTGTTCCTGAACAACAATCTTCATATTGTGCATCATCAGATACCGGCGGCCCCGTGGTATGACTTGCCGCGCCTCTATAACGAACGCCGCGCGCATTGGCAGGCGCTCAATCACGACTATGTCTATGCCAGCTATTGGGAGCTGTTCCGCGCCTATGCGCTACGCCAGAAGGAACCTGTGGTGCATCCGGTGCTTTATTGCCACGATCTGCCGCGCGATCCTGACACGCCGCCGACTGACACACCACCTGCAAGCGGACAAGCCGCATGAGCGGGCTGGCCACTCTGCCCATGTATGACTGGCCAGAAGTTCGAGGGCAGGTCGATGATTCGTATGCGCAGCTGCGCGCGCGCGTCCCTCAATTGCCTGTCGCGCTCTCCCGGCCCGAATCCACGCAAGACTTGCAGGCGCTCTGGCGCGACAAAGCGTTGATGTTTGGCCAGACCTGCTGGGGACCGATGCAGGCCGGGCTTGCCGCGCATGTTCATGTGTTGGCCCAACCGCTCTATGACGATGTTTCGGGCGGGCGCGGCGTGCGCTATCGTTCTGTCATCATCATGCGCCGTGGGCGCGCCCGTGCTGTTCCCCGCCATGACGATGCAGAATTGCCTGACGGGCTGGCCGATGCACGCCCGGCGGTCAATGCGCTTGATTCGATGTCTGGCTTTATTGCACTGACGCAGGATATGGGCATGCCGGATCTGGAAAGCCGCGCGCTGATCACGGGCAGCCACCGCGCCTCGGTCCGTGCTGTTGCTGAGGGATCAGCAGATTTCGCGGCCATTGACTGCCGGTCCTGGGCACTGGCGCAAGCATATGAACCTGCGGCGCGCGGCCTGACGGTCGCAGGCTGGACGGCGCTCCGTCCGGGCCTGCCCTTTATCACAGCCCGCGCTACCCCACTGGTCCTGCGCCGCGCACTTGCTAGGGCGCTGGCACAGCTTGGCGCGCAGCCCCTTCCCCAAAAGACAGCCTGAGGAGATCTCATGACCCAGACCTATCGTGCCATAGTCATCGGCGGCGGCGTTGTCGGTTGTTCTGTCCTCTATCATCTGGCCAAGGCAGGCTGGAGCGATGTGCTGCTGATTGAGCGCTCCGAACTCACCTCCGGGTCCACATGGCACGCGGCAGGCGGGTTTCATACGCTCAATGGCGATCCAAACGTGGCGCGGCTTCAAGCCTATACGATCTCGCTCTATGAAGAGCTGGAGAAGATGACAGGCCAGTCCTGCGGGTTGCATCTGGTCGGCGGCGTGCAGATGGCAGATAGCCCCGAGCGTCTGGATTTCCTGCGCATGGCGCATGCGCGCGGGCGTTATCTGGGCATGGAAACCGAGATCATCACCCCATCCGAGGCCAAGGCCATGTTCCCGCTGATGGACGAGAGCCATTTCGTGGGCGCGCTCTGGGACCCGGTCGAGGGGCATCTCGACCCCTCTGGCACGACCCACGCCTATGCGAAAGCCGCGAAGATGCTGGGCGCCAAGATCGAGCTGCGCAATCCGGTCAAGGAACTGACGCAAGACCCGGATGGCACCTGGAATGTGATCACTGAAAACGGCACTTATCGCTGCGAGCATGTGGTCAATGCGGGCGGGCTCTGGGCGCGCGAA
>SLDY01000017.1 GCA_007125005.1 Natronohydrobacter sp.
AATGGCGCTCTATATCTTGGAAGTCCTGCGCGCCCGCCGCACGGCGCTGGCGGATAAATCACTGCCGCCGAAGGGGTTGGGGTGAGGGGGGAAGTGGCGGTTGTGCGGGACGGAGCTGCCGCCTATCTTCAGGTATTGCTTGCACAGCTCCGCGCCATCATGGTGGGTGAAAAGTCGGAAGCAGAGGGTGATAAGCAATGACTGAAGCCGTCAATAGATATCACACTGCGAAGGGATACTTTCAGTCGTGCATTATGATCGAGCGCAGTCCCGAGCGAAACACAGAGGCTCGGCGCACATTGACTATTTTGTCGATGATGATGCTGACCGGGTTTTCTCTCGAACTTTACTTCAAGGCTTGGTTACTGACTAAGGGAAAGACCTCTCAGCAGGTTCGTAGCTATAACCATCGGCTCTATAACCTTTATCGCGACTGTAAAGCGACCGGTCTCGTAGTGGGGCAGTTGGATCATCTCGTGGACACGGTCGCGGTTCAACATCAGGATTTCACCTACAGATATATCGGAGCTGACGCAAAAATCCCTCTTCTGAATTGGAATACTACATTCCAAATCCTCGATACCTTGGATACTCGTGTAGACGAAGCCGTAGGAGCCAGCGCTTTATACGGACTGCAACCCGGGCACTGACCTACTCACAGCCAAGGCGCGCCTAAACGCTCGTCCTCAGCGTCCGCAACGGGCTCGCAACCATTCCCCTCTCGTATATCCGCTCCCAAACACTATACTCCTCCCTCATGACATGGCTCACTTCAAAACCCTTGCTCCTCTTCCTCCTCCTCACAGTTGTGCTGCTCTGGGTGCTGATCACCCGTGCGCCAATCTATCTGCCGCAGCTTGATGAAACTGCCCCACCGGTGCCCGAGGAAGACAGTTATGTCTTCGGCTTCGCCACGCTCACCAACCCATTGGTGCGGCTTGTGGTCGTGGGCCGCCCGGTGCCTGCAGAGCCCGCCGCCCTGCGCGGCTGGCAGCGCTATCGCCGGGATCTGCGCGATGCGCCCGATATCACGCTCCATGGCGTGCGCTTCCGCGTGACGCCAGAAGAGCTGATCCGCCTTGACCGCTACGAGCGCACCGGGCGAAAATACCGCCGCGACAAGATGGAGCTTGAAGATGGCAAGACGGCATGGGTCTATCGTCTGATCGGCGCAGATGGGATCGAGGCAGTGGCCGACTGAATCGGTGCGCGCCGGGGGAGGGTGAAAATGCTGCATGATGCGATCCCGAAAGGCCGGTTCCTGCCGCTCCCGGATCATGCCGGTCGATCCAGTGCCGAACGGCGCACAGGTATCGAGATAGAATTCGCAGGGCTCGATCTGCCCGCCGCAGCGGCTGTGGTGCGCGCGCAATGGGGCGGCGAGATCACCGAGACTGATCCGCGCGAGATCATCCTCGAAGGCGGTGCTCATGGGCGCGTGAAGGTGGAGCTCGACATCTCGCTCAAGCGCAAATGGGCCGAGGATCTCACTGCGCAGGCGCTGGGCGATCTTGTCCCGGTCGAGATCGTGACAGCGCCGCTGCCGCAAGCCGAACTGCTCCATGCCGAGGCGTTGGTGGCTGCCTTACGCACAGCCGGGGCCTTGGGCACGCGGGCAAAACTGGCCTTCGGTTTTGGCGTGCATTTCAATACCGAATTGCCGGGACCAGAGGGGGAGGGCCTCGCGTCGGTGGCGCGTGCCTATGCGCTGCTGGAGAACTGGCTGCGCGCTTCCGACCCTGTCGATCTTGCACGTCGCGTGCTGCCTTTTGTCGATCCGTGGCCAGCGGAGCTTGTCGATGCGCTTGCAGATCTTGCAAGCGATGATCCGCAGGATCTCGCGAGGATCTACGCCAGATTGGCACCCTCGCGCCATTACGGGCTCGATCTCTTGCCGGCGCTGGAGCATCTCTGCCCCGATTTGCTGCATGATGTGCCGCCAGAGCATCTCAAGGGCGGGCGGCCGACATTCCATTACCGCCTGCCCGAAGCGCGGCTTGACCTGCCGGACTGGACGCTGGCCTATGAGTGGAATCGCTGGTGCGTTGTCGAGCATGCGGCCACCAGCCCGGAGCTTATGGCCGCATTGACAGAAGCGTGGAAGATGCATCGCGGCGCTCTGTTACCGCTGCGCCGCAACTGGGCGGCAGAAGTGGAAGCGATCATGCAGCGTGCGGGCCTTGCGGAGCGGCTTGAGTTTTGAGCTTGCGAGCGCCGCGCTCGCGGCCTAAGCGAGAGGTCATGCGGATTCTCTTTCTGGGCGATGTGATGGGGCGGGCAGGGCGCGCGGCAGTGAGCCGGGCGCTGCCGCAGCTTCGCGATGCATGGAAGCTCGATTTCGTTGTCGTGAATGGCGAAAATGCGACCGGCGGCATGGGGCTCTCGCCTGACCACGCCAAGGGGCTGCTGGAGGCCGGGGCCGATTGCATCACGCTGGGCGATCACGCCTTTGACCAGCGCCCCATGCGCGAGTTCATCGCGCAGGAGCCGCGTATCCTGCGCCCGCTCAATTTCGCGAAATCCGGCGCGCCGGGGCAAGGCGCGCGGGTGTTCGAGGCCACGGGCGGGCGGCGCGTGCTGGTGGCTCAGGTGCTGGGGCAGGTTTTCATGAAGCAGCCCTATTGCGATCCGTTCTCGGCCATAGAGCCTGTGCTGCGCAGCCACCCGCGCGGGGGCATGGTGCAGGCGGCGCTGGTGGATATGCATTGCGAGGCCACATCGGAGAAATACGCGATGGGCCATTGGTGCGACGGGCGCGCGAGCCTTGTGGTGGGCACGCATACCCATGTGCCCACAGCCGATGCCCAGATCCTCGGCGGCGGCACCGGGTTTCAGTCCGATGCGGGCATGTGCGGCGATTACGATTCGGTCATCGGGATGCATAAGGATGAGCCGATGCGCCGCTTTATCACGGGCATGGCCCGCGCAAGGTTCGAGCCCGCGATGGGGGCGGCAACGCTCTCGGGCACCTATCTGGAGACTGATGACCGCACCGGCATTGCCACGCGCATCGAGATGGTGCGGCTGGGTGGGCGGTTGCCGCAGGCGGGGCCGGCGCCGGTCGATCTGGCCGCGCCGGGCAGTTAGGCAAATGTCTCCGGCAGCTGCGCTTGCGGCACTGGTGGGGCTTGGTGCGCTCTGGGGGCTGGGGGCGCCGCTGGTGCGGCTCGCGCGGCTCGAAGGGATCAGCGCATTCACCATTGTGTTTGTCCAGAGCCTTGTCGGCGCAGCCGTGATGGCAGCGATCCTCATCGCGCGTGGCCGTGTGCGCCTGCCCCTCGATCATGCCTCGCTGCTGCTTTACGGGGCAGTGGCAAGCCTCGGGATCGTGCTGCCGCATCTGGCGGGGTTCTGGGCGCTCGGCCATATCCCCGCAGGCATTCATGCAATTCTCACCTCACTGGTGCCGATGTTCGCGCTCGCCCTTGCGCTGGGGCTCAGGATAGAGCGGTTCGAGCCAATGCGCGGGCTTGGCCTGATGCTGGGGGCGCTCGCGGTGGCGCTTCTGGTGCTGCCCGAGACGGCGCTGCCCGACTCCGTGCCGGTATTCTTTGTTCTTGTCAGCGCTCTTGCGCCCTTGTGCTATGCGCTGGAAAGCGCCTTTGTTGCTCATATCTCGCGCGCCAGGGCAGGCGCGATGCAGGCGCTCTTCGCGGGCTCGGTGCTGGCCGCGCTGATCATGGCACCTGTGACGCTGCTTGCCGGGGCACCGCTGCTGCCGCAAGGATCCCCGCTGGCGATCTGGGCAATCCTTGGGGCGGGGGCGGCGGGCACATTGGCTTATGCTGGCTATGTCACACTCTTGCGCTGCGCTGGCAGCGTCTTTGCCACGCAGGTCGCTTATCTTGTCACCGGCTGGGCAATGCTTTGGTCGGCGCTCATGCTGGGGGAGCGGCACAGCCCTGTCGTTTGGCTTGCACTTGCGATCCTGTTTGCAGGTCTCTTTCTTGTGCAACCGCGCCCGCGTTTGCCCGATCTGCCCCCAACAAATTGATTTTCTGCGCTTGCAACTGCCTCGCAATATGCGAAAACTCCGCAATTGGCGCACTCCGCGCCGCAGCCGGGAGAACGCATGTTCGGCATAGATCTGGGCAGCACAACACAAGCGATGATCGCCCTGCTAATCGTCGCGGCCATGTTCATTGCTTTCATGCGCGAAGCCTATCCTGTCGAGGTGACGGCCATCGGCGGGGCAGTGCTGATGCTGGTGTTGGGCATTCTGCCCAAAGAGGCCGCTTTCGCCGCCTTTTCCAACCATGCCCCCTGGACGATTGCGGCGCTTTTCATCATTGTCGGCGCGCTGGTGCGCACTGGCGCGCTTGACTGGATCACCCAGGCCGCGGTGCGCAATGTCGAAAAAAGCCCGACACTGACACTGGTCACGCTCACTTTCACTGTGCTTGCGATGTCGGCTTTCGTCAACAACACGCCGATTGTCGTCGTGATGATTCCGGTTTTCATCCAGCTTGCCAAGACGATGGGCACATCGGCCTCCAAAGTCTTGATTCCGCTCAGCTATCTCTCGATCATGGGGGGCACGCTCACGCTGCTGGGCACCTCGACCAATCTGCTGGTAGATGGGGTCGCGCGGGCCAACGGGCTGGAGCCTTTCACGATCTTCGAAATTACCAAGGTGGGCGTTTTCATGGCGGGCGCGGGCGTGCTGTATCTTGCGCTGATCGGGCGCAAGCTGCTGCCCGAGCGCCAGTCGATGAGCGAATTGCTCTCCGACCGTACCCGCACCAAGTATTTCACCGAAGTCGCGATCCCCGAGACCTCGCGGCTGATCGGCAAGCGGCTCGCGGAGGTGGACATCTTCAAGCGCGAAGGCGCACGCGTGATCGATGTGCTGCGCGGCGATGCCTCGCTGCGATGGGGCGATATGACCGAGGTGACGCTGCAGGCAGGCGACCGTGTGGTTCTGCGCACGCAGATGTCCGAAGTTCTGGGGCTGAAGAAGAACCGCGATGTGGCGCAGGTCGCTCATCACAACGCCCCCGATCCCGAGATGATCGGCCCCGAGCGCGATGTGGACCGTCTCTCCTCGGTCGAGACCGCGACGGTCGAGGTGCTGATCTCGCCCGATTGCAAGATGGTCGGTCGGCGTCTGGGCAGCTTGCGCTTGCGGCGGCGCTATGGCGTCTACCCGCTGGCCGTGCATCGCCGGAACCAGAATATCGGCACGAATTTCGAGAATCTCGTGGTGCGTGTGGGCGATACGCTGCTTCTGGAAGGCACGCCCGAGGATATCCAGCGCCTCGCGCTCGACATGAATCTCGCCGATATCGCCGAGCCGACTGAGCGCGCCTATCGGCGCGGCCACGCGCCCATCGTGCTGGCAGTGCTGGCCGGGATCGTTGCCTTCTCTTCGCTGGGTCTCGCGCCGATTGCGCTCCTGGCATTCATGGGTGTGGCGGTCGTGCTGCTCACGCGCTGTATCGACGCGGATGAAGCCTTCAGCTTCATCGATGGCCGCTTGCTAGCGCTGATCTTCGCGATGCTGGGCGTGGGGGCGGGGCTGGAGGCCTCGGGTGCTGTCACGCTGATCGTGACGCAGGCGTCACCTGTGCTGATGCAGATGCCGCCTTTCCTGCTGATACTGAGCATCTATGTGCTGACCCTGACCCTGACCGAGTTGGTCACCAACAATGCCGTGGCCGTGGTGCTCACCCCCATCGTGATCGGGCTGGGCCTTGCGCTGGGCGTCGATCCGCGCCCGCTTGTGGTGACAGTCATGCTGGGCGCCTCGGCGGCTTTTGCCACCCCGATCGGCTATCAGACCAACACGCTGGTCTATGGGCCGGGTGGCTACAAATTCACCGATTTCCTGCGCGTGGGCCTGCCGATGCATCTGGTCATGGCCCCGACGGCGGCTTTCTTCATCCCGCTGTTCTGGCCGTTGTGAGGCCAGAGAGCAGCTTGCAGCAAAACGCTTGCGGGTACACAGGATTTGCGCCTAGTCTGGTCGGGTGCACAGGCCTTTAACCCCGAAGGCTGCGACAGGTGAGGGATTCATGAAACCAAAAAAATTCTTCAAGAAATTTGGGAACACCGCCGCCGCTCCTTGGAGTGGTTTTGCCAATTACGTATCCCGGGAGGGAGAGCTATATGCGGCACTGGAAGAACTCTACGGCGACACGCACCGCCCGTTGAAGCCTGTTTCAATCTACAAGGACGAACTCTACAGCCGGATCCAGTCTCCACAGGTCAATTCCTATCTCGAAACCGGGGTGAACAAGGGCGAGAGCCTGATGATCGCAAAGGATCTGCGCCTTGCCATCGGGGTTGATCCTGCGCCCATCGTGCCGCCCAATACATTTGACAAGGCCCCGTTCCGGCTGGTCAAGGCCAATTCGGATGACTTCTTCCTCGAAGCGCTGTCGGAAGACATCTCAGATATTCAGCTTGATCTGGCCTTCATCGACGGGCTGCATGTCTTCGAATATGCTCTGCGCGATTTCATCGGCTGCGAATTGCTGTCGGCACCGGGCTGCGAGGTGCTGGTACATGATGTGCTGCCCCGGCGCGCTTCCGAAGCCGCGCGACACCGTTTCACGCGTTCATGGACAGGTGATGTCTGGCGCGTGCCGATGGTGTTGCGCCATTTCCGCCCGGATCTGAAAGTCCGGCTGATCGAGTCGGCCCCGACCGGGCTTGCTGTCATCACCGGGCTTGATGCCTCCAACAAAGAGCTGATCGACCGCTATGACGAGGTCGTGGCCTATGGTCTGGGCCTCTCGGTTCTCGATTTCATGTCCGCGCGCGACGATCACGTCGCCGCAGTGTAACTGACCGCGCGCAACCCTTGCGCGCGGTCTGATCTGCCTTCCTTAAGGATTTGGCGCTAGTCTTCCCGAACCGTCTGACCGGTCTCGGGGCGCATGCGCGCGTTCGCCTGTGCTCCGAGGGTGTTCGTGCAGGGTGGCATGAGGACAGGCAGACATCATGAGCAAAGACCCAAGCCCGCCAAACGGGCCGACACCGGAAAAGATGGTGTCCTATTCGGAACGACTTCTCAATCTCAGCATCGAGCGACTGACGATGCTTCTGGAGAATTATGAACATCTTGGCCCGAGTTGCGGGAAAGAATTGACCGAAGAATTCCGCAGCCTGCGCAAAGCCCTGGAGATCGCCTATCATGAACGTGCCCAGCTACAGAAACTCAAAGGTATCGAAGCCGCAGGCAGTGCCACGCTCGACCTTGCCGCAGCCCGCACCGAAATCAACAGCCGGTTGGCTCGCCTCCGCGCCGCCCGAGCAGGTGACCGAATTTCTTGACAGCCTGAGCGATGGTGCGCTGGCCGCGCTTCCCTGGTTGTTTGAGTGCTGGGCCGCACCGCATCAACTGCCCCCGGAGGGCGATTGGCGCACATGGGTCTGTCTGGGCGGGCGCGGCGCGGGCAAGACCCGTGCCGGCGCCGAATGGGTGCGCGCGCAGGTGGAAGGCGCACGCCCGCTCGATCCGGGCCGCGCGCGGCGCGTGGCGCTGGTGGCCGAAACCTATGATCAGGCCCGCGATGTGATGATCTTTGGCGATAGCGGGATCCTCGCCTGCTGCCCGCCCGACCGGCTGCCAGTATGGGAGGCCACGCGCCGTCGCCTTGTCTGGCCCAATGGCGCGGTCGCGCAATGCTTCTCGGCCTCTGATCCCGAAGCGCTGCGCGGGCCGCAATTCGATGCAGCATGGTGCGATGAGCTGGCCAAATGGCCCAAGGCCGAGGAGACATGGGACATGCTACAATTCGCGCTCAGACTGGGTGATCATCCGCGCCAGCTTGTCACGACCACCCCGCGCGGGCAGGCTACGCTCAAGGCGATCCTGCGTGCGCCCTCGACTGTGATGACCCACGCACCGACCGAGGCCAATCGCGCATGGCTCGCGCCATCCTTCCTTGAGGAGATCCGCACACGCTACCGGGGCACGAGCCTTGAGCGGCAGGAACTGGATGGTGAGTTGCTGGAAGATGCCGAAGGGACGCTCTGGCCGCTGGCGCTGCTGGAGCGCGCGCGGGTGCGCGAGGTGCCGCCCATGAGCCGCGTTGTGGTGGCGGTCGATCCGGCGGTGAGCGCCTCCGTGCGCTCGGATCTCTGCGGAATCGTGGTGGTGGGGGCGGTGACGGACGGCCCGCCCGCACAATGGCGCGCCTATGTGCTCGAAGATGCCAGCCTGCGCGCGCCCTCGCCTTCGGCATGGGCAGAAGCAGCTTTGGCGGCGATGGCGCGGCATGGGGCTGAGCGGATCGTGGCGGAGGTCAATCAGGGCGGCAATCTGGTGGCCGAAGTGCTGCGCCAGATCGACCCGCTGGTGCCCTTCCGCGCCGTCCATGCCAGCCGTGGCAAGGCCGCCCGCGCCGAGCCCGTGGCCGCTCTTTATGAACAGGGGCGGGTGTTTCATGCCGCCCGCCTTGGCGCGCTGGAAGACCAGATGATGCAGATGACCGCGCAGGGCTATCGCGGCGCAGGCAGCCCCGACCGGGTGGATGCACTGGTCTGGGCTGTGCAGGATCTGATGCTGGGGCCTGCGGCGCAATATGCGCGGCCCATGGTGCGTACGCTCTGGTAAGCCGGTTTTCAGGCTTTCGCGATAGGGTGTTTTTCAGACGGGGTGCTTCTCCGGGATGCCGGTGGGGGGGCGGTCTGCCCCCCCCCACCCCCCGCG
>SLDY01000099.1 GCA_007125005.1 Natronohydrobacter sp.
CCGCCACCGCCACCGCCACCGCCACCGCTGCCACCTTCGCCGCGCCCGTCGAGCATTGTCAGCGTTCCGCCGATACCTGCCACAACCACATCCGTAGAATAGCGGTCCTGCCCGCTTTGGTCCTGCCATTTGCGCGTTTGCAAGCTTCCCTCGATATAGACTTTGGAGCCTTTGCGCAGATATTGTTCGGCCACGCGCACCAGCCCGTCACCCCGCAGCACCACATTATGCCATTCCGTGCGCTCGCGCTGTTCACCGCTGGCCCGGTCGCGCCAGCGTTCAGAGGTCGCGATGCGCAGATTGCAGATCTTGCCGCCATCAGGAAAAGTGCGCACTTCGGGGTCGCGCCCCAGATTGCCAATCAAGATAACCTTGTTCACCGATCCTGCCATGTCTTTCCCCTGTCTGCGTGCGCGCCGTTCTCCACCAGAATCGCGCGAGCTGCAACTGCATTAAATCTGGCTCATGATCGTAAAGAAGTCCTGAAAATGCGCAAGCGGCGCTGCAATGCGATCAGAAGGCTGGAAAAAGCATCCTGCGACAGCTAAACTGCATCCCAAGGCAAATAAGCTTTATGGGGACAGTATGCAAAGCAGAGCGCTTTGTCTGATTGCGATTGCTGCCACGCTGACGGCGGGTGATGTGTTCGCGCAGGGGCTTAACTTGTCGGGGAACAGTTCTGCCTCCCGGCTCGATACAGTGCGTGCGGCGGGCCGGCTGATCGATGGGCGTCTTTCGGAGCAGTATTCAGCGTCGGCGCGCCTTCTCCCAAATGCTGATGCAAAGCCGCAAGCCACCTCCGTTCCGCGATATAATGGCCGCTATCAGGGCGAATATCTGGAGCTTGCCCGCGCTGCCGCGCGTCGGCACAATATCCCGGAAGACCTGTTCCTGCGTCTGGTCAATCAGGAGAGTCGGTGGAACCCCAATGCGGTGTCGCACAAGGGCGCGATCGGGCTTGCGCAACTGATGCCCGGCACAGCGCAGATGCTGCGTGTAGATCCGAATGATCCACGCCAGAACCTCGACGGGGGCGCGCGCTATCTGCGTATGATGTTTGACAAATTCGGCAATTGGCAGCTTGCTCTTGCTGCTTATAACGCGGGCCCGGGTGCGGTCCAGCAGCATGGTGGTATCCCACCTTTTGCAGAAACACAGAATTACGTCCGGGTGATCCTCGGAACGAGTTGAGCTTTCGGGGTTGCGACTTGGCGCGCGCTTGATCACAGTGGCGCGACACAATGACTCTGGAGGCCCGATGCACCTGCCCAAGCTGGATCTGGATTTTGTCCGTGCGAAATTTCCCGCTTTTTCCGAGCCCGGACTCCAAGGTCAGGCCTTTTTCGAGAATGCCGGTGGCTCCTATACCTGCCAGCCGGTGATTGATCGGTTGATGCGCTATTATCACAGCCGCAAAGTGCAGCCCTATGGCGCTTACGAAGCCTCGCGTCTGGCAGGCGAGGAGATGGACGAGGCGCGCACGCGGTTGGCGGCAATGATGGGGATCGCCCCGGAAGAGCTGAGTTTCGGGCCATCTACAACGGCCAATACTTATGTGCTCGCCCATGCCTTTGGTGAATGGCTCAAGCCCGGGGATGCTGTAATCGTGACGGATCAGGATCATGAGGCCAATTCGGGGCCGTGGCGGCGCCTTGCCGCGCGCGGTGTGGAGATACGCGAATGGACCATCGATCCGCTCAGCGGACATCTCGACCCGGAGAGCCTCTGGGCGATATTGGATGAGAAGGTACGGCTGGTCTGTTTTCCGCATTGCTCGAATGTGGTGGGAGAGATAAATCCTGTGGCCGAAATCTGTGCACGGTTGCGCGCAGAAGGCATTTACTCCTGTGTCGATGGGGTGTCCTACGCGCCGCATGGGCTGCCGGATGTGGGGGCGCTGGCCGCCGATATCTATCTGTTTTCGGCCTACAAGACCTATGGCCCGCATCAGGGGCTCATGATCATTCGGCGTGCATTGGCCGAGGCACTGCCGAACCAGGCGCATTACTTCAATGCGGATACGCTTTACAAACGCTTCACCCCTGCAGGCCCGGATCATGCCCAGATCGCTGCCTGTGCGGGCATGGCTGATTATATAGATGAACTCCATGCGCATCACTTCGGGCATGGCAACGCCAGTCCAAAAGCGCGTGCGGCCGAAGTGCATGATCTGATGCGGGCCCATGAGAGCGCGCTTTTGCAACCGCTGCTTGATCATCTTTCCGGGCGCAATGATCTGCGCCTGCTTGGGCCGCGGGATGCTGCGAGCCGCGCGCCGACTGTGGCGCTTGCCCATTCCCGCGCAGGCGGCGAACTTGCGAAAGCCCTCGCAGGTGAGGGGATCATGGCGGGAGGCGGCAGTTTTTACGCCAATCGTGCGCTTGAAGGGCAGGGGATTGACCCTGATCATGGTGTCCTGCGGCTCTCTTTTGTGCATTACACCACGTCGGAGGAGCTTGACCATCTGATTGAGGCGCTAGATCGCGTTGTGTAAATCAGATCAAGGTTTGCCCTCTTGCCCGAAACATCGCCTATTCTTCTCTGGTTCCGGCGCGATCTGCGCCTGAGTGATCACCCGGCGCTGAAGGCCGCTGCTGGCAGCGGGCGACCTGTTATCGCTGTCTTTGTGCATGATGAGGTGGTGGAAGAGCTTGGCGCTGCGCCGAAATGGCGCCTCGGGCTCGGGGTCTCGGCTTTTGCGAGGCGGCTTGAGGATATGGGCAGCCGGTTGATCCTGCGCCGTGGCAAGGCGTTGGAGGTGCTGCGCGCGCTGGTTCGTGAAACCGGGGCCGGGGCAGTATGGTGGACGCGCCAATATGATCCTGACCAGATCGCCCGTGACAAGGTGGTCAAAGCGGCGCTTGGCGATGACGGACTCGAGGCCAGAAGCTTTTCGGGCCATCTGCTCTTCGAGCCGTGGGAGGTTAAGACAGGGCAGGGCAAGTTCTATCAGGTCTATACGCCCTTTTGGAAAGCAGTGCGCGGGCGGGATGTGGCGGGGCGCATCGCAGCCCCGGACAAGCTGCAAGCGCCCGAAAACTGGCCCCAGAGCGACAAGCTGGAAGACTGGCAGATGGGCCGCGCAATGGATCGCGGGGCCGCGGTGGTCTTGGATTACCTTCATGTGGGCGAAGAGGCCGCGCGTACACGCCTTGCGGTTTTTATGCGCGACAAGATCGAGACCTATGCCCGTGACCGCGACCGGCTTGATGTCGATGCCAGTTCAGGGCTTTCGGAGAACCTGACCTATGGCGAGATCAGCCCGCTTGCGCTCTGGGAAGCGGGCCAGCGCGCGCTCGAAGCCGGCAAGGCAGGGGCAGAGACTTTTCTCAAGGAAGTAGTCTGGCGCGAATTCGCCTATCACCTGATCTATCACACCCCGCATATCACGAGCAAAAGCTGGCGCGATGGATGGGAAAGCTTCCCGTGGAAAACAGAATCTGCCGCGACCTTGCGCTGGAAACAGGGCCGCACCGGGATAGAGGTCGTCGATGCAGCCATGCGTGAGATGTATGTGACGGGTCGCATGCATAATCGCGCGCGTATGCTGGTGGGCTCTTACCTAACCAAGCATATGCTCACCCATTGGCGCGTCGGGCAAGACTGGTTTGCGGAATGCCTCGTGGATTGGGATCCTGCTGCCAATGCGATGGGCTGGCAATGGGTGGCAGGGTCAGGCCCTGATGCCGCGCCCTATTTCCGCATCTTCAACCCCGATACCCAGGCCGCGAAATTCGATCCAGCGCGCAGTTACCGCCGCCAATGGCTTGCCGAGCTTTCCAGCAGCCCCCCCAAAACGGCTCTGGCCTTCTTTGATGCCTGCCCGCGCGGCTGGCAGCTTTCCCCCAACTCGACATACCTCAACCCTCTGGTCGATCTGGCCGAAGGGCGTAACCGGGCTCTTGCGGCCTATGACCAGAAGAAAACAGGCTGACAAAGGCCGCAGCAGGGACATCTTGCAGATGACAGACTTGGCGTTAACATCTTCTTCCATGAACAGCATACTCACCTCGATTGTCGGGCAGCCGGATCTGCCGCGCTATTTCGCGCAGGCCTTCGCGCGGGCGGAGCGGCTCAACAAGGGCAGGCTCGATGTCGTGCTGCCCGATGGCCGGCGCTTTCGCGCGCAAGGGGCAAAGCCGGGCCATGTCGCGGAGCTGCATGTGCATGATGCTGATCTGTTTGCACGGCTGATCCGCGAGGGAGATCTGGGATTTGCAGAATCCTATATGGAAGGCGGATGGACAACACCTGATTTGCAAGCCTTCATGGATCTCATCAATGATGACAATCCTTCTGTCTATGATGAGGCCGTGGGCATGGGGCTTTTGCGCGCGCTCGAACGGCTGCGCCACTGGCTGCGCGCCAATTCCAAGGCACAGGCACGAAAGAATATCAGCCATCACTATGATCTGGGCAATGATTTCTACAGCCTCTGGCTGGATGAGAGCATGACCTACTCGGCGGGTATTTTCACCACCGGTCAGGAAAGCCTTGAGGCCGCGCAGGAAGCCAAATACGCCGCATTGGTGGATCGGATGGGCGTGAAACCCGGCGATCATGTGCTTGAGATCGGGTGTGGCTGGGGCGGCTTCGCCGAATATGCCGCTGCGCAACGCGGGCTGAAAGTGACCGGGCTCACAATTTCGCAGGCGCAGTATGATTACGCCATTGCGCGTATGGCCCGGCTTGGCCTGAGCGATCAGGTGGAGATCCGGCTGCAGGATTACCGCGACACGAAAGGAAGCTTCGACGGGATTGCCTCTATCGAGATGTTCGAGGCTGTGGGCGAGAAATACTGGCCGCGGTATTTCAAGGCCGTGCAGGAACGGCTCAAACCCGGTGCACAGGCCGTGATCCAGATCATCATGGTCTCTGATCAACGGTTTGTAAGCTACCGCAAGCATGTGGATTTCATCCAGAAATACATCTTCCCCGGTGGCATGCTGGGCGCGCCGACGCCGGTAAGGCAGGCCGCAGAGGCTCAGGGCCTCCAATTTGTCGCAACACATGATTTCGGCAAAAGCTACAGTGAGACCCTGCGCCGCTGGAACGATGCCTTTCAGGCACATTGGCCCGAGATTGCATCAATGGGGTATGATACGCGCTTCAAGCACATGTGGGAGTTTTATCTGACGTCATGCGCCGGGGCTTTCCGCTCAGGCATATGCGATGTCACCCAACTGGTATTGCACCGCCCCGCGCCTGTGGCGTAAAGGGGGTGAGCCTGATTGGCTCTGGTAAATAGTGATCAGAGTGGCGTCGCAATGATGGAGATGATGTAATGCCGACACTCACCCGACTGGCAGCGTTGTTGCTATTCGGCTCTGTGGCCTTCTATCTCTCACAAAAATATCAGCTGCTGGTCGAGTATCTGGATATAAACCCGCTTCAGGACTACCTGATGGCCTTCGTCAGTGCGATGATTGGCTGGAGTTATGTCGGCAAGCATATTGACAAATCCTTCGTCAGAGCCGCGTCGATTGTCATTCAGGGAAGTTTCCTGTCCTTGGTGAGCATGTATCTCATTACCGGGCTGTCGATACTCTTGGTCCAGCCGATGCAAGGAAACTATCGCGGGTTCGAACAGACCATGGCACGGCTCACAACCGGCCTGCAGGAAAGCCTGATGGCTATGCTTGATCTGGAGTTTCTGATGCTTGTCATCTCGAGTTTGCTGGCCGTCAGCGTTGTGCTGGCGATCGTCTTTCGGATTGCGGAAGCCCGGCGCATCGCGCGATGATCACGACAGTATTCCTTCCCGCACCGCTCGATGATTGCGACTGGTGCCGTGAAGTGCTCGCGACAACGCATTATCAGACAGTCGAAATTCAGGACCACGCCCTGAAAAGCGAGGGCGCCTCTCTTGCGGCCCTGACCCCGCTGGAGGGTGCTGTTACTCCGGGCCTGTTGGTAACGCTTGATGCCGCAATGCTGAAGCGACTGGCAGCACTCTATGAAATCTCAGGTGCCACGCCGTCAGAACTGACAGTGCAAAGCGCAGGCGAATCCATCCCGGCTATTGCATTTTTCAGCAGTGCAGGTCAGTTTGTCGGGCAGCAGCTTGACCCGATCACGGCCCTTATCCTGCGCAGCGCCAGCAGCGAGATCATTGCGCTGGCTGCAAGTTTTTCGTCAGAGGCTTTGCAAACCCGCTGGCCTATGGCGCTCGCGCATGCTGCCTCGGTCCAGCGCGCACAGAGCGCGCCAAACCCTGCAACCTGTCGCGCCGCATGGCATCGGGCTGATGTCACAAGCATTGATCACAAAAGACCCTATGCGTGGTTCTTTGGCGTGATGGAAGAGGATCTGCGCTTCCAGCGCTTCGATGGAAGCCTTGGCCCACAGGTCAAACGCGCAGGCTTTGTGATGAGCGATGCCGTCACGGTGCTCCCTTATGATCCCCGTCGCGACTGTGTCCTTGTGATCGAGCAGTTCCGCTTTGCACTCTGGTTGCGCGGCGCAGAGAACTGCTGGTCACTCGAGCCCATCGCTGGCCGCGTTGATCCGTTCGAGACCCCGACAGAATGCGCCTTGCGAGAAGCGCGTGAAGAAGCGCATCTTGTGCTTGAGCGTGACAAATTGGTGTCTGTAGGCAATGTCTATCCTTCCCCCGGGGCGATCACCGAGTTCCTGTTCCAATTCGTAGCGCTCTGCGACTTGCCCGACAGCACCGAGACTGTCGCGGGTCTGGAAAGCGAGGCGGAAGACATCCGCAGCCATGTGATCAGTTTCGAGAAGCTCATGTCGCTGATTGCCACAGGCGAGGCGCAGAACGGCCCGCTTGTGCTCTCAGCTTATTGGCTCGCTGCCAATCGCGCGGATTTGCGCAAACAAGCACTCGGCTGAAGATCTTCAGCCCATCTGCCATTCATCCTTGCAAAAATATCCTCAGGGGGTGAGGGCCGCAGGCCCGAGGGGGCGCGAGCGCCCCCTTGCTCACGGCATGCAAGACCGCTGTTTCTGCCATGCTGCCCAAGCTTCTGGCGTATCCAGATCAGTCACTGCGCGGGCATCTGCCAGCGCATGAAGTCGCGGCGGATAGGCGCCCAGAATGGCCCGCGCACCCGAGTCACCGCGTAGCGCCCCGACCATTGCAAAGAGCTTGCGCGGCAGGATCACCGGATGGCCGGGCATCCCGAGTTGCGTGCTCGCGCGCAATGGCTGATCCGGTGTTTCGGCTTGCGCAGCGATCAGCGCAAGCATATCCGCGCTGGTGATCTCGGGCATATCTGGCAGGGCGATCATCAACGCAGCCACAGGCAGGTCATCCGCCCATCTCGCCCCCTCGCGCAGCGAGGCGGCCATGCCCTCTGCGGCATCGGAAACCGTGAGGATCGTAACCTCAAGCCCCTCCAGCAAAGCCCGCCGCGCCTGATCATCCGGGCGCAGGCAGACAGCCACAAATGGGCTCGCTGCCAGCGCGATCAGTGCCGCGCAGCGCAACAGCGGTGTGCCATCTACAGGCATCGCCAGCTTGTCGGCCCCGCGCATCCGGCTCGAGGCGCCTGCCGCTGGCAGCACGATGGCACAGGCTTCCGACTTAGCGCTCAGGGATCAACCCGCGCGGTGCGAAGCGCAACATCAGCAGCAACGCAACCCCCATGGTCAACAGTCGCATATAGGCGGCTGAATCCAGGAGATGCTGGCGCAGCGCGGATGTATCGGCCATGCCCGATGTGACAAGGTCCATGAACCAGCGTCCGGCGGGCTCCACCTGCACCCAGAGGAACCAGATCACGAATGCGCCAAGCACCGAGCCCCAGTTATTGCCCGAACCGCCCACGATCACCATCACCCAGATCAGGAAGGTAAAGCGCAGCGGCTCATAACTGCCCGGGGTGAGCTGGCCGTCCATGGACACCATCATTGCGCCTGCCAGCCCGCAGACTGCCGAGCCCAGGACAAAGATCATCAGATGCCGCCTTGTGACGTCCTTTCCCATGGCGCGGGCCGAAACCTCATTGTCGCGAATGGCGCGCATCATCCGCCCCCAAGGGGAATTCAGCGCACGTTCCGCGAGCCAGATCAGGATCGCGAGCACGATCAGGAACAGCAGCGAATAACCAAGCCCGGAAACGACCGAAGCAGTTTGCGACACGCTCCAGCCAAGGGTTTCGGCCAGTGACTGCACCCATGGTTGCGGTTGCAAATCCACCGGGCGTGGTACTGGTCGGTCGATGCCGGTCACGTTATTTACGCCCCGTGCGAGCCAGCGCTCATGTTTGAGCACCGCAATCACGATTTCAGAGATGCCAAGCGTTGCAATCGCCAGATAATCCGACCGCAACCCGAGCGAGACCTTGCCCACAAGCCATGCCACGCCGGCTGCGAAAATACCGCCCACTGGCCATGCAAGGATCACAGGAAGGTTCGCACCGCCAAGATAGCCTTCCGAGGCAGGGTTGACTGCCTGCACGGCCTGTTTCGCAGGCCCGAAGACATAGGATGTGATCAGATAGCCCGCGACCAGCACGCCAAAGATCGCAAATCCGCGCAGCTTGCTTGGTGACATTCGCTTATAGACCACAACTGCGGCAAGGATCGTCGCCACACCCAGCATCAGGCCAAGCAAAATCCCCAATCCGCCCGCGGCCCAGGCTTCGGGCACCGGGGGTTGGGCAATGAGAACCACTGCGAGCCCACCAACAGCCGTGAAGCCCATGATGCCCACATTGAAGAGCCCCGCATAGCCCCATTGCATGTTCACACCCAGCGCCATGATCGCCGAGATCAGGCTCATGTTGAGGATGGTCACAGCAAGTTGCGGGCTCTGGAACATCGCCACCATCGCCAGCACAGCGCCCATGATGGCGAATAGGCCAAGATCGCGCGCAGTCAGGCTCATAGCACTTTCCCCTTGAAAATACCGGTCGGGCGGAACAGCAGCACGATCACCAGAATGGCAAATGTGACCGCGAATTTGTAATCGACGGGCAGAAGCTGCATCATTGATGTGGGTTCAAGCCCCTCGGGCATCAGATAGCTAAAGACCCTGCGCCATGCAAAAGTGATGCCCATTTCGGCGAATGCCACAACATAAGCTCCCACAATCGCCCCGATAGGCGAGCCGAGGCCGCCAAGGATTGCCGCCGCGAACATCGGCAACAACAGCTGGAAGTAGTTGAAGGGCCGGAAGCCCTTGTCGAGCCCGTAAAGTGTCCCGGCCAGCACCAGCAGGATCGCCGTGATTGTCCATGTGATCATCACCACGCGTTCGGGATTGATTCCCGAGAGCAATGCAAGATCCTCATTGTCGGAATAGGCGCGCATGGACTTGCCCGCGCGCGTCCGGGTCAGAAACCAGAACAACACCACCATCACGATGAGCGCCGTGATGATCGTGATAGCCTGCGCAGAGCGCAGCGCCATGCCTTCGGCAAGCCCTGTGAATTCCCGAAACTCGCGCACAGTGAAAAGGAACCGTTGCCCGTCCTCGAAGCGGGTTTCACCCACACCCATGAACAGCCGCGTGATCCCGTTGGTCACGAACATCACGCCCAGCGAGGCCATCACCAGCGTCAGGGGCTTGGCCTTGACCTGTCGGAAGTATTTATAAACAAGCTTGTCAGCGGCAAGCAGGTAAAGAACCATCACCAGAATGCCGAAGGGAATGGCCAGCAGCGCAGTCGGAAGACCACCTAACCCGATTCCCTGTGCCTGCAGGAAGAAAGTGCCGCCAATCACAGCGGCAGTTCCGAGCGCCATCGTGTCGCCATGCGCGAAATGGGCAAAGCGCAGGATAGAGAAGATCAGCGTGATCCCGAGTGCGCCCAAGGCAAGCTGGCTGCCATAGGCAAATGCCGGGATCAGCATGAAATTCGTGACACTGACAAGTGCGTTGAGAGGTTCCATCCCTGTCAGCCTCCAAGAAAGGATTTGCGGACTTCGGGATCAGCGAGAAGGGCTGCCCCGGTATCTGTGTAGCGATTGGCGCCCTGCACCATGACATAGCCCTTATCGGCGATATTGAGGGCCTGACGAGCGTTCTGCTCTACCATCAGGATAGAGATCCCCGTGCGCGCAATTTCTATGATCCGGTCAAATAACTCGTCCATCACGATCGGGCTCACTCCGGCTGTCGGTTCATCGAGCATCAGCACAGTGGGCTTGGTCATCAGCGCGCGGCCCACGGCGACCTGCTGTCGCTGCCCGCCCGACAACTCGCCTGCTGCCTGCCGCCGCTTGTCGCGCAGGATCGGGAAGAGCTCATAAACCTGTGCCATGGTCCGTGTGATATCATCGTCGCGAATGAACGCGCCCATCTCAAGGTTTTCCTCGACGGTCATCGAGGGAAAGATATTGCTGGTCTGCGGCACAAAGCCCATGCCCTTGCCCACGCGCGCCTGTGGGCTCAGCGCCGTGATATCCTGACCGTTGAGCCGCACCGAGCCCTGACGCAGGTTCAGCATTCCGAACACAGCCTTCATGGCCGTGGATTTGCCTGCGCCATTAGGGCCCACGATCACTGCGATCTCGCCTTTTTCGACTGCGATGGTGCAGTCATGCAGGATATCAGGGCCATTGCCGTAGCCGCCACTCATTTTCTCGCCAATCAGAACAGGCTCTGCCATGGCTCACTCCTCCTGCAAGGTGAAGAATCCGGCGATCCGGCGGAATTCCTGCTCCACATCGGCCACCACTTCGTCCTCGTGATCAAGGGTCACAAACAACCGCCGATCCTCTTTTTCTGCAATCATCGTGACAAACACCATAGGATCATCTTCAGGCAGTTCGATCCGGGTCGTGAGAGTCACAGCCTCCAGCTGTTCAAGGTCAAATCTATCGCGCGCAAGCTCTTCGGGGGCATCGAGCCCCTCATTGCGCGCCTGCTCCGCCACCAAGGCAATCAGCGCGTCGAGTGCCGCATCCAGCGTGCTGGCCTGTGCGATCTCCTCAGGGGCTTCCATCACCTCCAGCCAGAAGGGTGGCAGATCGAAGGCCACACCATTGCTGAACGGCACCACCTCTGCATCTGCCCATGCGCTCTCGCCGGGGCAGAAGAGAAAACCGCCCGAGAGCGGCGCACAGGCATCTTCGGCACCCAAAGCTGCCGTGCCTGAAAGCGCCAAGACAAGAGCGGCCCCGGTCTTGCAGACGCGCTCAAACATTGCCGCTCGCTTCCTTGACCACTTTGTTCTTCAGGCCAGTTCCAAGATAAGCTTCGATCACGTCTTCATTGGCCTTGATCTCGTCAAGCGTGCCCTCGGCCAAGACCTTGCCTTCGGCCATGCAGATCACCGGGTCACAGATGCGTCCGATGAAATCCATGTCATGCTCGATGACCACAAAGGTATAGCCCTGTTCCTCATTCAACCGCACAATGGCATCCGCAATCGTGTTCAGCAGCGTGCGGTTCACACCCGCGCCAACTTCATCCAGAAACACGATCTTGGCGTCAGTCATCATCGTGCGCCCCAGTTCGAGCAGCTTTTTCTGCCCGCCCGAGATCTGGCCCGCCTTTTCATTCGCGATATGGCTGATGGTCAGAAATTCCAGCACTTCATCGGCGCGCGCACGGATACGCGCCTCTTGTTCGCGCACCTTCTCACCGTGAAACCATGCCGACCAGAGGTTCTCGCCGGATTGGTTCGGCGGGACCATCATCAGGTTTTCGCGAACCGTCATCGTATGGAACTCATGCGCAATCTGAAACGTGCGCAAAAGCCCTTTGGAAAACAGCTCATGCGGGGGCAGGCCTGTGATATCCTCCCCCTCCATCAGCACGCGCCCGGAAGTTGGTGGCAGCACGCCCGCGATAACATTGAACAGCGTTGTTTTGCCTGCACCATTGGGGCCGATCAGCCCTGTGATCGAGCCTTTCTCGATCTTGAGCGTCGCCCCGTCCACGGCATGAAAACCGCCGAAATGCTTGTGCAGATTCTGGACCTCGATCATGGCCATGTCAGATTTCCCCGCTTCCGCTGCGCTTGTATGAAACGCTTGTCGGAAAACGGCCCGGGGTGGTTTGCCCCCGGGCCGGATGGATCCTCTTGGATCCGCTCTTCGTTAGTGGAACTGCACCGTCACGAATTCGCCGTTCTCGACGACATATTCGCGATAGAAGCCTGCAGCCTCACCCGGGCCTACCAGCGTCACGTTGGTTGCGCCCATGTAGTTGACCTCGCCACCCGCGGCGAGAATTTCGAGACCGCGTGCAAGCTCACCCGGCAGGATCGGTTCGCCCGGCTCATTGGCAACATTCAGGATATTGGCAGCAATGCCCTCGGGCGTTGCTTCACCAGCAGCCTGAGCGGCCAGCGCCAGCAGGGCCGCAGCATCATAGCTCTCGCGCGTGTAGCTGGACTGACCCTGAACACCTGCGGCTTCGGCCATCTCGTGGAAACGGTCTGCACCTTCGCCCGATGCCCACGGGATCGTGCCGACAGTGCCTTCCAGCGCTTCTCCGACGCTGGCCACAAGCTCATCCCCGAACATGCCATCGCCCATGAAGAAATTCTCGAACGCGCCCAGTTCATAAGCGGTGCGCAGCATCGAGCCGCCGCCGTCAACATAGCCCAGGATCACGAGCGCATCGCCACCCGCAGCAGCAAGCTGGCCCACCTCTGCCGAATAATCGCCACGCGCTTCTTCATGCGCGACTTTCGACGTGATGGTGCCGCCCATTTCAATGAAGGCAGCTTCGAAAGCATTTGCGAAGCCTGCGCCGTAGTCGTTGTTGGTGTAGGTCAGGGCGACTTCATTGAAGCCACGCTCCAAAACGATACCTGCCAGAACCACGCCCTGACGCGCATCCGAAGGTGCCGTGCGGAAGAACAGACCATTCGAATCGGTCGTGGTGAAGGCCGGAGAAGTTGCCGAAGGCGAGATCATCGGGATGCCTGCCGACATCGCGACGTTCTGCAACACGGCCATGGTTACGCCCGAGCAATCCGCGCCCATGATTGCGACCACGCCATCCGACGAAATCATGCGCTCTGCAGCGGCTTGCGCGGCGGAGCTGTCCACACAGGTCGAGTCAGCGCGCACCGAGGTGATGCTCTGCCCGCCAAGGAACAGCCCGCTCTCGTTAATCTCGTTCCAAGCCATTTCCGCGCCATCAGCCATATGCGGCGTGATCGATTCAATCGGGCCAGTGAAGCCCAGCAGCACGCCCATCTTGACATCGGCAAGCGCCATGCCCGCGGAGAATGCCAGCGCCGTGCTGGCAAGAAGAAGCTTTTTCATCAGAAGTCTCCCAAAGGTTTGTTATCGTCTGACCTGAATGATTTGACACGCAGATCCGGCGGTTTTGACCGCCTTGCCCCTTGCGTAGCATGGGCTTTTGCCAAGGGGAAGAATTTTTGGCGCTCTTTGCAAGGCTTGACGAATTTGTTTGTCCGTTCCTGCCGTCAGCCTGGCGCTATCCGCTCTATTCCAGCTCGATCGTGCCCGGTGGTTTCGATGTGCAATCATAGAACACCCGGTTGATTCCGCGCACCTCATTGATGATCCGCGTTGCAGTCTCGCCCAGAAATTCGTGGCTGAAGGGGTAGTAATCAGCCGTCATGCCATCGACCGATGTGACAGCACGAAGTGCCAGCGCGTAATCATATGTGCGCCCGTCCCCCATGACCCCCACAGTTCGCATGGGCAGAATGGCAGCAAATGCCTGCCAGATCTCGTCATAAAGCCCGTGGCGGCGGATCTGGTCGATATAGATCGCATCCGCCTTGCGCAGGATGTCGAGCTTCTCGCGCGTGATCTCACCGGGGCAGCGGATTGCAAGGCCGGGGCCGGGGAAGGGGTGGCGCCCGATGAAATGATCCGGCAGACCCAGTTCACGCCCCAGAGCGCGCACTTCATCCTTGAAGAGTTCGCGCAGCGGCTCCACCAGCTTAAGCCCCATCTTCTCGGGCAGCCCGCCCACATTATGGTGGCTCTTGATCGTGACCGATGGCCCGCCCGAAAAGCTCACCGATTCGATCACATCCGGGTAGAGCGTGCCTTGCGCCAGAAATTCCGCTCCCTCGATCTCGCCAGCGTATTTCTGAAACACGTCGATGAACAATTTGCCGATTGTCTTGCGCTTTGTCTCCGGGTCGGAAACACCCTCCAGCGCGCCAAGAAACAGATCGGCCTCATCGGCATGAATCAGCGGGATGTTGTAATGGTCGCGGAACATGGTGACAACATCCTGCGCCTCGTTCTGGCGCAACAGCCCGTGATCGACGAAAACGCAGGTCAGCTGATCGCCAATCGCTTCATGGATCAGCACTGCCGCGACCGAGGAATCGACCCCACCCGACAGCCCGCAGATCACCCGCTTGTCACCCACCTGCGCGCGGATCTTTGCAATCGCCTCTTCGCGATAGGCGCCCATCGTCCAGTCGCCCTTGAACCCGGCCAGCGCCAGAAAATTGCCCAGCATCCGCGCGCCCTGCGGTGTGTGATGCACCTCGGGGTGGAACTGCACGGCATAGAAATGCCGCGCCTCATCCGCGATCATCGCGAAAGGCGCATTGGGTGAGGTGCCGATCACCTCGAATCCCGGCGCGAGTTCCGTCACGCGGTCGCCATGGCTCATCCAGACCTGCTCGCGCCCTGTCTCGAACAGCCCGGCGAATATCCCGTCATTGCGATGGCCCGCCGCAGGTTCGACCCAGGCCCGCCCGAATTCCGCATGATGGCCCGATTCGACCCGACCCCCAAGCTGGTCCATCATCACTTGCTGGCCGTAGCAAATACCAAACACCGGCACGCCCATATCGAACAGATGTTGCGGCGCGCGCGGGCTGCCTGCCTCAGGCACGGAGCCTGGCCCACCCGAGAGGATCACGGCCTTGGGCGCGCGCGACTTCAGGAATGCCTCATCGACATTCTGAAACGGATGTATTTCGCAATAGACCCTGCTCTCGCGCAAGCGCCGCGCTATGAGCTGCGTGACCTGAGAGCCGAAATCGATGATGAGGCAGAAATCATGCTGTGTCATGCCCAGAGCGCTTATGCCAAAGCTGACGCCCTCGCAAGATCTCAACCGCAGGAGAGAATTTGCAGATCCGCGACATTGGTCCCCGTTGGCCCGGTAATCAGCAAATCACCAGCAAGCTCCAGCGCCCGGTAACTGTCGTTATTGGCAAGCAATGCCTCAGGGTCGCCGCCCGCTGCGCGTATCCGCGCACAGCTCGCGCCATCCACAATTGCGCCTGCCGCGTCTGTCGGCCCGTCGCGCCCATCCGTGCCGCCCGAGAGAAACCGCCAGCCATCCCGCCCTTCGAGCGCCAGAGCCACACGCAGCGCCAGTTCCTGATTGCGCCCGCCGCACCCATCTCCACGCAAGTTCACAGTTGTTTCGCCGCCAAAAAGAATCAGCGGCCCGCCGTCCTCGAACGCCCGCACAATCACTTTCGCGGCGTCCGCCACATCGCCCACCAGCGGGTTGGCTGCAATCTCTGCCTGTGCCATGGCCTGCGCCATGGCCTCAAGGGAGTGCCGATTCGATCCGATCAGGCGGTTGTCGGCTGCAATTGCCGGAAGCTCCTCCTCCGGGCGCAAAAGTGCGGTCTGTGCCGCCGCCGGGAGCCGCCCCCACATTCCGCTTGCCCGCAGCATCTCGACCACATGCGGGCGCGGTGCAATCGGTGCCGCAGTCGGGCCCGACGCAATCGCGCGAAGATCATCGCCGATCACATCCGACAGGATCAGCGCCGTGACACGGGCAGGCTGCGCCGCGCGCAGCAAGCCCCCGCCCTTGAGCCGTGAAAGATGCTGGCGCACGGCATTCATCGCAACGATATCGATACCGCCCGCGAGCAGCACCCGATTGACCTCGGCCTTCTGGGCAAGACTCAGCCCTTCAACAGGTGCGGGCAAGAGCGCAGAGCCACCCCCCGAAACGAGAACCAGCACAGTATCCGTTGCACCTGCTCCGGCCAGTATCTCCTCGACACGCGCTGCCGCGCGCAGGCCGTTCTCGTCCGGCACCGGATGGCCCGCTGCGATCACCTCGGCGCCCGCAACTGGCGCGGCATTTTCATAATTCGTGACCACCAGCGTGTGGGCGGGAACGGGCATCAACTCCAATGCAGCCTCAGCCATGGCGGTGGCCGCTTTGCCCAGCGCCAATATGAACAGCCGCCCCTCGGCGGCCACGGGTGACGCGCGCAAGCTCTCGCGCACAGCCGCGCGCGGATCAGCGGCCCGAACCCCGGTTTGAAAAAGCGAAATCAGCGCCTCACGGGTCAACATGGCATTCCTCCTGCTGCGCTGCGTATTTCGCCACAACACACTTGGCTTACAAGCAACAACTTCGTCATGGCGTAAAGAGGGGGGGATTGGTATAGAGCCCGCCAAACTGTGAAAGGGAGCGTCATGTTTGATCTGACAGGAAAATCCGCTTTGGTAACAGGCGCCTCGGGCGGGATCGGGGCAGCGATCGCACGCGCACTGCATGGTGCCGGCGCTACGGTCGCGCTTTCGGGCACGCGCGAAGACCCATTGCAGGCGCTGGCGCAAGAGCTTGGTGCGCGCGCCCATGTCCTGCCCTGCAACCTCTCTGATACGCAAGCTGTCGACGCTCTGCCCAAAGCCGCCACCGAAGCGATGGGCAGTCTCGATATCCTGATCAACAATGCCGGGATCACACGCGACAATCTGATGATGCGCATGACCGACGAGCAATGGGCGCAGGTGCTCGACGTGAACCTGACGGCTGCCATGCGCCTGATGCGCGGGTCATTGCGCGGAATGATGAAAGCACGTTGGGGCCGGATCGTGAATATTTCCTCGGTCGTGGGGGCGATCGGTAATCCGGGTCAGGCGAATTATGTGGCCGCGAAAGCCGGTCTGGTGGGGCTCTCGAAAGCGCTCGCGCAGGAAGTCGCAACTCGCGGCATCACCGTGAACTGCGTTGCGCCGGGCTTTATCGAAACCCCCATGACCAAAGTGCTGACCGAGGCACAGCAGGAGGCAATCAATGCCCGTATCCCCGCAGGCCGCATGGGCATACCAGAGGAAATCGCCGCGGGCGCGCTCTATCTCGCAAGCCCGGAGGCAGGCTATGTCACAGGTGCGGTTTTGCATATCAATGGCGGTATGGCGATGATCTGAGGCGCGCGGAATCATTTGAGGCGCGCTTTCCATGTGCTATAGGGCATCTGCAACGCTGCCCGGTCTAGAGGGTTGACCCGCAGCGCCAATCGCCCTATTGGGCGCGCAAGACCACGCTGTGAAAGGCTGTGGACGAGAGAATTCCAAGGCCGGAAAGCGGCAAAACCTGAGGGGAAAAACATGAGCGATATCGCGGATCGTGTGAAGAAGATCGTGGTCGAGCATCTGGGCGTTGATGAAGGCAAGATCACCGAAGGTGCGTCCTTCATCGATGATCTTGGTGCTGACAGCCTTGACACGGTTGAGCTTGTCATGGCGTTCGAAGAAGAGTTCGGCATCGAGATCCCGGATGATGCTGCAGAGAATATCCAGACATTCGGCGACGCAGTGAAATTCATCTCCGAAGCTACCTGAACCTCTCGCGATAGCTGTTCAATACGCGCCACCTGCCTCGCAGGTGGCGTTTTTCGTGATGCCAGTGTCTTCGGATCCGTGAGCAGGCGGCCCTTGGCGCAGCGCGGCGGGTGACGTAAGACAAAGCCCCAACAGCGAGAAGGACAGGCACGTGCTCGACCCGACCCAGCGTATCACCAATGCCATCGCAAGCGAGATATCTGCGCGCCCAGCGCAGGTGGCGAGCGCGATAGACTTGCTCGATGGGGGCGCGACTGTGCCGTTCATCGCCCGCTACCGCAAGGAAGTCACAGGCGGGCTTGATGACACGCAACTGCGTGTGCTGGCAGACCGGCTGGCCTATCTGCGCGAGCTGGAAGCCCGGCGCAAGGTGATCGTCGAATCAATCCGTGCACAGGACAAGCTTACCGATGCGCTTGCCCGCGACATCGCGCAGGCCGAGACCAAAGCCGCACTCGAAGATATCTATCTGCCCTACAAGCCCAAGCGCCGCACCAAGGCCATGATCGCACGCGAACATGGGCTTGAGCCGCTTCTGCGCGCCATTCTCGATGATCGAAATGCTGCACCAGAGGCACTTGCGGAGCGCTTTGTCAGCGATGATGTGCCAAACGTGAAAGCCGCGCTGGAGGGCGCGCGCGATATCCTGACTGAGGAATTGAGCGAAAACGCGGCCCTTCTGGGCAAGCTGCGCGCGTTTTTGCGCGAAAATGCCCGTATCTCGGCACGCGTGCTGCCCGGAAAGGAAGACGCGGGCGCGAAATTCTCGGATTATTTCGATCATCAGGAAGCCTGGGCCAGAATCCCCTCGCATCGTGCCTTGGCGATTCTGCGTGCGGCGAAGGAAGAGATCGTCACCATCGATAT
The DNA here is from genome assembly GCA_007125005.1 of Natronohydrobacter sp. Classification (GTDB taxonomy): domain Bacteria; phylum Pseudomonadota; class Alphaproteobacteria; order Rhodobacterales; family Rhodobacteraceae; genus Roseinatronobacter. Next base: position 18,331 of record SLDY01000099.1, read on the forward strand.
CGGCCCCGACCCGGAAGAGGGCTTGGCGCGTGTGCAGGCGATGGTTGCGGCGGCCATCGGAATTTCCGGCAATGGGGCAGGGGATCTGTGGCTGCGCAAGGCGGCCGAGTGGACATGGCGGGTGAAGCTCAGCCTTGCCATGTATTCCGACCTGATGGCAGAGCTGCGCCAGCGCGCGCATGAAGATGCGATTGCGGTTTTCGCACGCAATCTCAAGGATTTACTGCTGGCAGCTCCTGCAGGCCCGCGCCCCACAATCGGGCTTGATCCGGGTATCCGGACAGGCGTCAAACTCGCCATGGTGGATGCAACAGGCAAGCTTCTGGCGACTGACACGCTCTACCCGTTCCAACCGCGCAAGGATTTGCGCGGCGCGCAGGCGCGGCTGCTGGAGTTGATCCGCGCGCATGAGATCGAGCTTATCGCCATCGGCAATGGCACTGCGAGCCGTGAGACGCAGGCAATGGTGTCAGAGGCGCTGCAACAGTTGCCGCACGGGACGGCCCGGCCCACGAGCGTGATCGTGTCAGAAGCCGGGGCCTCGGTCTATTCTGCCTCCGAACTCGCTGCGCGTGAATTCCCCGATCTTGATGTGTCCTTGCGCGGCGCGGTTTCCATCGCGCGGCGATTGCAGGATCCTCTCGCAGAACTCGTGAAGATCACACCGCAATCCATCGGTGTGGGCCAGTATCAGCATGATGTCGATCAGCGCCGCCTCACACAGGCGCTCGATGCTGTGGTGGAAGATGCTGTGAACGCGGTGGGCGTGGATCTCAACATCGCCTCCGCGCCCCTGCTGGCGCGTGTGGCCGGGCTCGGGGCCTCGCTGGCACAGGCCATCGTGATCCATCGTGATACAAAAGGCGCCTTTCCCAATCGCAAGGCATTGCTGAAAGTCGCAGGGCTGGGGCCCAAGGCGTTTGAACAATGCGCAGGGTTTTTGCGACTGCGCGAGAGCAGCGAGCCACTTGATGCGACCGCTGTGCACCCCGAGGCTTACGATGTCGCCCGCCGGATCGTTGCTGCCTGCGGGCGTGATATCCGCGCGATCATGGGCGCGCCGGAGGCGCTGAAAGGGCTGCGCGCACAGGATTTCGTGACCGGGGATTTCGGCCTGCCCACAGTGCGCGACATTTTTTCAGAGCTGGAGAAACCCGGCCGCGACCCGCGCCCGAGTTTCGTGACCGCGCGCTTCGCCGAAGGGGTGGAGGATATCGGGGATCTGCGCCCGGGCATGATGCTGGAAGGCACGGTGACGAATGTCGCGGCGTTCGGAGCGTTTGTGGATATCGGCGTGCATCAGGATGGGCTGGTGCATGTGAGCCAACTCGCGGACCGCTTCGTGAAAGACCCCCATACGGTGGTGAAAGCGGGCGATGTGGTGAAAGTGCGTGTGACGGAAGTGGATGTCGCGCGCAAACGCATCGGGCTGAGTATGCGCAAGCAGGGCGGTGGGCCTGCGCCGCGCGGGCCTGAGCAGGGCAAGGGCAAGGCTGCGCGCCCCCAAACCCCCTCATCAGGCTCACGCGCCGATCAAGGCGCTTTGGGGGCGGCGCTCCAGCAGGCGTTACGCAAGGGGTAGGCGGTAGAAGCGCCCGTGCGCCGCACCCACCCACCCGACCCTGCACGCCGGACGGGCGCTGCCTGTGCCTTTGGCACAGGCATATCTAGCCGCGCGGGACGATCTGCCCCCAGAGGTCATATTCACCCGCCTCATCCACCTCGACGGTCACGATATCACCCGTGCTCAACCCCTCGGTGCCCGCATCGATGAAAAGATTGCCGTCAATCTCGGGCGCATCGGCCTTGGTGCGGCAGGTCGCAACCCCCTCCGCATCGATCTCATCGACGATCACTTCCAGCCGCTGCCCGAGTTTTGCTGCCAGTTTCGCCTCCGAGATGGCTTGCGCCTTCTCCATGAAGCGGGCCCAGCGTTCCGCCTTGATTTCATCGGGCACATGATCCGGCAGCGCATTCGAGCGCGCGCCTTGCACATTCTCATACTGGAAACACCCCACGCGATCGAGCTGTGCCTCCTCCAGCCAGTCAAGCAGATGCGCGAATTCTGCCTCTGTCTCGCCCGGATAGCCCACGATGAAGGTCGAGCGCAGCGCAATCTCGGGGCAGATGCTGCGCCATTCGGCGATCCGCTCAAGCGTCTTTTCCCCGGCCGCGGGGCGCGCCATGCGCTTCAGCGTGTCGGGATGCGCATGTTGGAACGGGATGTCGAGATAGGGCAGCACCAGCCCCTCTGCCATCAGCGGGATCAACTCGCGCACATGCGGATAAGGGTAGATGTAATGCAGCCGCACCCAGGCCCCAAGCTGCCCCAGATCGCGCGCCAGATCCGTGATATGCGCACGGTGGCCCCGCTCTTCGGCATGGCGGATATCCACCCCATAGGCGGAGGTATCCTGCGAAATCACCAGAAGTTCGCGCACACCCGCCGCCACCAGCCGCTCGGCCTCGCGCAGCACAGCATGGGCTGGCCGCGACACCAGCCGCCCGCGCATATCAGGGATGATGCAGAAGCGGCATTTGTGATTGCAGCCTTCCGAGATCTTGAGATAGCTGTAATGGCGCGGTGTCAGGCTGACCCCGGATGCTGGCAGCAGATCAATGAAAGGATCAGGCGCAGGCGGCACAGCCGCATGAACCGCATCCAGCACCTGCTCATATTGATGCGGCCCTGTGACAGCGAGCACCTTGGGATGCGCGCCGGTGATATATTGTGGCTCTGCACCCAGACAGCCCGTCACGATCACCCGCCCATTCGCGGCCAGCGCCTCGCCAATGGCTTCAAGGCTTTCGGCCTTGGCGCTGTCGAGAAAACCGCAGGTATTGACGATCACTGCATCGGCACCTGCATAATCGGGCGAAATGCCATAGCCTTCGGCCCTGAGCCGCGTGAGTATCCGCTCGCTATCGACCAGCGCCTTTGGGCAGCCGAGCGAGACCATGCCAATGGTCGGCTGGCCGGGGCGGGGGGTATCGCGCAGCAACGCGCGCGGGGCGAGATCGGGGCGAAGTTCGGGCGGGTTTTGCGACATAGGCGGCATATACTGCAGCCGCGCAGAGGCGAAAAGCCCCCGCGACGGGCGGGGCGCATTATTCCACCGCCAGCGCGCGGGCCTGCAGATCGGCGCTGATATGCCATGCCGCCGGGGGGGCCATGCGCGCGCGCAGCCGCGCCAGCCGCCATGCGGGCTGAACAGCCTCGCCTTGCGCGGCGCAGGGGGCCAGATGCCAGCGGCTTTCCACCCCCGGCGTGCCCCCTTGTTCTGGTGTCAGCACACAGCCCCAGAGCGGGCCAGAGGCTGCCCCGCTCTGGCGCCGCGCAAGCCCGGTGCCAGCCGCCAGATGCAACCGGCGCAGCGGGGTCAGTGCGGCAGGGGCGGCCAGTTCCACCACCACCAGCGCCACAGCCCCCGAGCGCAGCGCCTCTTCCGCACAGCCCAGCGCCGCAGCCTCGCGCCGTGGCGTGAGGGTGATCAACCCCTCGGGGCTGGCCCAGTCAGCCAAGCCCTGCGGGTGCAGATGCTCCGCGCTCCAGCCGGGGCGGATCCAGATCACCGGCGCGCCTGCTGCCAGCCCGCCCATGACCCATGCCGCCAGCACCCGCCGCGCAGGCCCGCAAAATTCATGCACCCGCCCGGGCACAAGATCCAGCAGCCCCCCCAGCCGTGCAGGGGGCGGGTCAGAGACAAGATCGCGCATATATGTTCTCCATATGTTCCCTAGATAACATATCCAGAAACTCACGCAATCCTGTTCACGCATCAGATGCGGGGGCATTGCGCCTCTGCTAAGACAGGCGCAAAGACACAGGAGATTGCTCATGCTGCCCCGCGCTCTGCTCGCCACCGCCTTCACCGCCACCGCCATCGCCGCCTGCACCCCGCCTGAAAGCGCGGACCCGGCGCAGACATGCCCTGCGCCACTGATGCAGGATCTCATCGGCGAACCCCTCGCCGCAATCTCCGTCGATGACCTGCATGAACCCCATCGCATCATCGGCCCAGACATGGCCGTGACGATGGACTGGAACCCCGACCGGCTGAATATCGAGCATGACGCGGACGAGATCATCACCCGGATTCATTGCGGCTGAAATCGAGCCTTTCCCTAAGCGCAAAACCCGTTAGATTGCGCAGCGCAAGACAAAGCGATGAGGGCGCAGATGCAAAAGCAAAGGTTGGGACAATCGGATCTGATGGTGTCGGGCTATTGTCTGGGCACGATGACCTATGGCACCCAAACCGACGAGGCAGACGCCCACCGCCAGCTCGATATGGCCGTGGACGCGGGTATCAACTTCCTCGACACCGCCGAGATGTATCCGGTCAACCCTGTGCGGCTTGAAACCGCAGGAGAGACCGAGGCCATCATCGGGCGCTGGATCGCCAGCCGCAAACCGGCCGATATGATCATCGCCACCAAGATCACCGGCGAGGGCTCATCGGCCGTCAAGGATGGCGCGCCGATCACCGCCGAACGGATGCGCGCGGCTTTTGAGGCCTCGCTCAAGCGCCTGCAGGTCGATTGCATCGATATCTACCAGTTGCACTGGCCCAATCGCGGCTCCTTCCATTTCCGCCGCAACTGGAGCTATGACCCTTCCGGCCAGAACCACGCAGAGACCCTCGCCCATATGCGCGAAATCCTCACCTGCGCGCAGGATCTGATCGCCGAAGGCAAACTGCGCCATATCGCGCTCTCCAATGAGACCGCATGGGGCGTGACCACATGGGCCAATATCGCCGAACGCGAAGGTCTGCCGCGCATGCTCAGCATCCAGAACGAATACTCGCTGCTCTGCCGCCAGTTCGACCTCGACCTCTCCGAGGCCTGCTTCAATGAAAACATCCCGCTGCTCGCCTTCTCACCGCTCGCCGCAGGGCTGCTGACCGGCAAATACGCAGGCAATGTCATCCCCGAAAACTCGCGCCGCATGCATAACCCCGATCTGGGCGGGCGCATCAGCGGGCGCGTGTTCGAGGCCGTCTCGGGCTATCTCGCCATCGCGCAGGAATTCGGGCTCGACCCGGTGCATATGGCCGTGGAATGGACCCGCACCCGCCCCGCGACCACGCTCCCCATCATCGGCGCAACCACCTCCGAGCAACTCGCGCATCTGATCGACGGTATCGACACCCCCATCTCTGACGAGGTGAAATCCGCCATCGATCGCCTCAACCGCGCCATGCCGATGGTCTATTGACGCCCGTCCCGGTCAGGATCGCCCAGATGCCCTTTGCCCATATCCGCGCCATTCTCTTCGACAAGGATGGCACGCTCTTCGATTTCTCCGCAAGCTGGTCGGGCTGGGCCGAGGCGCTGCTCGATGATCTCTCCAAGGGCACCCCCGAGTGCCGCGCGCGGCTGGCAGAGGCCATACACTTCGATATCGGGGCAGGGCGCTTCGACCCGGCCTCACCCGTCATCGCGGGCACTTTGGAGGAGGCGGCAGATCTGCTGCTGCCCCATCTGCCCGATATGCGCTTCGAGCGGTTGCGCGATTACCTCGTCGCGAGCGCCACCCGTGCCGAGATGGTCCCGCCGGTCCCCCTCACGCCGCTCATGGCCCGGCTCACGGCGCATGGCTTCACGCTGGGCGTGGCCACCAATGACGCCCATGAGGCCGCCGAGATGCACCTGATCCGCGCTGGCATCCACAGCCATTTCGCGCATGTGCTGGGCTATGACAGCGGCTACACCCCCAAACCCGCGCCCGACATGCTCCTGGGCTTCGCGTCCCGCGCGGGGCTTTCGCCGGAAAGCGTGGTGATGGTGGGCGACAGCACGCATGACCTGATCGCAGGCCGCCGCGCAGGCATGGCCACCATCGGCGTGCTCACCGGCCTCGCGCCGATTGAGGAGCTTGCGCCCCATGCCGATGCGGTGCTGCCGGATATCGGGCATTTGCCGGAGGTGTTAGGTTTGGCGCTATGATGCGGAAGGGCGGGTATGCGGGATTTGCGGGCGGTCGGGCCCGAAGGCAAATGGCGAAACAGCGCACGCGCAGCACAACAGACGGTTCTTCACGCCAGCGCTTCTCGCGCATGACGGCGCAGGGCATCGCTTAGCGCCCGAAGTGGTTCTGCCGCACGTCGGTTGATTTGCCAGAACAAGGGCCGGTCAAAAGCCGTGTCCGCAATCAGTTCCACCAATTGCCCAGAGCGCAGATGTTCGTGCACCAAAGACGCGGGGTTCATGCCCCAACCCAACCCCTGCACCGCCGCTGTCACAAAACCCTGGGTCGAAGGCAGCCAATGGGTTGGCGCTGCCAACCGTTGCCCGAAGACGGCTTGCACCCATTCATTTTGCAACTGATCCTTCTGGTTGAAGGTCAGCACAGGTGCGCGGGCCAGTGCTGAAAGGGTCACGCCGTCTGCAAAAAATCGCTGCATGAAACCGGGGCTGGCCGTTGCATGATAGCGCAGGCTGCCCAAGGCGATGGATTTGCAACCCTGAACAGGCTTGGCCACAGCAGTCAGCGCGGCCACCACCCGCCCCGATTTCAGCCAGTCGGTCGTGTGATCCTCATCATCCACCGCAATATCCAGCAAGATATCCGCATCGCGAGCAAAACCTGCCAGCGCAGGCAGAACCCATGTGGCCA